>CAYSWZ010000042.1:0-8728 GCA_964434945.1 uncultured bacterium | reverse complement strand
TCCAGCTCTCGCTCAGCCTCGAGCGACCGGGACACAAGCACGAATGGAGCTCGCACGACGTCGCGCTCGGCGACCTGGTCGGACTCACGTCCGAGCAGCTGGCCCGCGGGGCGGCCGACGTCACGTTCCGGCTCGAGCGTGACGCGGGCGCATTCCAGATGCGGGGCTCGATCGCGAACGGCAAGGGCAGTGGCACGTTCGACCTGGTCCTGTCCAGCGCGTTCGCCGACGAGCTGCAACGCCGGGGCGTGGGCCGGCCGAGCAAGGACCAGCAGGTGCTGCTCGCGATGGAGGACGGCCGGCTCGCGCTCCTCGACGAACTGCGCGATCTCGGGCTTGCGACGCCCAAAGTCGACGCATTCGTCCGCTGTGTGGAGCACGGCGTGACGCGGGACTACCTGCACGACATGGCCGCTCTCGGCTACAAGCTCGCCTCGATCGACGAGTGGGTGAAGGCGCGCGACCACGGGGTGGATCCCGAGTTCGTGACCGGCATGAACCAGGCCGGCGACGGCAAGCTCACGTTCGCGCAACTGTTGCGCGCGCGGGACCACGGCGCCGATCCGCAGTACATCGCCGGGATGCGCGCGGCCGGCTTCGGGCGGGAGTCGGTCGAGGAGCTCATCAACGCGCGGGATCACGGCGTGGATCCCGAGTTCGTCCACGGGCTGGACGCGCTGGGCTTCCATGGGCTGTCGCTCGCCAAGTTCATCGAGCTCCGCGACCACGGCGTCGACGCGCTGTACCTCGCGCCACTCCAGCGGACCGGGCTCCTCGGCCTCACGCCCGATGCCGCGATCGAGGCGCGCAGTCACGGGGTCGACGCGGCCTACATCGCCGGCCTCCAGGACGCCGGCTACCCCGGACTCACGCTCGCGGAGGCGATCCGCGCGCGTGACCACGGCGTGGACGCCGGCTACGCGGCCTCGACGATCCGCCGCCTCGGCCGCACGCCGGCGATCGACGATCTGATCCGCATGCGCGACAGCGGCGACGCGGGCAATTGACCCCGGGAGCCGGCGGCCGGACTAGTTGGAGCGGAAGTTTCCGAACTTCAACTCGACGCCGAAGTCGTGCTGCTTCAACAGCGCGATGGCACCCTGCAGGTCGTCCTTGTCTGGCCCCGAGACGCGCACGGTCTCGGCGTTGATGCTCGCCTGCACGCGCTTGAGCTTCGCGTCCTTCAGCTGCCGCACGACGTCCTTGGCCTGCTCGCTCGTGAGGCCGTCCTGGATCGCCACCACCTGCCGCGCGGACGCGGCGGCTGCCGACTCGACCGTGCCGGGCTTCAGGTTCTTGAGCGGCACCTTGCGTTTCACCATCTTCGACTGCAGCACGTCCCAGACGGCGGCGATGCGATTGTCGTCGGGCGCGGTGAGCGTGATCGTCTTCGCCTTCACGTCCAGCTCGATGCCGACCTTGAGGCCCTTGAAGTCGTAGCGCTGGGTGATCTCCTTCGTGGCCTGGTCCACGGCGTTCTGGACTTCCATCATGTCCACGCCCGTGGTCACGTCGAAGCTGTTGCTCGCTGCCATCGCTCCGTCCTCCTCACTGGGTCCGCGCGCGACGGCGCCTGACCACCCGTCCGGCGGCCGTGATGCGCGCCGTGATCTCCCTCGCGGCCCCGCCCGCCGAGCCGCTCAACACCTCGTCGCGCACCGCTGCGAGCGCGGAACGCTGTGATGCCCAGAGCACCCGCTTCATGGCGCCGGAGAGCGGCAGGAACGCGTACCGGTCGTGCTCGTGGGAGAGGTGGACGGGATCGGTCCACGCCACCTCGGCCGCGAACACCGGCACCAGCCGAACGCGGTCGGCGGCGGCATCGTAGAACGCGGCCATGTGCTCCAACGCCCACCAGCGCACGGGCGTCAGTCCGGTCTCCTCACGAACCTCCCGCACTGCTGCCGCCATCGCCGATTCCCCCGGCTCGATCCCCCCCGTGACCGGCTGCCACACCCCAGCGAGAGAACGCTCGGGAGACCGGCGCATCAGCAGCATTTCCAACCGCTTACCACGGCGCCGGAAGACGTGGACCTCGATCTGGGTGCAGGAGATGGCGATCACGCGCGGCAACATAGCCCGCGACCCCGGGCCGGGCAAGGAAGCCCGCTCCCAATGGCCCATGTGCCTTGACCGAGAAACCCCATTCGTCTAGGGTTCCGCGGCCTTCGTCAGTCGTTGAAAACATTAAGGTTGGCGGGGGATTGTGAAAAGTTTCACTCCCGCCGGTCGCAACCGTGTTCGAGGTCGGCCTGCATGGCACCTCCAGAGGACAAGCGTCCGGACAATGCGGGTCTGCGCAGTGCCGCGGCGCTGGTGGCGATCCCCAGCCTGCTCATCGTCTCGCCGCTGGTCGGGTTCTTCGTGGGTGATTTCGGAGACAAGCGGTTTCACACCTCGCCATGGCTGGCGCTCTCGGGCCTGGTGCTGGGTTTCGCGGCCGGCGCACGGGAAGTCTGGCTGATCTACAAGCGGTACATGGAAACACAGGAGCGCTAAGGGCCGCGGCCGCTCTCGAGTGGGCGCGCCCCGCAAGCACATGGGCCTCGAATTCCTCGCGCGCGTTCGCAAGACCTCCACCTGGCTGGGCGGCGTCCTCGCGCTCATGGCGGCGACGTACGCGCGCCCGATGCTCGGCGTGGCATTTGCCGCCGGGGTCCTGTGGTCGCTCGTCAACCTGCAGCTGCTCGAGCGGCTCGTGGTCGGTATCGTGAACCCCGACCGCGCGACGCCCGCGAACACGCAGCGCACGGGGCTCGCACTTGGTGGCCTCCTGCTCCTGTTCGCGGCGGGCGCGGTGCTGTTGCTGCGGCTCTCGCCGCTCGCACTCGTGTGCGGGTTCGCGCTGCCGCTCGCGGTGATCGTCGGGAAGGCCGCGACCCAGGTGCTGCTCGCCTCGCGCGCGTGGCGCTCGCTCTCGCACCATCGTTTCCGCGCAGCGTTTGCGGCGCTCGCGCTCGCCGCGGTCACGTGGCTCGCGCTCGGCGCACTGACCAGCGCCCTCAGTGCGCCGGGTGCCGCCCCCGCGCGACCGGCGACGGTGGGCGCGGCCGCGACGGGGGCCGCGGCGCCCGCCGCCGAGGGCGCCGGGAAGAAGGAAGAGGGGCCGGCGGGCTTCACCAACGTCATCTCCTTGCTCCACGACCTGTTCCCGAACGCGGCGTGGGCCGGGTTCCTCGAGCACTACGAAGTGCTCGCGTTCTCGTTCCTGATCGCGGTCATTCTCATGGGCGTCGCGTTCGCCGCGAGCCGCCACCCGCAGATGGTGCCGCACGGCCTCCAGAACGGCGTCGAGCTGGTGGTCGAGGGGCTCTCCAACTTCATCATCGACATCCTCGGCCCCCGGAACGGTCCGCGCTTCGTCCCGTTCCTCGGCACGCTGTTCGTCTACATCCTGGCGATGAACCTGTTCGGCCTGATCCCGCTCATGCATTCGCCCACCGCGAGCCTCAACGTGACGGTGGCGCTGGCGCTCACCGTGTTCGTGTACGTGCAATTCATCGGCTTCAAGGAATTGGGGCCTCTCGGCTGGCTCGACCACATGCTCGGCAATCCGCGCGACGTCACCGGCTGGCTGCTCGCGCCGATCATGCTCCCGATCCACGTCCTCGGCGAGCTGGCGAAGCCCATCTCGCTCTCGTGCCGGTTGTTCGGCAACGTGTTCGGCGAGGACATGCTGCTCGTCGCGTTCGCCTCGCTCGGGATCGCGATGGTGCCTTTCAAGAACCTGCCGTTCGGTATCCCCATGCACGCGCTGTTCTTCCCGCTGGCGCTGCTCAGCAGCGCGCTCCAGGCCATGGTGTTCACGGTTCTCAGTTCGATCTACATCCTCCTCATGCTGCCGCACGAGCACCCCGCCGAGCACGGGCATGCGGAGGATGCGCAGCACGCTCACTAAGTCCACCCCGGAGGTCACCCCATGGATATGCATGCCGCACTCGCACTCGGTCTTCCCCTCGGTATCGGCGTCGCCGCCATCGGCTCGGGCATCGGGCTCGGCCTGATCGGCCAGGGCGCGATGCAGGCGATCGGCCGCCAGCCGGACGCCACGGCGAAGATCCAGCTCGCCATGATCATCATCGCGGCGCTCGCGGAGGCCCTCACGATCTACGCGTTCGTCACCATGTTCCTCCTGAACGGCAAGATCTGAACCGGCGGGCGCAATCGCGGCACACGCACGCGGGGCGCCCCGGGGAGCGCGCATGAACCTCATCGATTTCCGGATGGTGGGCACCCAGATCCTGGGCTTCCTCATCCTGCTGTGGGCGCTGAGCAAGTGGGCCTGGGGCCCGATCACCGCCCAGCTCCAGGCCCGCCGGCAGAAGATCGCCGACGAGTTCGCCGAGGCGGAGCGCCGCCAGCAGGCGGCCGACGCCACCAGGGCCAGGCTGGACGTGGAGCTGCGCGAGATCGACGTGCGGGCCCGCGCCCGGCTCGTGGAGTCCGTGGCGGAGGGACAGAAGGTTGCCGCCGAGATCCGCGCGCAGGCGCAGAAGGAGGCGCAGGACCGCCTCGCCCGGGCGGCCGAGGAGATCGTGCGCGAGCGCGAGAAGGCGAAGGAGCTCCTGAAGGAGCAGGTCATCGACCTGTCGCTCAAGGCGGCGGAGAAGATCCTCCACACCCGGCTGGACGATCCGGCGCAGCGCAAGCTCGTCGGCGAGTTCATCGACGAAGTCGGAGCCATCCAGTGAGCCTCCACGCGTGAGCGGCCTCCGGTGAGCCAGGACACCTCGATCGGCGGGCGCTACGCCCGCGCCTTGCTGCTGCTCACGCAGCGGCAGGCCGCGAAGTCGGGCGAGCCGCTCGTGCCGGTGCTCGAGCGCACGCTCGCCGAGCTCGACTCGCTGTCGGCGCTCACCGCGCCGGGCTCGCGGCTCGGCAACTTCCTCATCGATCCCCAGATCAGTCCCGCCGACCGGCGCAGGGTGCTGGAGCACGGCTTGAAGGGGCAGGCGATGCCGAGCGTGCAGGTGTTCGCCGACCTGTTGCTGCGCAAGCACAGGATCGGCATCACCGCGGCGGTGGCGCGCGAGTTCAAGGCCATCGTCGAGCGCGCGAAGGGGCTCGAGCGGGCGACCGTCGTGAGCGCGGTGCCGCTCACCGAGCCGGAGCTCGGGCGGCTGCACGTCGAACTCGAACGCACGACGGGCAAGAAGATCGTGCTCGAACGGCAGCTGGACCCGGCGCTCCTCGGGGGCGCCTACGTCCGCATCGGCGATCACGTCGTGGACCGGAGCGTGAAGACCATGCTCGAGGCGATCGCCCACCAGCTCTACGAAGTGCACCTATCGCAATAACCGCAGCATCGGCGCGCGACCGCGCGACGGAACAGCCAACACTGAACGAACGGGGTTCGCACCCATGTCCTTCCGACCAGAAGAAGTGAGCGCCATCCTGGCGCAGGAACTCGATCGTTACGAGGCCAAGCTCGAGACCAAGAGCGTGGGCAGCGTGCTGTCCGTGGGCGACGGTATCGCGCGCCTGTGGGGCCTCGAGGACGCCATGGCCGGCGAGCTGATCAAGTTCCCGGGTGACGTCATGGGCATGGTGCTGAACCTCGAGGAAGACAACGTCGGCGCCGTGCTGTTCGGCTCCGACAAGAACATCAAGGAGGGCGACCGCGTCGAGCGCACGGGCCGGATCGCATCGGTCCCCGTGGGTCCCGCGATGATCGGCCGCGTCGTGAACGCCATCGGCCAGCCGGTGGACGGCAAGGGGCCGATCGGTTCTGAGAAATTCCGCAACATCGAGTTCAAGGCCCCGGGCGTGATCGAGCGCCAGCCCGTCGTGGAGCCGCTGCAGACGGGCATCAAGGCCATTGATGCCATGATCCCGATCGGGCGCGGCCAGCGCGAGCTGATCATCGGCGACCGCCAGACCGGCAAGACCACGATCGCCATCGACACGATCATCAACCAGAAGGGCACCGGCGTCATTTGCGTGTACGTCGCGATCGGGCAGAAAGAGTCCACCGTGGCCAACGTGGTGGGCACGCTGGAGAAGCACGGCGCCATGGAGTACACGATCGTCGTGACCGCCTCGGCGTCGGAGCCGGCCCCGCTCCAGTACATCGCACCCTATTCGGGCGTCACGATGGGCGAGGAGTTCACCTACAGCGGCGGGCACGTCCTGTGCGTGTACGACGACCTGTCCAAGCACGCCACGGCCTACCGGCAGCTGGCACTGCTCCTGCGCCGCCCGCCGGGCCGCGAGGCGTACCCGGGCGACGTCTTCTACCTGCACTCGCGGCTGCTCGAGCGCGCCTGCAAGCTGTCGGCCGCGAAGGGCGCCGGCTCGCTCACCGCGCTGCCGTTCATCGAGACCCAGGCCGGCGACGTCTCGGCGTACATCCCGACCAACGTCATCTCGATCACCGACGGCCAGATCTTTCTCGAGGGTGACCTGTTCTACTCTGGCGTGCGCCCCGCCATCAACGTCGGCATCTCGGTGTCGCGCGTCGGCGGCAACGCGCAGGTCAAGGCCATGCGGCAGGTGGCCGGCCGTCTCCGGCTCGACCTGGCGCAGTACCGCGCGCTCGCCGCGTTCGCGCAGTTCGGATCCGATCTCGACAAGAACACGCAGGCGCAGCTCACCCGCGGGGAGCGCATGGTGGAGCTGCTGAAGCAGGGCCAGTTCATGCCGATGGCGGTCGAACAGCAGGTGCTCTCGATCTGGGCCGGCTCGAACGGCTACCTGGACGACGTCCCCGTTGCGGCCGTGCGCAAGTTCGAATCGGAATGGCTGGGCTTCGTCGCGGAGAAGTACTCCGAGGTGCCGCACAACATCCGAACCGCGAAGGTCATCTCGCCCGACGACGAGAAGCGGCTGCACGAGGCGTGCAAGGCGTTCAAGGCGCAGTTCAAGGCGTAGGGAGCCATGGCCTCACTGAAGAACCTCCGGCGGCGCATCCGCGCCACCAAGAGCATGCAGCAGATCTTCAAGGCCATGGAGATGGTGGCCGCGGCGAAGCTGCGCCGCGCGCAGGCGCGCGCGCAGGCCTCGGGCCCGTACGCGGCCCGGATCACCGCCATGCTCGACAACCTCGCCGCGGCCGCGACGGACCTCGAGCATCCGCTGTTCAAGGCGCGCGAGGTCAAGGTCACCGCCCTGGTGCTGATCACCGCCGACCGCGGCTTCGCGGGCGCCTACAACACGGCGGTGCTGCGAGTCGCGGAGCAACGGCTGAAGAGCGCACCCGCGGGCTCGATCCAGTGCGTGGTCCTCGGCCGCAAGGGCCGCGACTACCTGCGGCGCCGCGGCTATCCCGTGCTGGCGGCGCACACCGAGATTCGCGGCGAGAGCAGTCTCGAGCTGGCGCGGCAGGTCACCCGCGACCTCACCGAACGCTTCCTCCACGGCGAGGTCGACCGTGTCGAGATCCTCTACACGCACTACGTGAACGCGATCGTGCGGAAGATCCTCACCGAGACGTTCCTGCCCATCGGGACCGGTGCCGGCACGAGCGCCACCCCGCCGCCGGCGGGGAGCGGCGACACGATCTTCGAGCCCGACCCTGAGCGGGTGTTCGCCGAACTCCTGCCGCGCTATGCCACGGCCAAGCTCTACGCCTCGCTGGCGGACGCGATGGCGAGCGAGGAGTCCGCACGCATGATGGCGATGGGGTCCGCCCGCAAGAACGCGGGCGAGCTGGTGGATTCACTCACGCTGACCCGCAACCGGCTCCGGCAGGCGGCGATCACGCGGGAGATCTCGGAATTGGTGGGCGGCGCGGAGGCGCTGAACTAGAGACACGTTGCCGGCGCGGCACGCGCGCGGGCTGATTCGCACGAGGGGTGCTCCAATGAACGTTGGAAAAGTCGTCCAGGTGATCGGCCCGACCGTCGACGTGGCGTTCGATCCCGACAAGCTTCCGAAGATCTACAACGCCATCCTCATCGAGGACGAGAAGCGCGGCATCAAGCTCACGGTCGAGGCCGCGCTGCACGTGGGCGACAACGTCGTGCGTTGCATCGCCATGGACTCCACCGACGGCCTGGTGCGCGGCATGACCGCCACCGACACGGGCAACCCGATCATGGTGCCGGTGGGCGAGGTGGGACTCGGGCGCATCTTCAACCTCACCGGTGACACGATCGACGGCAAGGGCCAGGTCCCGGCGTCGACCAAGCGCTACCCCATCCACCGCTCGGCGCCGCCGTTCTCGGAGCAGGAGATCGACAAGCAGCTGTTCGAGACCGGCATCAAGGTCGTGGATCTCCTGGCCCCGTATCAGCGCGGCGGCAAGGTCGGCCTGTTCGGAGGCGCCGGCGTAGGCAAGACCGTGCTGATCCAGGAGCTCATCCGCAACATCGCCACGCAGCACGGCGGCTTCTCGGTGTTCGCCGGCGTCGGCGAGCGCACGCGCGAGGGGAACGACCTCTACCGGGAGATGACCGAGTCCGGAGTCATCACCAAGACCGTGATGGTGTTCGGACAGATGAACGAACCGCCGGGCGCACGCCTGCGCGTTGGCCTGACCGGCGTCACGATGGCCGAGTACTTCCGCGACGAGGAAGGGAAGGACGTGCTGTTCTTCGTGGACAACATCTTCCGTTTCACGCAGGCCGGCTCCGAGGTGTCCGCGCTTCTCGGCCGCATGCCGAGCGCCGTGGGTTACCAGCCGACGCTGTCCACCGAGATGGGCGCGCTCCAGGAGCGCATCACGACCACGAAGAAGGGCTCGATCACGTCGGTGCAGGCGATCTACGTGCCGGCCGACGACCTGACC
>CAYSWZ010000041.1:0-11831 GCA_964434945.1 uncultured bacterium | reverse complement strand
CGTGGCTACTTCGTGTGGTCGCTCATGGACAACTTCGAATGGGCGAGCGGCTTCTCGCACCGCATGGGACTGCTGCACGTGGACTACGCCACCCAGCAGCGGACGGTGAAGGCGAGCGGCGAGTTCTACCGCGAGGTGATCCGGACGAACGGGGCGTGCGTGGCCGACTCGCTGGTGTGAGGCGGGCCCGGGCTCGCGACCGGGCGCGCGCGGCTCAGGGGTGGGAACCGACCGGAGCCGCCTGCACGTCCTCGATCCCCCACTCGATGACGCGTGGCAGGGCCACGTTTCCGGTGCGGGACAGGTGCCAGAGGCTCGGGTCCGGCGTCCGCTCGAGCCGGCCGTCCACTCGCACGCTGTCGTGGCGGGTCGTGATCTCGACGCCCAGGAGCTTCTTCGCCGCGGGGAGTCCCGGGGGTTCGAAGTAGATCCCGCCCGGCGGCACCTGCAGCCCGTCGGCATCGAGGGCCAGCCGGAGGTGGCCATTCGCTCGCGTGAGCCGGTACCCCAGCGTTCCCCAGCGCGTCTGGAGCCCGCGCACCACGACGCCCGAGTCGGCGAGCCAGCTCTCCGGGATGCCCGCCGCGACCACCAGCGAACTGTCGCTCTCGCGCTCGTAGGCCAGCATCGCCTGCACCGAGCGGACGAAGTCGGTCCCGACCCAGGTGTGCGGCATATCGCCGATGAAGCGCGCGTGGCGATAGTTTCGATCCACCACCTCCGCCCACTGGCGCCAGCCGGGCGGCCGGCGGTCGGCCATGAACCAGGTGAGGAGCGAGTCGGCGCGCTCGCGCCACCCGAGCGCGACGAACGCACCGACGTTTCGCAACTCGTACGGCGTGTAATCGCTCCACGCCTCCTCCCCGCTCCGGCGCCGCCGGAAGAAGTCCCAGTAGCGCTCGAACGTGAACCGGAGCGCGCCCTCGGGGAGCACGTGACCCGCCTGCACGGGGAAGAGGGCGATCGTCGTGCTGGTGGCGTCGAAATCGCCGAGATCCGAGCAGCCCGGGATGTAGCGGATGCCGTGCGCCTTCATCGCAGCCTTCGCCGCCGCCGCGAAGTCGCTCGCGAACTGGTCGCGGCTCCGGGCCATCCAGTGCGCGTCGTCCGCATGGCCCAGTTGCCCCGCCAGCCACGTGCCGTCCTTGAAGCCGCGCAGTGCGAACAGGTCGTCCCAGTAGGAGTGCATGGGCTTCGCGGAATAGCCCTCGTGGCTGATCGACGGTGGCAGGAGCCCCCGGTAGGGTGCATTCTCCGGCTTCCGCCACTCCGCAGTGCGACGCTGCGCGCGCAACGTGTCCAGGTAGGCGACGGCGGCGCGCACGTGGGGCCACAGCGCCTCGACGGTGGGGCGGTCGTGCGTGATCCGCAGGAACTCCGCCGCCAGGTACACGAACTCGCCCTGGCTGTCGTACTCTGGCACCGGATCCGAGCCGCGCTTGTCCACGCAGCAGGGGACCTTCCCGTCGTCGTACTGGTGCGTGGCGTACCATTCGAGAAACTCGCGAACGGGCGCCACCATCCCGGAGTGGAGCAACGCGGAGGACGTGAGCGAGCCGTCGCGGATCCACGAGCGTTCGTACGAGCGCGAGCCGGGCTGGATACCGGGGCCATCCCGGTTCACGAGCACGAACCCGAGCTGCGCCTCGAGCGTGGCTGCCACCTCGGCGCCGGGGCCTCCGGCCGAGAGCGCGAACGTGCCGAGCTTTGCGCGCCAGCGCGCCTCCTCCTGCTGCTGCCAGCCTCTCACCGTGGCCGGCGAGTCGATCGCGACTGGCTCTGCCGCGCCGAACGGGATGTCGAGCTGCACCTCCTTCTCGACGTTCGCCGGCAGTTCCAGCCGCCAGCGCAGCACGCCGGAGGCTCGCCCGGTCGGATCGTCCACGCGGGTGGCCGCCGGGAGATCGCCCGCGGAGACGCGCGAGACGAGGTCACCCTGGTCGAACGTCATCGCGCCGAAGCCCTGGGGTGGCGTCAGGCAGGTCACACCCCGCACGCCATTCACGCGCACGGTGCTGCCGTCGAATGCGAGCGAGGCGATCCGCGCCGGGCCGCCGGCCACGTTCAGGAACTGGCTCGGCGGGTTCACCTGGAACGGGCGGAGCGCGATCAGCAACGTGACGCTGCGCGGGCGCGTTGCGAGATTGCGCACCCGGTAGCGCGCGACCAGCGCCGAGTGCCCGCGCTCGCCGCGCGCGAACACCGTCACCGCAAGCGCCAGCGAGTCGACGACGCGCGTCGCGGTCGGGATGGGCAGCGAGCCCTCCGCGAGCGATTGCTCGCTGCGACCATCCGCCCACGTCCTCAGTCCGTGCTCATCAAACACGAACGGCTCGAGCGAGAACTGGGCGCGGCCCGTCTCCAGCCGTGCGTCTTCATCGAGCAGGCCCTCGTCCGCGTCGCCATCGACGCCGATCACGGTCCAATAGCTCTGCTCGCCGAGGAAGCCGCGCGGGTAGTGGCCGCGCGGGCTGTCCCGTGCGACCGCGGACAGGAACGCATCGGCGGTAGCGCCCCACGCGAGCGGCATCACGGTCACCTCGGCGAGCGCAAGGACCCCCCTGCCCGCCGGGAGTGCCCGGACGCGCACGCGCCGCGCCTCGCTCTCCGGGAGATCCAGCCAGTCGCGTCCGCCGTCGCTTCCGTGCACCTCGCGCACCGGACGCCAGCGGCCGTCGCCGTCGTCGAACTCGATCGCGTAGTCCCGCACCCGGGACCCGCGGGCCCAGTCCAGCACCAGCCCGCCGAACTCGCGCGAGGTGCCGAGGTCGAGCGTCAGCACCGGCGCGGCGTCGCCGGGCCCACTCTGCCACCACGTGTCGGCGCGACCGTCGAGCGCGAGCGCGGCCGGATGATCCTTTGCCACGCTGCTCGCGCCCGCCACCGGCGGGGGCGGCTCCACCGGCGCCGGCAGCGGCACCAGCGTCAGCTCGTCGAACCACACCGTGCCCTCCCCCCCCGAGCCGGCGGTGATCGCGAACTCGAGCGCGGCCACGTGCCGCGGGGCGTCCTCGCGGTTCGGACCCCATGCGAACGAGATCTGGCGCTTGCGGATCCTGTCGGTGGTCCACTGCTTCGGGTAATCGAAGTCCACGCGATTGCACCACCACACGTTCTCGCCGCTCGCGTCGATCAGCTTGAACTCGAGGTTCTGCGGCGCGGTCGCGCCCCGGAGCCGGTACTCGAAGCGGTAGTTCTCCGGCAGATCCAGGTCGAGCTTCCGGTGGAGAACAGCGTAGCCGCCGCCCTTCGTGAACTTGAAGTCCACCCGCAGGCAATTCCCGTACGGGCCGGGCTCGGTCGAAAGCTTCATCTCGACGCCACTCGCGGGGACGGCGCTCCATGCGGTCGAGGTGTCGAACGAGTCGAGGACGCGCGGTGGCGGCAGCGGCGCGGCGCGTGCCCCGGCGGCCAGCAGCAGTGCCAGCGGGACGGCCCGCGAGAGTACCGCCCCCCTCACCCCTTCACGCTCCCGGCCATGACGCCGCGGATGTACCAGCGCTGGAGGACGATGAACACGAGCAGCACCGGCAGCACGGTCACGACCGCACCCGCCATCATCAACTCCGTGTCCTGCACGTGCTCGCCGACGAGGCTCGCGAGCGCCACCGGCAGGGTGTAGCGCCGTTCGTCCGACAACACCACGAGCGGCCACAGGAAGTCGTTCCACGACGACATGAACACGAACACCGCCAGCGTCGCGAGCACGGGCGCCATGGTGGGCAGCACGATGGACCACCAGATGCGCCCCTCCCCCGCGCCATCCAGTCGGGCCGAGTTCAGGAGATCGTCCGGGATCGCGAGCGCGTATTGGCGGACCAGGAACACCCCGAACACGCTCGCGAGCCACGGCACCAGCACGCCGGCGTACGAGTTGACGAGCCCCATGCCCTTGAGCATCAGGAACAGCGGCAGCATGCCGACCTGCGCCGGCACGAGCATCGCGGTGAGCAGCAGCCGGAACAGCGCCTCGCGCCCGCGGAATCGCAGCTTGGCGAACGCGTACCCGGCCATGCTGCTGGTGACGAGCGTGCAGGCGGTGCCGAGCACCGAGACCAGCAGGCTGTTGGCGAACGCGCGGGACAGGTTCAGGTGCGAGAACAGCTCGACGTAGTGCTCGAACGTTACCCGGCTCGGCAGGAGCGGTGGCGGCGAGGTGTTGGCCTGCCCGGTGGGCATGAGCGACGCCGACAGCATCCACAGGAGCGGCGCCACGGTGAGCGCCGCGCCGGCGATGAGCACCGCGTTCAGGAGCACCGTGCCGAGCCGCGGCTTCATGCGGCCCCCCGCTTCGACTGGAGCCGCATCTGCACCGTGGTGGCGACGAGGATGACGGCGAACAGCAGGAACGCGACCGCCGCGGCGTACCCGAGCCGCCACCAGCGGAAGCCCTGCTCGTACATGAGCAGCACCAGGCTGGTCGTGCTGCGGAGCGGGCCGCCCTGCGTCATCACGTACGGTTCCGCGAACAGCTGGAAGTAGTTGATCATCGTGGTGACGCTCACGAACAGAAACACCGGCGCCAGCTCGGGAAGCGTGACGTTCCAGAATCGCTGCCAGCCGTTCGCGCCGTCGAGCTCGGCCGCCTCGTGCAGTTCGCGCGGAACGTTCTGGAGCCCGGCGACGAAGATGAGCAGGTTGTAGCCGAAGTTCTTCCACACCGCGAGCACGAGGATCGAGGTGAGCGCCCAGTGCGGGTCGCCGAGCCAGTCGATCGTCGGGACGCCGAAACGGTGCAGCAACGCGTTCACGAGCCCGTACTGCGGCTGGTAGAGATAGCGCCAGACGATGGCCACCGCGACGAGCGTGGTGACGACCGGCGCGAAATACACGGCGCGGAAGAACGGCTTGAAACGCGTGCTGCGCGCGTCCACCAGCAACGCGGCCGCGAGCGAGACCGCCACCGAGAGTGGCGCGCCCACGAGCGCGTACCAGAGCGTCACCCGGAGCGCGTTCCAGAACTCGTTGTTCGTGAGCGCGCCGGCGTAGTTGGCGAGTCCCACGAACCGGCTCGTGGACGGGTCGCCGATGGCGTAGATGTCGAAGTCGGTGAGGCTCAGCCACAGTCCGTAGAGCACCGGCCCGAAGAAGAACACCAGGATGAGCGCCACCGACGGCAGCACGAACCACACGCCGGCGCTCGCCTGGCGGCGCGCGAGCGGTCCGTTCATGACTTGCGTGCCCCGGCGGTATGACGGCTCGCCAGCCAGCGCCGCTTCTCGAGCAGCTTGTCCACGATGCGGTCGAGCTGGGCGAGCGCGGAATCCGGCGTCACCGCGCCGCGGATGGCACGGTCGGATTGCTCGAACACGCGCGTCGCGATCTCCTCCCACTCCGGCACCTTCGGGCACGGCGCCGTGCGCGTGAGCTGCTCGCCGAACGCGCGCGTGCGTGCGTCCGCGGTCAGCGTCGAGTCCGTCCATGCCGCCCGCCGGGCGGGCAGGTCGCCGGTCAGCCGCCAGAACTTCACCTGCTCCTCCGGCCGCGACAGGAACTCGATCAGCTTCCAGGCCGCCTCCGGGTGCCTCGTGCCCTTGAACATGACGAGGCTCGATCCGCCCGCGAACGACACGCCGGGTCCGTCGGGGCCCGGCAGCGGCGCGGTCGCCCATTCGGTCTGGAGCGAGTCGGGCAGCCGGCGGGCGAACTCGCCCAGGTTCCACGGCCCGGTCACCACCATGGCGAACGTGCCGCGCTCGAACTCCTGGTACATGTTCGCGATGTCCTGCAGCCCGAGCGTGGGCGCGAGCCCCTCGCGGAACAGGCTCAGGTAGAAATCGAACGCGCGCCGGAACTCCGGTGCCTCGAACGCTCCCCGGGTCCCGCCGTCCGAGAGCAGCGGCGAGCCGCTCTGGAGCGCCAGCACCACCGGCTGCATCCATTCGTTGGTGGGCAGGAAGATGCCGTAGTGCCTGGGCCCCCCGCGCGCGACCACCGCGCGCAGGCACTTCTTCCAGTTCTGCCAGTCGCCGGGCATGGTCGCGTAGCCGGCCCGCGCGAGCAGGTCCTTTCGATAGAACAACACACGCGTGTCCACGTACCACGGCACACCGTACGCCGTGCCGTCGAGCACGTTCGTGTCCCAGATGCCGCCGAAATAGTCGGCGCGCGACGGGCCCGATCGCGCGAGCCATGGGTCGAGCGGCGCGAGCGCGTGCAGGGCCCCGAACTCCGAGATCCAGCTGTTCCCGAGCTGGCCCACGTCGGGCGTCGAGCCACCCACGTGCGCGGTCAGGAGCTTCTCGTGCGCGGCCGACCACGGGATCTGCTGGACGTGCACGTGCACGGTGGGATTCTCGCGCTCGAACTCGTGCACCAGCTCGCCGACCACCTCGCCCTCGCGGCCCATCGCCCACATGCGGATCGTCACCGGGCCCTGCGACCCGCCCCCGCAGCCGGCGAGCGGCCCGCCCGCGAGCAGCACGAGCAGCATCGCGCGGCGGACCGCGCGCCCGCGCGTCATCGGGCCGGCGCCCCGGCGCCCAGCCAGCCGCCCCGGAACCCGGCCGCGAGCAGGCCGCGGCGCAGGTGCGGGTTGTTGCGCATCACGCGCCAGATGAGGCCGCTCCGCCAGTTCTCGAGCATGGCGAGGATCGGCCCCTGGTCGATGCCGAGGTAGTCCGAGTCGAACCAGCCCACGCCGGGCACGACTTCGCCGTAGCGCGACGTCGTGGTGTCGGACAGCGTCGGGTTGAACGCGTCCACGAAACCGTACTCCCGGAACAGGTGGGCCCCGTACCGGTCGCGCATCGCGCTCAACGCCGGCAGGCAGATCTCCGGCGCGAACGCGATCGAGCCGCCCGCGGCGCAGGGCGCGAGCGTGCCGTCGTCCTCGATCCCGGTGAAACACGCGCCGCGAGCGTCGTAGCTGTGGAACTCGCGCTCGCGACCGTCGATCGTCCGCTTGCCGTCGAGCGGGCCATCGCACGCGGTGAGCCCCCAGACGTCCGCGCCGTAGCCCTTCCAGCCGGACGGATTCGCGGTCGCGTACGCGCGCTGGGCGAGCGTGGCGCGGCGCGAGTTCTCGAAGTAGTCGATGCCACGGACCCGCATGAAGTCGTCCTGCAGGCCGCGGAAGTCGATCCAAACGTGTGAGTACTGGTGGCCGAACAGCGGTGGGAATCCCACATACGCCTGGTTCTGGAAGTCACCCCACTTGTACCCCTGCGCCCACGCCCGGTAGGTCTCCGGCCCCACCGGGTGCGTCGGCGAGCCGAGCGCCAGCACGTGCATGAACAGCGTCTCGTTGTAGCCCCGCCAGTCGTAGGGCTGGAAGCCCTCGCGCGGGCCCCAGCCGAGCGACAGGAGCGGCGGCCGCACCCGCATCCACTCCCAGTCGGCGCGGGCGTACAGCGAATCGGCGAGCGCGCGGATGCGCTCCTCGACTCGCGTACCGCGGTCGAAATACGACTGGCAGAAGAGCGCCCCGGCGAAAAACAGTCCCGTGTCCACGTTCGAAAGCTCCACGTCCTCGAACCGCGTTCCCGAGCCCGGGTTGAGGAAGTGGTAGAAGAAACCCTTGTAACCCGTTGATCCCGAGTATGCTGTGTCCTGGCGAGCTGTCCAGAAGAACTCCAGTGTGCGCAGCGTTCGCGCGGCGGCCTGCTCGCGCGTGATCCAGTGCCGCTCGGCCCCGATCGGGTACGCGGTGAGCGCGAAGCCCGTCGCCCCGACGCTGATGAACGACTTGGTCGGCCAGCGGTCCGGCATCAACCCCTTCGCCGTGTCGGAGAGGTCCCAGAAGAAGAAGAACGTACGCCGCTCGAGCGTGTCGGCGAACGCGCGCTGGGCGGCCGTGAGCGCCGGCGTACCGGAGGTCTCCGCCGCCGGCGGGCCCGAGGCGCACGCGTAGAGCGGAGCGAGCAGGCCGAGCGCGAGCGGTGCGACCAGCAGCAGGCGGGGCGTGCGATTCACTTGTCGCGCTCGCGCCGCCGGGGCCGGGCGGCGGGCACGCGTTTCCGCGCCGGGCCGGGGGGCGCACCCGGCGGCCGCGGATCGCCGGCGCGGCGGCCCTCGCTCGGGGAGGCGCCGCACGAGGCGCGGACCACGAGCCAGGTCGGCAGCACCTCGTGCGAGCGAGACGGCGCGGGCTCGCCCTGGTCGTGGCGCAGCAGCCGGTGGAGCGCCCGCTCGCCCATCTGGAATGCGTCCACGTGGACGGTGGTGAGCGGCGGCGTCAGGTGCCGCGAGATGGCGATGTCGTCGAAGCCGACCACGGCCATGTCCTTCGGCACCCGCACGCCCGCGTCGCGCAGCGCGCCGAGCACTCCGACCGCCATCACGTCGTTGCCCACGAACACCGCGGTCGGCCGCGGGGACAGTCGCAGGAGCGCCTGCGCGCCCTGGTAGCCCGATGGCTCGGTGAAGTCGCCGACCACCTCGAGCGCGCGCGTGTTCGTCACGCCGGCCTCACGCATGGCGGCGCGGTAGCCCTCGAGACGCTGGAGTGCATCCTGGTTGCGCGCCGGGCCGGTGAGCGTGGCGATCCGGCGGTGGCCGAGCCGTTGCAGGTGCCGGACGACGGCGTAGGCGCCGTCGTGATTCGCGATGCCCACCGTATCGAAGTCCGGCACCTCCACCCCCGGTCCGAGCAGCACCACCGGGGAATCCCAGGCCGTTGCGCGGATCGCGGGCGCGGAGTCCTTGTCGGGCGCCATGATGATGAGCCCGTCGATCCGCCCACGCATCGCGCGCAGCGTCGTCACCAGCGCATCCGTGTCGGCGTGCGAACTCGACACCAGCACGTGCAGCCCCTCGCGCCGCGCGGCGAGGTCGATGCCGCGGATGACCTCAGAGAAGAACTCGCCGTGCAGGTCCGGCAACAGCACGCCGATCGCGTGCGTGCGGTTCGTGATCAGGCTCCGGGCGGCGCCGTTGGGCCAGAAGCGCAGCCGTTCCGCCACGACGCGGACCCGGTGCCGCGTCTCCTCGTTCACGCGTTCGCTGTCGTTGAATACCCGCGAGACGGTCGCGACCGAGACGCCGGCTTCGCGCGCCACGTCCTTGATCGTCGCCATGCGCAAGGGACTCCGGGTAGAGGCGGGGTACTGCCGCCGGTGAGGGGAGCCGCGCCGGGCCGCGCCCGCGTTCGCGGGCGGTCCGGCGCGGGAGTTCAGGCGGATCGGGTCATCGTGCCTCGCGTCCGGCGAGCCGTCCACCCGGGGACGTTCGCGCCGGTGCGCCGAGGCGGATCTCCAGCCGGTGCGCGGCGCCGTCCAGCAGGAGCGGCACGCGCGCTTCGCCCCGCGTGATGCGCACCGGGCGGCCATCGAACGTGGCCTCGACCACGCCCGCCGAGCACGCGTCCGGATTGCGCACGTGGATCTCGACGCTCGTCCCGCTCGAATCGGGGAGCCGCCACGCCATCCCGAATCCCGGCCACTCGTCCGGGATGCAGGGCTTGACCGCGAGCTTGTTGCCGTTCTCGAGCCGGACGCCGAGCACGGATTCGATCGCGACTCGGTACATCCAGCCCGACGAGCCCGTGTACCAGGTCCAGCCGCCGCGCCCGACGTGCGGCGCCACGCCGTACACGTCCGCGGCGATCACGTAGGGCTCGACCCGGTAGCGACGCGCGGCGGCGAGGTCGCGGGCGTGGCTCACCGGCGACAGCATGCCGAGCAGGCGTGCGGCCAGGTCGCGGCGGCCGAGTTCGGCGAACGCGCGCACCACCCACAGTGCGGCGTGCGTGTACTGCCCGCCGTTCTCGCGCACCCCCGCGACGTAGCCCTTGATGTAGCCGGGATCCTGGGGCGTGTCCACGAACGCGGGCGTGAGGAGGCGGACCAACTCCTCGGGCTCGGAGACGAGCTTCGACTCCACGGCGGCCATGGCACGCAGCGCGCGCGCGCGCGGCGCCGCGCCCGAGATCACGGACCAGGCCTGCGCCAGCGCGTCGATCTTGCATTCGTCGCTGTCCTTCGAGCCGAGCGGCGCGCCGTTGTCGTACCAGCCGCGCCGGTACCACTCCCCGTCCCAGGCCTCCGCGTCGAGCGCAAGACGGAGCCGGTCTCGGTGCGCGCGCCAGCGCGTGGCACGCCCGGCCTCGTCGCGGCCCTCCGCGATGGGGGCCCAGGCGTCGAGGATGGAATACAGGAACCAGCCCATCCACACGCTCTCGCCCCGGCCCTCCCTGCCGACGCGGTTCATGCCGTCGTTCCAGTCGCCGGAGCCGAACAACGGCAGCCCATGCGCGCCCACCGCCAGCGAGCGGTCGATGGCGCGCGCGGCGTGCTCGTAGACGCTCGCGGTCTCCCCGGTTGGCGTCGGCGCGAGGTACGCCTCGTCCTCCCCCGGCGCGAGCGGCCGGGCGCCGAGGAACGGCGCCTGCGCATCGAGAACGCCCAGGTCGCCGGTCGTGCGCACGTAGGTCGCGGCGAGATAGGGCAGCCACAGCAGGTCGTCCGCGAAGCGCGTCCGCATCCCCTGCGACCGCGGCGGGTGCCACCAGTGGAGCACGTCGCCCTCGGGGAACTGGTGCGCGGCGTTGAGCACGATCTGCTCTCTCGCGCGCGCGGGGGCGAGCGGCAGGAGCGACAGCGAGTCCTGGAGCTGGTCGCGGAAACCGAACGCCCCACCCGACTGGTAGAACGCGGACCGGCCCCAGATGCGGCAGGACAGCGTCTGGTAGGGGAGCCACGCATTGACCATCAGGTCCAGTTCCGGCGCCGGCGTCTCGATGCGCACGCGCGAGACGAGCACGTCCCACGCCGCACGCGCCTCGGATGCCGCCTGTTCGCAGGCCGCCGGATCCGGGAAGCGGGCGAGCAGCGACCGCAGCTCCGCCGCATCGCGCGCCTCGCCGAGGAGGAACACGGTCTCGGCGCTCTCCCCCGGCGGCAGCTCGAACGTGACGTGCCAGGCGAAGCAGGGATCCTGCATCGGGCCGGTGGCGCCGTCGAACGCGGCCGCGCCGCGGAGCGCCTCCGGGCGGGAGGCGGATCCGTGGCGGCCCATGAACGTGGCGCGATCGGTGGTCACGGCGATCCCGGCACCATCCGGCGCCAGCACCTGCGAGAACGCCGTCGCCCCGCTCCATGCGCCGGAGGCCGCGTTCTTCGCGAGCAGCGCGCCGGTCGACGAGTCCCGCTCGGTCACGGTCCGGCACGCCGCCCCGTTCTCGGGGCCGAGCACCAGGCGCGCACAGGAGACGAGCGAGACCTGCTTCAATTCCCCGCCGTGATTCGTGAGCCGGACGTGCACGAACTTGACCGGCGCATCGCGGTGCACGCTCACCCGCGTGTCGTGCGCCAGGTCCTCGGCCTCGAGCAGGAAGCGGCTGTAGCCGAGCCCGTGCCGCGCCTCGTAGGAGGACGGGTGCGGGAGCGGGCCCGGCAGTGGCGACCAGGCCGCCCCCGACGCGTCGTCCACGACGTAGAGGGCTTCGCCGTGTGGATCCAGCACCGGGTCGTTGGACCAGGGGGTGAGCCGGTGTTCCCGGCTGTTGCCGCTCCACGTGAACCCGGCGCCGGATTCGCTGACGAGCGTGCCGAACCGCTCGTTCGCGATGACGTTGACCCACGGGAGCGGCGGGCAGCGGTGAGCCCCGTTGCGGAGCGCATCGAGGTGGATGACGTACTCGCGGCCGTCGATCGCGAACCCGCCGTAGCCGTTGTCCTGGAGCAGCGCCTCGCGTTCCCGCCGGCGCCCGCGCCGGCGTGGCGCGACCGGCAGCCGGGTCGCAACGGCCCTGGTGCGTGCGGGCTCGCCGGAGAAGAGGTTGTGGAGGAGCGGCCGCGACGCGGCGCGCACCACGATCCGGGCGCCGGCGGCGAGCGCGCGCCGGGCCGGCTCGTCGAGCGCGCCCGCCACCCGCACACCGCGTTCGCCGG
>CAYSWZ010000040.1:0-14947 GCA_964434945.1 uncultured bacterium | reverse complement strand
CCAGCCCCGCGTCTTCGCCTCCGCCTCGAGGTGGGCGAAGTTGGGCACCAGCAGCGCGACGCAGAACGGTCGCTTGTCCCCGAGCATGACCGCCTCGCTGACCCAGCGCGAGGCCTTGAGCTTCCCCTCGAGCGGCTGCGGCGCGACCTTCTTGCCGCCGGCCGTGACCAGCAGGTCCTTCAGCCGGTCGGTGATGCGGAGGAATCCCTCGGCGTCCAGGTGTCCCACGTCGCCGGTGTGGAACCAGCCGTCGCGCAGCGCGATGCGCGTGGCCTCCTCGTTCCGGAAATAGCCCTGCATGACGCACGGGCCACGGGTGAGAATCTCGCCCTCCGCTCCGAAGGACAGCTCGGCACCCGGCACCGGCGGACCCACCGCGCCCGGCCGCTCGCGGCCCGGCACGTTGAGGCAGATGACCGGCGAGGTCTCGGTGAGTCCGTAGCCTTCGAGGATCGGGATGCCGATGGCGAAGAAGAACTCCATCACCTTGGGTCCGAGCGGTGCGCCACCCGAGATGCAGTAACGGATGCGCCCGCCCACGCGTTCGCGCACCCTGGCCCCGACCAGACGGTCGGCGAGCGCGGCGACGAAGCCGAGCCAGAGCCCGGCCGTCTTGCCCTGGAAGTGCAGCCGCGCCACCTGCTGCCCCACGCCGAGGCCCCAGCCGAACAGGGCCCGGCGCAGCGGCGGCTGCGCGCCGGCGTTCTCCATCACACGTGCATACACCTTCTCGTAGAACCGCGGCACGCCGCACAGGATGGTGGGGTGCACCTCCTGCGCATCGGCGGCCACCGTCTCGACGCTGCGCGCGTAGGCGATCGTCGCGCCGCAGGCGAGCATGGCGTAGAGCCCGGCCATGCGCTCGAAGATGTGGCACAGCGGCAGGAACGACAGGCAGCGGTCGTCGGCGTTCAACTCCACGACCTGCAGGCACGCCTCGACGTTCGCGGCGATGTTGTCGTGCGTGAGAATGGCGCCCTTGGGGTCGCCGGTCGTCCCCGACGTGTAGATGATGGTGGCAATGTCGCCCGGTCGCGTGGCGTCGGCGAGCGCCCGGAACGCGCTGGGTTCGGCGGCCCGGCGGCGTTCGCCGTCGGCCAGCACCGCGGCCCACGCCCGCACGCGCGAATCGCGCGCGGCCGGAGGCGGGTCCATGACCACGAGCGTGGCGAGCCGCGGCAGCGAATCGGCGATCGCGAGGACCTTCTCGAGCTGCGCCGGGCTCGACAGGACGCACACGTGCGCCTCGGAGTTCTCGAGGATGTACCGCACCTGCGGCGCGGTGAGCGTCGGGTAGATCGGCACGGTGACCGCGCCCTGGCCGAGCGTGGCGAGGTCGGCGACCGCCCACTCGTAGCGGTTCTCGGAGAGCAGCGCGACGCGATCGCCGCGCCGGACGCCGAGGGCCGCGAGACCGAGCGCCACGCTCTCGACGTCGGCCAGCGTGCGCTCCGAGGACAGCGACTCCCAACGTCCCTTGCCGGCGGTATCCGGCAGTCGGCGCATGAAATGCGCGGGCTTCCGGTGCCGGCTCACCGAATCGAGGAAGATGCGGATCAGCGTGTTCGGCATGGCCCCTCCGTGCGCGGCCGATTGCGGGCCGAGTGTGCCCGCAGCGCGGGAACCGCAATTGGTAGCACCGTGCTGCGGGGGTGCCAAGCGTGCACGGTCCGGAGCGGGGCACTCGCCGAACGGCTCGGGCAGCGCCCGCTGGGGCGTCTCGGTTGACAAGCCCGAATCGTGCGGAGCAAGGTGGCCGACGCGTGGCACATGAGGTGCCGTGCGTGTGGAGGACGGTTTGCGGTGATCCCGATGCCCCGCCTGCTGCAGACCGCAGAGCGCGTGCGCTCGAGCCCCTGGCGCCCCGGCGCGTGGGGGCGGAGGCTGGCGGCGCCGGCACTGGCCGCACTGGTGTGCACGCTCTCGCCGGCCCGGGTGCGGGCCGGGGTGGTCGAGGACTTCATCGCAGAGGGCGACAAGTATTACTCCTCCGCCCGGCTGGAGGACGCGGTCCACGCCTACACCGGGGCGGTGCAGGCCGCCCCCGCCAACGCCGGCGCGCTGTGCCGGCTGGCGCGCGCCGAATCCGAGCTGGGCGAGACGCAGAAGGGTGACGAGCAACGCCGCACCTGGGCGAGCGCGGTGATGCACGCGCGCGACGCGGTGCGCGCCGAGCCGGACAGCGCCCAGCCGCACATGCGGCTGTCGGTGGCGCTGGGGCGCCAGGCGCTGCGCGAGGGACCGCGCACGAAGCTGGCGCTCTCGAAGGAGATCAAGTCCGAGGTGGACCGCGCGCTCGCGCTCGATTCGACGCAGGACGTGGCGTGGCACGTGCTCGCCATGTGGAACGTCAAGGTCACGAGCCTCAACTCGTTCGAGCGCATGGCCGCGAACATGGTGCTCGGCGGCGTGCCGAAGGGCGCCTCCTACGAGAACGCCGAGCAGGCGTTCCAGAGGGCCATCACGCTGGGGCCGGCGTACGTGAATCACCGCCTCGAGTACGGCCGGCTGCTGAAGGAGCTGCACCGGAACGAGGACGCGCGCCGCGAGCTCGAGAAGGCGGTTTCGCTCCCGCCCACGAGCAGCGCGCTGGACGCCCGTTACCAGGCCGACGCCCGCGCGCTGCTGGAGAAGCTCCCCCACTGATGGGCACGCCCGGCGCCGCCGTGGGGGGCTGGATCCTGGCCGGGGTGCGCACGCCGTTCGCCAAGGCGGGCAGCGTGTTCAAGCGCACGCCGAGCTACGAGCTGGGCCGCGTCGCCGTGGCCGAGGTGATCGCGCGCAGCGAGCTGGATCCGGCCCGGATCGACGAGGTGGTGCTCGGCCACTGCGCGATGCCGTCCGAATCCGCGAACTCGGCGCGCGTGGTCGCGCTGCGCGCCGGCGTGCCCGAGCGCGTGCCCGCCGTGACCGTGCACCGGAACTGCGCCTCGGGCATGGAGTCGGTGGCGAACGCCTGCCACCGGATCGGCTCCGGCGACGCCAGGCTGGTGCTCGCGGGAGGCATGGAATCCATGAGCATGATCCCGCTCCAGTTCTCGTTCGAGTACTCGGACTTCCTCGAGGGCGTGATGCGCGCGAAGACGTCATTCGCGAAGCTCGGCGCGCTGGCGCGGTTCCGGCCGCACATGCTCACGCCGCGCATCCCCCTCGCGGAGGGGCTCACCGACCTCGTGTGCGGGCTCAACATGGGGCAGACCGCGGAGGTGCTGTCACGCGAGTTCCGCATCACGCGCGAGCAGCAGGATGCGTTCGCGCTCCAGAGCCACCAGCGCGCGATCGCCGCGCGCGAGCGGCTGCGCGAGGAGATCGTGCCGGTGTACCCGGCGCCCGGCTACGAGGCGGTGCGCGACGACGTCGGCCCGCGCGAGGGCCAGACGCTCGAGGCGCTCGCGAAGCTCAAGCCCTACTTCGACCGGCGGAACGGCACCGTGACCGTGGGCAACAGCTGCCAGGTCACGGATGGCGCCGCCGCGCTGCTGGTGGGGGACGAGGAGACCGCGCGGGGCTGGCCGACCCCTCCGCTCGGCCGCATCCGGAGCTTCGCGTTCGCGGGCCTCGCGCCCGAGCGCATGGGACTGGGGCCGGTGTTCGCCATCGCGAAGGCGCTCGCGCGGGCGCAGGTGTCGCTCACCGAGATCGAGCTGTTCGAGATCAACGAGGCATTCGCGGCGCAGGTGCTGGCGTGCATCGCGGCCGCGAAGTCGGAGTCGTTCTGCCGCGACGAGCTGGGGCTCGAGAAGCCGCTCGGCGAGATCCCCGAGGAACGCCTGAACGTGAACGGTGGCGCCATCGCGCTCGGTCACCCGGTCGGCTCGAGCGGAGCGCGCCTGCTGCTCACGACGCTGCACGAGATGCGGCGGCGCGGAGCCCGGCTCGGGCTCGCCTCGCTCTGCGTCGGCGGCGGGCAGGGCGCGGCCTTCGTGCTGGAGCGCGCATGATGCAGGTCTTCCGGATCGAGCGGCGCGACGGCGGGCTCGCGCACCTGGTGATGGACCATCCGGCGCGCAAGCTGAACGTGCTCGACACGGACGCCGTGGCGTCGCTGGAGGCCGCGCTCACGGATCTCGAGTCCGCACCACCCCAGGGCGTGCTCGTGCGCAGCGCCAAGCCGGGCAGCTTCATCGCCGGTGCGGACGTGGAGGCGATCGGCTCGCTGAGCGACGCCGAGCAGGTGCACGCGCTCGTCCGCCGCGGGCAGGCGGCGTACGCGCGGCTCGCCGCACTGCCGTGCCCGACCGTGGCCGCGATCGACGGCGTGTGCCTGGGAGGCGGCACCGAGCTGGCCCTGGCGTGTGATTCGCGCCTCGCGGCGGAGGAACCGCGTACGCAGATCGGACTTCCCGAGGTGAACCTCGGCATCTTCCCGGCGTGGGGTGGCACGACGCGGCTGCCGCGCCTCGTCGGGCTGCCCACCGCGCTCGACATGATCCTCACCGGGCGCTCGCTGGACGCGCGGCGCGCCGAGCGCGCCGGCCTGATTGCGCGCGCGGTGCCGGCCGCGTGGCTGGTGGAGCGCGCCGAGGCGCGGCTCGCCGAGCTCGCGAAGCTCCCGAGAGCAAAGCGTCGCGATCGCTACCGTCCCCGCGACTTCATGTCGTGGATGCTGAGCCGCACTCCGTTCGGGCGTTCGCTCGTGTTCAAGGAGGCGCGGAAGGGCGTCATGGCCCGCACCGGGGGCGTGTACCCGGCCCCGCTCGCGGTGTTGAACGTGCTGCAACTCACCGCGGGGCGCTCCCTGGAGCTGGGGCTCGCCACCGAGGCCGACGCCGTGGCGCCGCTCGTGGTCGGCCCCGTGTGCAAGAACCTGGTGCGCATCTTCCGGCTCTCCGAGTCCGCCAAGCGAGCGAACGTCGTCGCCGATCCGGCCCTGCGGCCCGCGCCCGTCAGGCGGATGGCGATGATCGGCGCCGGCGTCATGGGCGCCGGCATCGCCGAGCTGGCGAGCCGGAACGGCATCGCCGTGCGCATGCGCGAGATCAAGCCCGAGGCGCTGCAGAAGGCGCTCCAGAGCGTGCGCGCGGTGATCGACGAGCGCGGGCGGAGGAAGCGGCAGGCGTCGAGGGAGAAGGACGCGCAGATGGGCCGCATCCTGCCGACGCTCGAGCTGAGCGGGATGGGGCACGCCGACTTCGCGATCGAGGTGGTGGTTGAGGACCTCGACGTCAAGCGCCGCGTGTTCGCCGAGCTCGAGGTGCGGGTGCCGCCCGGCGCGCTGCTCGCCTCCAACACGAGCAGCCTCAGCATCAACGCGCTCGCCCAGGGACTGCTCCACCCCGAGCGCTTCGTCGGATTCCACTTCTTCAATCCGGTGCACAAGATGCCGCTCGTCGAGGTGGTCCGCGGCGAAAAGACCTCGGACGCCGCGCTCGTGACCGCGGTCGGCCTCGCGCGCAGGCTCGGGAAGACGCCGGTCGTGGTGAAGGATTCTCCCGGGTTCGTGGTGAACCGCGTGCTCATGCCCTACCTGCGCGAGGCGCTCCACCTGCTCGAGGAGAGCTACACCGTGCCCGACATCGACGAGGCGATGCGGCGATTCGGCATGCCGATGGGCCCGTTCGAAGTGGTGGACGAGGTCGGGCTCGACGTGGCGTACAAGGTGGCGGGCGTGCTGTCGAAGGCGTTCCCCGAGCGCATGCAGCCGAGCCCGGCGCTCGAGAGGATGATCGCCGCCGGGCGGCTCGGGAGGAAGAACGGGGCCGGCTTCTACAAGCACAAGGGCCGCACGCGGAAGCCCGACCGCTCGGTGCGCAGCGTGCTCGGCCTCAACCAGTCGCGCCACCCGAAGAGCCTCGACTCGCTCGCCGAGCGCATGGTGCTCGCGATGATCAACGAGTCCGCGCGTTGCGTGGAGGAGGGCATCGTCGCGGGTCCCGAGCAGGTGGACCTGGCGATGGTGTTCGGCGCCGGCTTCCCACCGTACCGCGGCGGCGTGCTGCGCCACGCGGATACGACGGGCCTCCAGGGCGTCGTGGATCGCCTGCGTTCGCTGCGTGCCGAGAAGGGGCCGCGGTTCGAGCCGTGCGCGCTGCTGGTGGCGAACGCGGCGACGGAGAAGACGTTCACAGGTTTGCAAGGGCGCTGAGCAGCGAATTTTTCCTGTTGACGCCCTTCCGGGGACCGGCTTCCCGGAATTCGCGACTCGATCGCTGATCGCCCTTCACGCTGCGTCGGGTCGGCGCATGGCGCGCAACGCCGCGGTGCCTCGCGAAGTTCTCGTCCGCGCCCGCGTTCTGCAGCCAGCGCGCACGCACGGGCCCCGCGAACGCATGTGATAGGAATGGAACGGCCCCCGCGACCGCCCCGGTTGCGGAGTGTTCCCAATGAAGTCCTACTCGCGTTCGCATCTCACCGATTCCGGCCTGCTCTCTGTCGTTGCCACCCGCGCCTCGCTCGACCGCGAAACCACCGCCGAGCTGCTCGCAGACCTGGGAGAGATTGACGCCCGCAAGCTGTACGTGCCGCAGGGGTACGACTCAATGTGCTCGTACTGCGAGCAAGAACTGCTCATGTCCGAGGACACGGCGCTCAGGCGCATCGCGGTCGCTCGCACGGCGAGGGAGTTCCCGGCGATCTTCCACGCGGTGGCCGACGGCCGGCTGCACCTGACCGCTGTGTTGCTTCTGACGCCCCACCTCACGACGGAGAGCGCGGATGAACTCTTGGCGGCGGCCGCGCGCAGGACCAAGGCGCAGTTGCGGCTGTATCTCGCAGAGCGCTTCCCTCGCCCCGATGTGCCGACGCTGCTGGAGCCCATTACAGCCTCAGCCGCCGACGGTGAACTGGCACCGCCATCTGTTACTGACCCGAAGCTTCAACTCGCTCCAGAGCGAGTAGGTTCTGTCATTGAACCGGACCTGACGGGGGCAACAGAACCGGCTCCATCGCGGGCCAGGCTTGCGCCGCTGGCTCCAGGTCGGTTCGCGTTGCAAGTGACCATCGATCAGGAGACACACGACGCGCTGCGTTACGCGCAGGCGCTGCTGGGTCACGCCGTGCCTTCAGGTGATTTGGCGGTCGTCTTGAACCGCGCGGCGCGTGCGCTCGTTCAGGCGCTCGAGAAGCAGAAGTTCGCGAAGTCCGACCGTTCGCGCCCGCAACGCGGCGCCACGAAAGGCAGGCACGTGCCGGCTGCCGTGCGCAAGGCCGTCTGGGAGCGCGACGGTGGGCAATGCACGTTCGTGAGCGAAAAGGGCAGGCGTTGCGAGTCTCGCACGCGTCTGGAGTGGGATCATCGAGTGCCCCTCGCCCGCGGCGGGCAGGCGACGGTCGACGGCATCCGGCTCTTGTGCCGGGCGCATAATCAATACGCTGCCGATCGCGTCCTTGGCAGCGAGTTCATGCGCGGGAAGCGGCAGCAAGCTCGTGAGCGGCGCCTCAAGGCCCGGGCGGAAGCGAAGGCAGCAGGGGAGCAGGAGCGCGCACGGTCCGCGGCCGAAGCCGCGAGCCAGCAGGAGGTGATCCCGTGGCTTCGCGCGCTCGGGTGCAACGCCGCGGCGGCCCGCGCCGCGGCCGCACGCTGCGCTGGCATGGTGGGCGAGCCCCTCGAGCGGCGCATGTTCGTTGCCTGTCAGGGCCTCGCGCCGCGCAGCTCGCGCCGGGCATTGCCTGTGACGGGCAGCCCGGCGTGAAGATCCCGGTCCACCCCGAGACAGCACTCGTCAGGGACCCTGCTCTAGAGTCGTAATCGATTCCCGCGCACGGACCCAATCCCCGGAATGAATCCCGCGGCAGTCTCTCCGCGTCCAAACGGCTCCGCGGCCCCTGCGCCGCGGGCGTCCGCCCCCGTGCCGAGCCGTGCTCGCGCGGGCGATACCCCTGGGCCGCCAGCCGGCCGTGAGGAGGTTCCATGAAGCCGCAGCTCAAGGTGGTCGCGGGAGAGCCGCAGCCCCAGCCGCTCGCCCCGCCGGTGCCCGAGGCACCGGACGCCGGCGACGCCCCGCTCCTCGATGCCTATTCCGAGGCTGTAGTCGCGGCGGTGGAGCGGGTTTCGCCCTCGGTCGTCAAGATCGACGTGGAGCAGCGTGGCCGCCGGAGTGGCGGCTCGGGCTCCGGGTTCGTGTTCACCACCGACGGGTTCGCGCTCACCAACAGCCACGTCGTTCACGGCGCCACGGCCATCTCGGCGGTGCTCGCCGACGGCCGGCACGCGCCGGCCACGCTCGTGGGGGACGACCCGGACACCGACCTCGCCGTGGTGCGCATCTCGGCCACCGGCGTTCCGGCCGCGGTGCTGGGAGACTCGCGCACGCTGCGCGTCGGACAGGTGGCCATCGCCATCGGCAACCCGTTCGGCTTCCACGCCACGGTCACGACCGGCGTCGTGTCGGCGCTCGGGCGCTCGCTGCGGGCGCAGTCCGGCCGGTTGATCGACGACGTGCTGCAGACCGATGCGTCGTTGAATCCCGGCAACTCCGGCGGGCCGCTCGTCAACTCGCGGGGCGAGGTGATCGGCGTCAACACGGCCATGATCCTGCCCGCGCAGGGCATCTGTTTCGCGATCGCCGTGGACCTGGCCAAATTCGTGGCCACGAGCCTCATCCGCGACGGACGGATCGTGCGCGGCTGGATCGGCGTGGGCGGGCAGAACGCGAAGCTCCGCCGCCACCTCGTGCGGCGGCACGAGCTCGAACGCGAGTCGGGCGTGCTGGTGCTGTCGGTCGAGAAGGGCAGTCCCGCAGAGCGCACGGGGCTACGTGAGGGCGACATCATCGTGTCGCTTGCCGGCCGGCCGGTCGCGGGCGTGGACGATCTCCACAAGCTGCTCACGGGGAATGCCGTCGGGGTGCGGGTGGCGATCACGGTGCTGCGGAACTCGGAGCACCTCTCGCTCGAGATCGAACCGGTGACCCGCCCGGCGGCGTAACGCCGCGGACCGGCAGGCTCGCATACCGGAAAAGGCGAAGCGCCCGGCGGGAGGTCTCGACGGGCGCTCTTTACCAGCGGCGGGCCTTGCCTTTCCCGCTGCGGTGCCTTGCTTCGTACTCGGGCGGGTCCGCTCTCCCTCGAACCCGTCAGCGCCACCCTCGCTCGAGGTGACATACCGTATGACGCCGGAGCAGGGCGAAAGGTTTCAAAAGGTTTCAAAGGACTCGTGGAATCGACATCTCCCTGAAGCCGGCGCCACGAGCGCTGGACTTGCGGCCACGAGTGCCGAACGAAGACGCCCGGTGGGAACCCCACCGGGCGTCCGGATTCCGTGTGACAGCGGGTGACGGCGTCAGGCCGGCCGCGGGCTCGGCTCGCCGAGGCCGCCCAGGCCCGGTTCCTCGGCCTGCGTGACCGGCGCCGAGGCGCTCGGCGGAGGCGCGTCCAGCTCCGACGGGCGGGGCGCCGGCGCGAGCACCTCGCCGCGCAGCACGCGATCCATCTGGTCACCGTCGATGGTCTCGCGCTCGAGCAGCGTGTTGGCGAGCAGGTGCAGCTTGTCGAGGTTCGCCCGGAGCAGCTGCATCGCCTGCTCGTGCGCACGCTCGATCATCGCGCGGACCTCGGTGTCGATGAGCTGCGCGGTCGCCTCGCTGTAGTCCTTGGAGCTGGTGATCTCCTTGCCGAGGAAGATCATGTCCTCGCGCTTGCCGAACGTGAGCGGTCCCAGCTTCTCGCTCATCCCGAAGCGCGTGACCATGCTGCGCGCGATGCCGGTGGCCTGCTCGAGGTCGCCGGCGGCGCCGGTGGTGAGGTGCTCGAACACCAGCAGCTCGGCGGCGCGCCCGCCCATGGCGTGGCACAGCCGGTCCTCGAGCTGCTTCTTCGAATGGTTGTGCCGCTCCTCGTTCGGCGCATAGGCCGTCACGCCCAGCGCGCGGCCGCGCGGGATGATCGTGATCTTGGTCACCGGATCCGAGCCCGGCAGCAACCACGCCACCAGGGCGTGCCCGGACTCGTGGTAGGCCGTGGTCTTCCGCTCCTGCTCGGTCATGACGAGGCTGCGGCGCTCGAGGCCGAGCGTCACCTTGTCCTTCGCGTCCGTGAAGTCGCGGAACGAGACCTTCTTGTGGTTGCGGCGCGCGGCCAGCAGGGCCGCCTCGTTCGCGATGTTCGCGAGATCGGCCCCGGACATGCCGGGCGTCTCGCGCGCGACCAACTTCAGGTCCACGTCCTCGGCGAGCGGGATCTTCCGCGTGTGCACCTTGAGGATGCCCTCGCGCCCGCGCACGTCCGGCCAGTCCACGACGATCTGCCGGTCGAATCGACCCGGCCGCAGCAGCGCCGGATCGAGCACGTCGGGACGGTTCGTGGCCGCCACGATGATGACACCCTCGTTGGACTCGAAGCCGTCCATTTCCACGAGCAACTGATTGAGGGTCTGTTCACGCTCGTCGTGCCCGCCGCCGAGCCCCGCGCCGCGGTGCCGGCCGACGGCATCGATCTCGTCCACGAAGATGATGCAGGGTGCGTTCCGCTTGCCCTGCTCGAAGAGGTCGCGCACGCGCGAAGCCCCGACACCCACGAACATCTCCACGAAGTCCGAGCCCGACATGCTGAAGAACGGCACGCCGGCCTCACCGGCGACCGCCTTCGCGAGCAGCGTCTTGCCCGAGCCCGGGGGCCCGAGCAGCAGCGCGCCCTTGGGAATGCGGCCGCCCAGGCGCTGGAACTTCTGGGGCTCCTTCAGGAACTCGATGATCTCCTGCAGCTCCTGCTTGGCTTCGTCGCAACCGGCGACGTCCTTGAAGGTGACCCGGGTCTGCGACTCCATGAGCACGCGCGCCTTGCTCTTGCCGAAGCGCATCGCGGCCGATCCGCCGCTCTGCATCTGGCGCAGCATGAACATCCAGGCGACAAGGAACAACAGCAGCGGCAGCCACGTGAACAGCACCGACAGCCAGTTGATGCCCGGCGCCTGCACGGTGATCGCGGCGTTCGGGTTGGCGGCGCGCGTCTTGTCGGCCAGCGTGGCGCCGTCCCCGAGGAAGTTGGTCTTGAAGCTCTTGATGCTCACCGCGCGGCCGGCGATCGTCTCGTTCGCCTCGGAGTGCAGTTCGCCCAGCACGGTCCGGGTCTCCTCCACGAACGTCGCGCGCTCGATGTTGCCGCGCTCCACCTCCTGGACGAAACGCGTGTACGGGATGTCGATGCGCTGCGACGTCAGCAGGTTGCCCGCGTACATCCGGTAGGCGACCAGCGACAGCAGCAGCACGAGCGCCCAGAAGGCCATGGTGCGGAAGGGCCGGCCGGGCGGCGAGGGCAGCTGTGGCCCCCGGCCGCCGCCCCGGTCGCCACGCTGGCCACCGCGGCCGCGGCGATCGTCGTCGTCGCCGTCCCGGTTGAAGATGTTCACGCGCCTATGCCTCCTCGAGAACGCCCACGTAGGGCAGGTTTCGATATCGCTCGGCGGCATCCATGCCGTACCCGATCACGAACTCATCGCCGATCGTCCACCCCTTGTAGTCCACGGGGACGGCGATCTTCCGGCAGGGAGCCTTGTCGAGGAGCGTCACCACTTGGATGCTGGCCGCCCCCCGGGATTCGAGCAGATCCAGAATGAACTTGACGCTCCGCCCGGAATCCACGACTCCTTCACAAAGCACGACGTGCCGACCACGGATGTCCGTTCTCAGGTCCATGATCAGCTGCACGTTACCGCTCGACATCGTGCCGGAGCCGTAGCTCGCGACGGCGAGGAAATCCATCTCGATGTCGAGCGGTGTGGCGCGCGCCAGGTCCATCTGGAACATGCACGCGCCCTTCAATACCCCGACGAACAACGGCGTCCTGCACCCGGCCAGGTCCCGCGCCAGTTCCAGGCCCATCTCGCGCACGCGCTCGTGGATCTGGGCGGCGGTGAACAGCACACGCAAAGAGGGTTCGGTCTGCACGTCAGGGCGAGAGTCCGACATGGAGGCTCCTGGGTCTTGGCGCCGGGATCAGCGGCGTGCGATCGTGGAGTGTCTGCCGTCGGTGCTCACCCCGCCCGAAGGTCCTGTGGCCGGACGACTTCGAACGGGCACCCGCCGGTCCAGCAGTCTAGCATCGGCCGGGCCAGCGCGCCGGGCCGCGTCCGACCGCGCTCTCCCGTCCTCCCGCGGCCGCATGAACCGCAGCCGTTTGCGCACGGCCACCGCCCGCCAGCCCGCCGGCAATGACGCCTCGAACCGGCTCTTCCGGTCAGATAGCGCCCGGAGGAGCGGCTCGAGATGGTGCGAAGTCAGGCCCGGGGCCGCCTCCCCCGCGGGGCCGAGGAGCCGCCAGGCGCGGCGGAGGACCAGCGTGCGAACGGGGGGTGGAAGGCCCGCGAGTGCGTCGAGGTCGAGGGCGCCCGCGCCCGTCCCGTCCTCGGCCGGCGAGTCGCGGAGCAGGCGGTCCAACGTCCTCGCGGCCGCGCGCGCGAGTGTCCGCTCGGCCGCAGCCAGCTCGGTGGCGAGCGCCGAGGCGCGGCGCGCGAGCCCGGCCCTGCGCTCGGCGGTGCTCCGCGCCCGGCCGGCCGCCGGGGCCCCCAGCGCGTCGAGGAGCGCGGGCACGACCGAATGGCGGACGCGATTGCGGGCGTGGGCCGGGCTCGCATTGCTCGCATCCTCGCGCCATGCGATCCGGTGCCGCGCGAGGTCGTGCTCGATGTCGGCGCGCGTCGCGTGCAGCAGGGGCTTGAACCATGGCCCATGGCGCTCGCGCATGCCGGCGGCGCCGGAGAGACCGGTGCCGCGCGCGAGGCGGAGGAGGAGCGTCTCCAACTGGTCGTCCGCGGTATGGGCGGTGGCGATCCCGGCCGCGCCGCAGGCGCGGGCGGCGTGACGGAGAAACTCCCGCCGGAGCGTCCTCAACCCCGCCTCGCCCGACAGCCCGCGCCGCCGCATGCGCGCCGCGCAATCCCAGCGCGCCACCGTGAGCGGGATCGCCAGCCGCTCGCACAGTTGGCGCACGTGGGCGAGATCGGCGTCGGCGTCGCGTCCGCGGAGGCCGTGGTGCAGGTGCGCGGCGTGCAGCTCCAGGTGCGTTTCGCGCGCGAGCGACGAGAGCGCCACGAGCAGCGCAGTGGAGTCCGCGCCACCGCTCACGGCCACGAGCAGCCTGCTGCCGTGCGGCAGGCGACAGGGGCCGCGGAGGGCTCGTCGCAGGACCGGCTCGAGCCGGCGGAGGCGCATGAAGCCTCGCGGGTGAAGTGGTGGCGGCGGAGGGATTCGAACCCCCGACACAGGGATTATGATTCCCCTGCTCTACCAACTGAGCTACACCGCCACAAGGACTTGCCGGGCCGTGACCGCCCGTGCGGACCGGCCAAGGTAGGAAGGGGCCGGAGGGCTGTCAAGCGTGGCCGCGCCCCGCCACCAGCCATCGCCACACGGTCCGCATCGCCCACAGATCGTCCGCGTTGTAGGTCGCCACTTCCGCGAGCAGCCGCTCGCGCTCGGCGGGGTCGCCCGTCTCGTAGGCGCGGTGCAATTGCGCCGTGCTCCACGCCGCGTCGGCGTCGGGATTCGACCATTCGAAGCCGAGCCACGGCGCCACGAACTTGATGGACGTCGAGCGGAGCGGGAGCCGCACCGAGCGCTCGAGCGTGCGGTGGAGATCGAGCATCGCCCCGGGCGCGCGCATGCGCGCCACGAACTCGTCGGGCGCGCCGTGCCGCGCGATGTAGCGCCCGATCCACATCGGCTCGGCGTCGTGCCAGTGCACCCAGACGGCGTCGGGCGAGCGGCGGAACACGTCGAGGGCGCGCGCCACGAAGCGCTGCCAGGCCAGGCGATCGCCGGCCGGGGTGAGCTCGGCGAGTACGGCCTCTGCGCGCGCGGGTTCCGCGTCATCGACGGCGAGGCCCCAGAGATAGACCGGGACCGTGGCCCGCTCGCCATCGGAGTCCGACTCGACGTCGAACCACACCGGCTTGCGGTCCGCCGGCAGGCCGGGGTCGCGCAACCACACCGGGGCGCCGGTGGCGAACGCGCGCGCCTCCGCGAGGAGAAGCGGCGCGTGCGTGCGCAGGTCGTGATCGGTGAAGCTCTCCGGCGCCCGCAGGGCCAGCGCGTCGAACGTCCGCACGCCCTCGGCGTGCAGCCGCTCGGCGCGCACGCGCGTCACCATCGGCAGCACCTCGATCCGACGCTCGGCCTCCGCACGATCCCAGCAGTGAGCGTAGTGCGCGCAGTGCTGGCAATGGGAGTGGGCGAGGAGGAGGTCCGGCTCCGGAGCGTCGCCGAGGAGCTCCAGCGCGCGCGCGGCGAGCGCCGCCATCGAGGCCTCGGGCTCCGAGCGCACCTCGACCACTTCGCCGAGGCCGTTCACGATCTCCAGCCGCACGACTTCGCGCCCCGACAACTGCCGTGCGAGCCAGCCGGCGAACGCGGCGCGCACGCGGTTCTCGCGCTTCTTCTCGGGCCGGTGCGCGAGGCGCACGTCGCGGATCACGAGCGCGTCGCCCTCGCGCAGGATGAACGCCGGCGTCGCGGTGTAGCGGCCGTCGGCGGAGACCAGCACCGGCCGCCGGAGCGGCAGGTTCGTCTCGCGCAGCAGGCGCACGGTCTCGGCGGCGGCCTCGTCGAACGACACGCCCGCGCGCAGGAGCGGGCCCGCGAGCCCCGGCACGCCGGCCGCCGCGGCGTCCTCGAGCGAACGATTGCGTTCTCCCAGCACCTCGTCGTGCTCGCTCCGCGCGGCCGCGTGCTCGCGCGCGTGCTCCGACAGCCACAGCCGCCGCTCGCAGTCGAGCAGGCGCTTGAGCGCGCCGCCGGTGACGCGCGGCGACACTAGAGCCTTCCGCGCCTGCGGCGCGGGCGACGCGGCACGCCGAAGGGCTTGCGGGCGGTCAGCCGGCCGCCTTCGGCGTCGCCTCGGCGGACGCCTCGGGCGTGACCACGGGCGCGGGCGGCTCGTCCTCGGGACGGATGCGGAAGATGCGAGAGAGCTCCGAGCGGAGCTGGCCCTCGTCGAGCCGCGAGTAGAGCACGCCGCGGTGCGCCACCGAGATGGCGCCGGTCTGCTCGCTCACCACGATCACGGCGGCGTCGGT
>CAYSWZ010000039.1:0-6249 GCA_964434945.1 uncultured bacterium | reverse complement strand
CTTCGAACCCCCGGGACTCCCCGCGGCGAAGAAGCTCCTGGGCGTCGAGATCACGACCCGCCACGACAGTGTGCGAGTGGACGGCCGGCTCGAGCGGACGCCGGACCCGAGCCTCTGGCACCTGTCCCGCACCGGAAACGTGGCCCTTCCACGCGTCATCGAGTGGGGGATCGAGGACGTGCAGGCGGCTCCGGTCGGCTCCCACCCCTGAGCCGCGCACGCCCGGTCGCGAGCCCGGGCCCGCCTCACACCAGCGAGTCGGCCACGCACGCCCCGTTCGTCCGGATCACCTCGCGGTAGAACTCGCCGCTCGCCTTCACTGTCCGCTGCTGGGTGGCGTAGTCCACATGCAGCAGTCCCATGCGGTGCGAGAAGCCGCTCGCCCATTCGAAGTTGTCCATGAGCGACCACACGAAGTAGCCACGCAGGTCCACGCCCAGGCGGAGCGCCTCGCGCAGCGCCGCGACGTGCCGCCGGAGGTAGTCCACGCGCAGCGGGTCCTCGACGCGGCCGTTCGTCGCGGTGTCGGGGTCGGGGAACGCGCCGCCGTTCTCGGTGACGTAGATCGGCACCTTCCCGTAGCGCTTCGTCACCCAGGTGAGCGTCTCCACCAGCAGCTCGGGGCGCACTTCCCAGCCGGTGGTCATCTTCACGCGGTGGGGGTCGGGCACGTGCGCCGCTCGCGTCGGCAGCGCGCCATCATCGTGCTTCACGTCGTAACCCGTGTACCAGTTGATGCCGAGGAAATCGAACGGCTCGACGAGCGAGCCCAGCCCGGCCGCGGTGTGGTCCGGCCAGGCGTCGCCGTACATCTCGCGGACCAGTGCCGGGTAGCGCCCGAAGTAGACGGGGTCGAGGAACTGCTCGTTGAAATAGGCGTTCCCGCGGGCGGCTGCCGCCACGTCCTCGGGCGCGGGGGTCGCCGGATGATGCGGCGCGAGATTCACCACCAGCCCAATCTTCGCCGCGGCGCCGCTCACCCTCGGCCGCAGCTCGCGGAAGCGCCGCACCGCGGCCGCGTGGGAGAGGAGCAGTCCGTGCGCGGCGCGCGTGGCCTCGAACCAGTCGCGATGCCCGGGAGCGTTCACGCCGTGCACGTAGCCGGCGTCCACCACGACCCACGGCTCGTTGAGCGTGCACCACATCGGCACGCGATCGCCGAGACGTTCGAAGAGCGTGCCGGCGTAGTCGGCGAACCACTTCGGCATGTCGGGGTTCAACCACCCGCCACGATCCTCCAGTGCAGCCGGCAGATCCCAGTGGAAGAGCGTCAGCATCGGGGTGATGTTGGCCGCGAGCAGGGCATCCACGAGCCGCTCGTAGAAGCCGAGGCCTGACTCGTTCACGCGCCCGAATCCTTCCGGCAGCACCCGCCCCCATGCGACCGAGAAGCGATAGGACTGGAGTCCGAGCGCGGCCATGAGCGCCACGTCGGCCGGCCAGCGGCGGAAGTGGTCGCACGCGACATCGCCGGTCATCCCGCGGAGCGTCCGCCCGGGTGTGTGGGCGAACCGGTGCCAGATGCTGGCTCCGGCCCCGTCCGCGAGCGGGCTTCCCTCGATCTGATATGCGGAAGTCGCTGCGCCCCAAACGAATCGGGGCGGGAATGAAACCGGATCATGCATTCGCGCTCCGTCTGAGGCCCGCTCGCGTTTCACCACGGCAAACGGCTGTGCGAAAAAAAACCCAGAGCACCGTAACAGGTGTCTTGACTCGGCCACAATATGTGATGTAATCGTTTACATGGCAACAGAAATGCGGGCCTGACGCTACCCCCTTGCTTCGTGATCCCCGGGTCCCTCTGCATCGATCCGATATGTCCCGAACAGGGCACGAGAGCTAGCCCGGCCCGTGTTCGGTTGCCGCGTCCACGCGACGCAGGCCAACAGCCAGCTGGCTGGGATGGAGTTGCAGCGAGTTGTGAGCCTGCCCACCATTCATCTCGGAGACAGCCCCCATGAGGCGGATCACTACCACTTGCCTGGCGTTCGCAGCCGGCCTTCTGCTGGCGACGGCGGCATTCGCCACACCGACGCCGAACAGCGCGGTTCTTCATCTGCGCGTATTCAACGATTGCCCGATCTCCATCCTCAACACCACGAATGCGTTCCCGGGGCTGATCAACATCGACGACGAGAATCCGCCGTCACAGCCGCAGTGCGCAGGGTTCGCGAATCTGCACACCTGGCGCTTCTCGACGGACGGCGTCAACGCCCTCCAGTTCCAGAACGCCGACGGGTTCGAGTACTCCGCCACGGTCGTGCTCAATGGCGTGGGTGAGGGTGGGCTGAGCCTCTCGCCGTGGTGGTCACCGGACGCCGACGGCCTCTTCAACTGCCGCACGACCGACGGCGAGATCGCCTGCTTCGGCGGTCGCATGCCGTTCTTCTCGTTCACCGGTGCGTTCGGCCTCGTCTACGTCAACAACACGCCGATCCAGCTCGGCGTCACCTACCTGCCGCGTGGCCTGTCGTCGGCGTCGCCGGCCCAGGTCGTGTACTCGGTGCGCTACGCCAGCATCAACTACACGAGCGGTCTGCTGAACTTCGACCAGGGCAACCCGGCCGAAGATCCGCCGCACGGCCAGTGGGGCGCTCTGAACCCCTGGTACGCGGGCGGTCACGACAAGATGTTCATCAACCAGCCCGTCGGAATTCCGCACGGCATGAATGCCACCTGGAACGACATTGAGTACCTGACCAACCCGGTGGCGGCCAAGAAGAGCACCTGGAGCGAGATCAAGAAGCTGTATCACTGAGTTCGGCATCCCCCCAGCGATCGTGAACGGCCACGCCGCGCGGCGTGGCCGTTCGCGTCCCGTCGGGTAGACTCTCCTCGGCTCGCGGTTCCCGCGGTTCGATGGTCCCCCCGGAGAAGGGAGTTCCCGGGCATGTCTCGACAGAAGCTCGCCATCCTCGTGGGCGGAGGACCCGCCCCCGGTATCAACAGCGTCGTCGCCGCCGCCACGATCCGCGCCTGCCTCGAGGGCGTCGAGGTGCTCGGCATCGAGGACGGCTTCGAGTGGCTCATGCAGGGCGACACGAGCCGCGTGCGGCCGCTCACGATCGACAACGTGTCGCGGATCCACTTCCGCGGCGGCAGCCACCTGGGCATCTCGCGCGCCAATCCCACGCGCGACGTGCGCGCGCTCGACCGCGTGGTCGTGGCGCTGCTGCAGCTCGGCGTGACCGAGCTCATCACCATCGGCGGGGACGACACCGCGTTCAGCTCGATGAAGGTGCACGAGCGCGCCACCGGGCAGATCCGCGTCGCGCACGTGCCCAAGACGATCGACAACGACTTGGACCTCCCCGCGCACGTGGACACGTTCGGGTTCCAGACCGCGCGCCACCACGGCGTCGAGATCGTCAAGAACCTCATGGTGGACGCGAAGACCACCTCGCGCTGGTACTACGTGGTGGCCATGGGCCGCAAGGCCGGTCACCTCGCCCTCGGCATCGGCAAGGCGGTCGGCGCCACCATCACGCTCATCCCCGAGGAGTTCTCGCACAAGCCCGTGCGGCTCGCGCGCATCGTGGACACGCTGGTCGGGGCCCACATCCGCCGCCTCGCCGACGGCCGCCGCGACGGCGTGGCGGTGATCGCCGAGGGCGTGGCGCTCGACGTGGACCCGCGCGACCTCGACCAGCTCGAGAACATCGAACGCGACGACCACGGACACGTGCGCCTCGACGAGCTGAACTTCGGCGAGGTGTTGAAGCGAGCGGTACAGGAGCGGCTGCGCGACTTCCAGCTCAAGTCCACGATCGCCAGCAAGAACATCGGCTACGAGCTGCGCTGCACCGACCCGATCCCGTACGACATGGAGTACACGCGCGACCTCGGCTACTGCGCCGCGAAATACCTGCTCGGCGGCGGCGACGCCGCCATGGTGTCCCTGCAGGGCGGCCACTTCGTGCCGGTGCCGTTCGAGGCGCTCGTCGACCCGAACACCGGCCGCGCCCGCGTGCGTCTCGTGGACGTGAACACGTCGCGCTACGCCATCGCGCGGCGCTACATGCTGCGCCTGCGACGCGACGACTTCGAGCACGACGAGCGCCTCGAGCCACTGGCCGCGGTGGCGCACCTCTCGGTGTCGGAGTTCCGGAGGGAGTTCGAGTACCTGGTGAGCGACGAGCCGCCCGCGCTCAAGCTGGAAGAGGTCGAGACGGCGGAGTAGGTCGCGGGGGCGTAACGCTTGACGGCGCTCCGTCCGCTGCGGTTAACTCCGCGGTTCGCGGGCGATTAGCTCAGCTGGTAGAGCACTTGCTCGACAAGCATATCGGGGGTTCCGAGGGTCGCGTCAGTGGCTCCGAACCCGAGCACGTGACGCGACCCGCCGCCCCGTCACCGTGCCAGCCTGTCCACCGCCTGACCACGGCGCCGCGCCGTGCGCGGCCGCGCTCCGTCTGGACACCCGCGAGGTACCAGGCGTAGGGTTTCGTCCGGCTAGGGCGCTCATGTCCTAGCCCGAGTCTCAAGGGCGAGAGTCCTTGGGGAAAGGAGTCCTCCAATGGTTGCACGTCTGCATGCTGCCCGCATCCTGCCGATGAAGGCGTCTGGCACGCAGAACTTCATTGAGCGGACCTACCGCGAGAGCGGCCAGTTCCAGTGGGTTCGTGAAACCCTGACCAACTCCCTCGAAGCCAAGTCCACGCGCGTTGAGTTCGGCGTGGAGTGGCAGGCTGTCGAGAACCGAGCGGTGTACCGCCGCCTCATCGCCGACGATGGCGAGGGCATGACACCTGACCAGCTCGTCGAATTCTTCAACACGTTCGGTGGCGGCGGCAAGCCCATCGGAGGCGTCCACGAGAACTTCGGTGTGGGCGCGAAGACCTCACTCCTTCCGTGGAATCGCCTCGGGGTCGTCGTCGTCTCGTGGGTGAAGGGTGAGGCCTCGATGATCCGGCTGATGTGGGATCCCGACACCGAGGAGTACGGCCTCAAGATCGAGTCGGCGGAGAACCCGGACACGGGCGAGCTCACGCTGGAGTCCGTCTATACACCATTCGACGACGAGGAGTCGGGCTGCGACTGGGCCGCGGTCAAGCCCGAATGGATCAGGGACCACGGCACCGTGATCGTGCTGCTCGGCAACGAGGGCGCGCCGGACACCGTGCTCGGCGACCCGGGCCGCGGCGAGGCCGACATCAAGGGCATCTCCAGCTTCCTGAATCGGCGCTTCTGGGAAATTCCGCGCGGGGTCCAGATCACAGTCGACGAGTTCCGGACCGAGGACAAGAGCTCATGGCCCGGCTCGGACCGAGTTGCGCACGGTCCCCAGGCGAAGAGCGGACCTGACCAACGAACCAACCTCCGGACTATCCTCGGTGCACGACACTTCATCGAGTACAGGGAGCAGTCGTTCAAGAGCGGGAAGCTCGGCTCCTACGGTACGGTCGCGCTCCGCGACGGGACCGAAATCGACTGGTACCTCTGGAGCGGTCAGCGGCCTGCGGTCCAGTCCTACGCCGCGATCGGCGGTTACATCGGTGCGCTTTACAAGAACGAGCTCTACGACGTGACCGCCCACCACTCCACGTTTCGCTCGTTCGGCGTGACGGAGAAGACCGTGCGGTCCTCGCTCTGGCTGATCCTTCGGCCGCAGCTCACCGATGATGACGGCAAGTATGGTGTGTACCCACGTACCGACCGCAACACCCTACTGCTGAAGGGCGGGCCAAATGCCGGCGGTCCCCTCCCGATCAACAACTGGGCAGGTGAGTTCGCTGACCAGATGCCGCAGCCCATCCTGGACGCGATCAAGGCCGCGAGAGGGAGTGACTCGGGCACGCTCGACGACGAGGCCTGGCGTGAGCGTCTCGCCGAGCGCTTCGGGTCACGGTGGAGAATCGCGAAGCTGCGCGTCCGGAACCTTGCCGCTCACAGCGTAGACCCGGACCAGCCCGGCACGTCGCCGCATCGTGTGCTCGCGCTCCGGCCTCCAAGAGGCTCCAACGGGACCGCGAACGGCGGGGGAGGTCAGTCGGGGAGCGCGAACACAGGAGCACGGCCGGGGAGCCTCCCCGCGGCCAGAACCAAGGTGGCCGGCGGCATCCCGAGGTTCAGGTTCGTGAAGACCGGCGAGCTCGCCGACGGGATGCTCGCAGCGTGGCAGCCGAACGACCCGGTGTACCCGGAGGGCGCAGTCCTCATCAACCAGGAGCACCCGGTGCTCTTAGGCCAGATCGAATACTACCAGTCGCAGTTCGCCGACCACCACGCCGAGGAGGTGCGCAAGGACGTGCT
>CAYSWZ010000038.1:0-7508 GCA_964434945.1 uncultured bacterium | reverse complement strand
CAACTGCCCGACCTGTCGCTTGCCGGTGATGCGCAGCAGGGCGATCAGGAACACGTAGACGATCACACCGCGCAGGATCAGCTCCCACCATGGCACCCCGAGCTTCCACATGGCGGGGATACTCGCTCCGATCGGGTCCGCGAGACAAGGGCGCGACCTGCCGGGTGATCGGGAACTTGCAGCGTGCGCCGCCGGATTCGTAGGCTCCTCTCGATGATCCCGGCCTTCTTCCTCCTGCTCGCGCTCGGACTTTCCGCTGACGCCGGGCCAGCGGTCCTTCCCCGGAACCCGGCCACACGGGCAGCGCAGGGCGACGGCCTATCCCGGGATACGCTTGCCTGGGTCGGGACGCGCGCGATCACGGGCGCGGACCTGGTGCGGCGGATCGAGTGGATGCCATGGCCCGAGAAACAGGGTGCGGCAGGGATGGACTCGGCCAAGGTGCGGGCACTCCAGTCGCTTGCCGGCGAGTCACTGCTGGCGCAGGAGGCCGAGCGGGAGGCACCCGGCGACTCGGACCGCGTTGCGTTGATGCGCAGGGCGCTCCGGAAGGCGCTGATCCGTGATGCGCTCTACCATGAGGTGGTGCGGGCGCTGCCGGCAGTCTCGCCCGCCGAGATCGACGGGATCGTGCGGCACCAGGGGGCGCACCTCCCGCCGGCCAAGCGGCGCGCGCTTCGCGTGACTGTGGCCGACTCCCTGAAGGCCGCGGGTGAGCGAGAGCGGGCCGCCGAGTTCATGGGCCGCGTCCTCGGCCCGCAGCGCGCGGTCGTCGATTCGGCCGTCTTCATGCTGCTCGCGGATTCGCTGCAGAGCCTCATGGCCGGAAGCCGCGAAGAACGCGCCTCTACCCACGGCTATGTTCTCCTCCCCGAGGACGTGGACGTGATGCTTGCGAGACTCGGGCCGGTCCTTTCGCGACCGCTGGTAAGGCTCGCGGACGGGCCGCTGCTCCTGGGAGACGCACTCGAGGAGCTTCGCTACTACACCTTGTCCGTCCACTCGCTCGACTCGCCGCGCTTTGCCGTGGAGTTGAGCGCGCGTCTCAGGGATGTGGTTGCCGGCGAGTTGATGGCGCGCGAGGGGCTGCGTCGACACCTGGACGGGCGCCCCGAGGTCCGGCGTGACCTCGAGATGTGGACCTCGGTCTGGCACGCCCAGCGGCTGCTCGCGCGCGCGGGCGCGGGGCCGGAGGCCTCCGACGACGAAGCGTTCCGCCACCTGGCCCTCTTCCATCCGGCGCGAGCGCGCCAGGTCTGCGAGGTGGACGTGGCCGAGATCCTGTCCGATTCGCAAGAGCGGGCCGCCCGGCTCCGGTCACTCCTCGATGCCGGCTCGAGCCTCGACTCCCTTGCCCGCATGTTCACCACGCGGCCCGAATGGAGCGTTCGCGGCGGCCGTTCCGGATTCTTCCCCATCGTGCGACACCCGGATCTCGGCTATGCCGCGCTCCTCTCCCCGATCGGATCCCTCACGGGTCCGATGCGGCTCCCCGAGGGCCACTCGGTGTTCCGGGTGCTGGGGAAGCGCCTGGCGCCGGACTCGCTGGCCGCGCGCGCGCTCCTCGAGCGCATGCGCGGGGAAGCCACGGCGGATCGACGCGCCGAGCGCGAGGCCCGGTACGTGGCCGGACTCGCGGCCCGGAGCCGCGTGGAATTCGACTACGCCGCACTCTCCGGGATCGACGTGCTCCCGGCCAGCATGGTGACGAAGCGATTTCTCGGCTTCGGTGGCGTGATGCTCGCAGCGCCATCGCTCCCTCCCCTTTGGGACTGGGTCCAGGTGTGGCGAGCGGCGCACGAGGCCCTGCCGTGAGTCCCGGCCGGGGCAGGGCGCCGGGCAGGCCGGGGCCAGGCCGACGTGCCCGCGCGACGCGCGTCTCCTACACTCTCCTCTGCAGCCGGCAAGCCCTCACCTCTCGGTCGCGACGCGATCCGGCTCCAGACATCGCCATCGCGTTCGCGCCCGAGGTCGACCGTCGGAGGACGAAGTGCCGATCGAGATCGGACGGATCGAAGCGCTCTTCCGCTATCAGGTGAAGTCCATGCGCGGTGAGGCACTCGAAACCGCCAGCGTGGGCTGGCATGGTCTCGACGGCGACCGGCGCTTCGCGTTCCGCCGACTCGAGGACCGCGGCGGGTTCCCGTGGCTGATCGCGAGCAAGCACCCCGACCTCATCCGCTTCACACCCTCGCGGGAGCATGGGAACGTCGAAGCGCCGCCGACGCACGTTCGCACCCCGGAGGGCGAGGAGTTGCCGCTGTTCGGTGAAGCGCTCGCCGCCGAGGTCGGGCGCCGCTGCGGGATACCGGTGCAGGTGATGCAGATGAAACACGGCATCTTCGATGAAGCTTCGGTCTCGGTGATCTCCTCCACCACCGCTCTCGAGATCTGCCGGCTCGCGGGACGCGACGCGGACATCCGGCGATTTCGCCCGAACATCGTGATCCGAAGCACGCGCGCCGTCCCCTTCGAGGAGGATGGGTGGGTGGGCGGCGTGCTCGCGTTCGGGGAAACGGACGATGCGCCGGCCGTCGCGGTCACGATGCGTGACGTTCGCTGCGCGGTGGTGAACTTCGACCCGGACGGAGGGAGCCCCGCCCCGGAAGTGCTCAAGGCAGCCGTTCGCGCAAACCAGAACACGGCGGGAGTCTACGGCACGGTCACGCGCACGGGGCGACTGGCCGTCGGACAGGTGATCCGACTTCACACCTCGCGCTGAACCACGTTCGCTGCAAAGGTGCGACGCGTCCTCCGGAGGCGCTCCGTGCGGGCTCGGTCAGATCTTCACTTCTTCCCCTGGTCGTGCGGCACGACCACCTGGGCGGTGGCGAGCGTGGCGAGTCCGCCCGCATCCACCACGCGATATGTGACGGTGTAGGTGCGTCCGCTCCCGCCGCCGGCGCGCTCGGCGCGCAGGTCGAACTCGTAGTCGGGAGAGCCCGGATCGGCCCCCTGGATGTCGCCCGAGGTGTCGCCGTCGCCCAGGCCATTGTCGGGCTCGTTGCTCGTGATCGAGACCAGGCTGACGGTGTACGGAGTGCACTCGCGGACCTTCACGGTTGCGGTCACGTGAACCAGCTTGTGGTTCGGGGGCCACAGCCGTGACGGCGTCAGGCTCACGTCCACGACGGGCGGCAGGGTGTCCACGACCTTCACCACGACCTCATCGGTCGAGGTGAGCCCCGTCGCGTCCGTGACACGCAACGTGATCACGTGCTCACCGAGCGGCAGGACGACCTCGACGGACTTGCCCCTGTCGAGGAGGACCTGGTCGGGGGTCCCGTAGTGCTCGAACCACTCGTTGAGGACGATGTCGTTGTTGGGGTCGGTTGAGGCCGCACCATCGAGCGTCACCTGCGCGGACGAGTTCCCGGTGCACTGGACGACCTGGTCGGGCCCGGCGTTCGCGACCGGCGGCTCCGCGACGATCTTCGTCACGTCGAGCCGGGTGGTGCGGTTGCCGTCGGTCACGGACACCTGGATCGAGCCGGGATCGGACTCATAGACCCGGAGCCTGTCCATCGCACGTCCGTCGGCACCCGTCTTCATCGAGGCGCCGCCCGAGGCGAGCACGCCGGCGGATGCGGCAAACGTCACGTCGAGGCCCGATTGCGGATTGCCGTTCTCGTCCGTCGCGACCACGAGCAGTGCGGTCTCGCCGTAGCGCTCGTTGCCGTGGTTCGGGTCGGTCGGAGTGGAAGGGTTACTCGGAATGATGACCACCGTATCGGGGGTCGCGCTGAGCGTGAGGCCGTTCGCGGCCGCGAAACTCCGGCCAGACACACCGAGCAGGCGCTGGGCACTGCTGCCGCCGTGGTTGGTCGAACAGCCATAGGCCAGCGCGAGCCCGAGACAGGCCAGGGCCAGGGAGCGAAGTGGCGCACGATGCGGAGTCATGACCTTGCCTCTCTTGATATTTCCGGGGCAGTACTGAAAAGTCGAGCGTCCCGGGCGCAGTTTGCCCGCGACGGACGCCGTGACCCGGTGGATGACGTTCGGGCCCTCCTGGCGGGTAGGAATGTATTGAGTATCCGGCCTCGCTCCGGAATGAGTCCACGGGTGATTTGACCCACGCGCGTGCTGCCGAGCGGTGCGGGTCCGCCGACCGGTGGATGTCACGCCCGGTGGTTTGTCACGGCGAAACGAACCACGTGCACGAACGCTGCCGTCGGCCGGAGCAACGCGAAGGGCCCGGGGAGTCGCTCCCCGGGCCCTTCGCCTGCTGCCTCCTTGCGGCCTGCCCTCATCCGGCGAAGCAATAGGTGAAACCGGCGCTCTGGGCGCGGTGGACCGCGTAGATTCCCGAAGGAACGACCACGACCCCGGGAAGCAGTCCGGCGACCAGGTCCTGCTTGACGTCGTCGGGCTTCATCTTGGCCATCTCGGCGAGTTTCATGCTGTACACCGTCATCGCCAGGTCGCAGACACCGAACACCACGCCGCGTGCCTGGACCTTCTCCATCGCCATGTCCGGAATGGGCAGGTCCTCCGGCTTGACGTTCGTGACCACGTTGCGAGTCGAAGCGGCCTTTGTCGTCGGGTCGTCGATCTTGAACACCTCGCCCAGCTTGTACTTCTCCCACAGCTGGTCCTTCATCGCGAACGGGATCGCCTCGTGACGGAGCACGACGAAGCAGCCGACGTTCGAGTCCTCCACCTTGAGCTTGTTGAACGTGTGGAGGAATGCCCACGACCAGATGATCGGCATGGACTCGTTGGGCCGTGGCGCGTCGAACACCTGCCGATACTTGCGGCCGCTCAGCTTCTTGAGCGCGCCATCGAGCGCCTCGGAGCCGGCGACCGGGATGTCCATGGCCTCGGCCGCATGCGCGCCTGGCACGAGCGCGAGTCCGGCGGCAGCCGCGCCGGCGACGATGGTGCCGAGAAAACCGCGGCGATCGATGGGGCTTCCGTTTTCGAACATGGCGACCTCCACAATGGGTTCAGGGTGGACGAACGGCACTCAGTGGCCGACCTTGATGTAACCCCAGCCCTCCTGCTGCTTCATGACGATTTCGTGGATCCCGTCCGGCACCGTCTTCACTTCCTTCATCAGCTGCTCACGCGTCAGGTTGTTGTTCTTCATCGCGATCTCGCACACCTTGAACGTGACGTTCGGACGCTTCACGGCCTCCTGCACGTCGGGAAGCCGCGTGGTCCGGTCCGGCATGACGAGCTCGAATCCCTTGCCGTACATGACGACCTCCATTTCGACGTTGGGACTGGCGGCCGAGATCTCCTGGATCCAGCGCATGACCGCCTTCTGGTCCAGGCTGTCGCGGCTCGTGAGGTCGAACACCACCCGGTACGGCTTCTCCGCGGCGAATGCGACTCCGCTGCCGGAGCCCGGAAGTGTCGGATGCGACCATGCGAAGGCGAGCAGGGCGAGCACGGCGACCCAGAAAATGCGCTTCATGTTCCGTCCTCCCGTACGACAGGGTTCGTGGTGTGTGACGCGAAATGCGCGGTCGAAGCTACATCAGTTCGCCCTCTTCTCCCCCCCCTTGCCGGCGGCAAGTGTCGGGTACGCGACGTCGTCGGGTGGGTCGCCGTTGGGCCAGTCCAGCTCCTTGCGTGGCGTGTCGGGCCGGGGATGCGAGAGCACGAACGCGGCCACGTCGTAGGCCTGCTGGTCGGTGAGCTGGCCCGGGAGATCGAACGGCATGTTCCAGCGGATGAACGCCGCCGCCGTCTGCAGGCGCGCCATGCCCGCGCCGATCGCAAAAGACTTCGCGCCCCAGAGCGGCGGTGCCGCGTTCAAGCCCTCGCCGCCCGGGCCGTGGCAGCGCGCACAGTTCGCGGCATAGACGGCCTCGCCCGACTTCACGTCGGTCGGGCGCGGCGCGATCCGGCGGTAGCCGAGCCAGGACGCGCGGGGTCCGTGCGGTATGCCGGTCGAAAGAAACGCCATGTAGGCCACGATGTCGTTCATGTCGCGGCTGTCCACCTCGAGCGGTGAGCCGTTGAGGCTCCGCCGAAGACACTCGTTGATGCGGTCCTCGATGCGGATCACGCGCCCGGCGCGGGCGTTGTACTGGGGAAAGCTCGCGAACGACCCCACCCACGGGCCCGAGGCGGCGAGCGTGCCCGCCTCGCGGTGGCAGTTGGTGCAGGTCAGCCGGTTCCCCACGTGGCCCCGGAGCGAGTCGCCCGCGGCGAGCAGGATCGCCCGTCCCCGCTTGATCGAGGCGCCCATCGCCCCGGACGGGATCAGCGAGTCGCCCGGCACCACGTATCCGGCCGGCCTCGGGAACGTCTCCTGCGCGCGTCCGGGGGGCACGCGGGCCAGGCAGGCCGCGACGGCGAAGAGGAGGAGGACGGCGCCCGCGCGAGGGGCGCCGTCCCGGGTGCGACCTGGCGTCATGGCCTCAGGATCTGCCATCCGGCGTCGTACTTCTGCGTGATGTACCACATGGCGCCCTTCACCGGCGTCACCGTGGGCTGCAGCTCGGCTTCCTTGACGCCGAGAAGGTCCATCGCGTGGTGGCAGACATGGAAGGTGACCCCGCGCTTGCTGAGATCCGCAATCGCCTGCGCCTGCAGGTTCTGAGGCCGCCCGGTTGTCACGGCGAACGTCGCCGCCCCGTAGGCGATCACCTCGAGCTGCACGTTGTCGGGGCCCAGATCGTCGAGCAGGTTGGCGACGTGCTTGGTCATCGCCCACTGCCCCACCGTGTCGACCTCGGTCCACTGGAGGAGGATGTGATGCTTCTTCGCGGCGGCGGCGTGTGGCGCTGAGGCGAGGAACACGGAGGCCACCAGCACTGCGAGCACGGGAAGAATGCGGCGCATTCAGTACTCTCCTTGTGGCTTGGTTTGACGCTCGGGGCGCCCGCGTGGAACGCGGTTGCCCGGGGAATCGGGCGGGAGCGTAATGGCACGCGGCGGCAGGCACAATGGGCGATTTTCGGCCGGACGAGTCGCCGCTCGGCTGCGTCCGGGACCACCCGAGCCGAGGCGCGCATCCGCCCTGACGTGTGCGTGTGACGCGCCACGCGATCGTGGGGTGGGTCCGGGCCCGGCGCTACTTCGTGTCCGGGTTCCAGATGTCGTGCACGGCCTTCCAGCTTCCGTTCGCCTGTTTCGCCCAGACGCACACGTACTTGCCGTTCGTGGTGACTCGCGTGTTGCCGGCACCCTTGTAGGACTCCGCGTACGTGCCGGAGGTGAAGCCCAACTCGCCGCTCTTCGACACTCGTGCGTGGACGGTCTTCCAGGAGACGTCGTAGGTGGAGTCCGCGAACGCCGAGGCCCAGACCATCCTCGCGGCGGCTTGTCCCACGGCGGCCTTGTCGTTCGGCGGGTACGCCACGGCGTCCGCGGCGTAGTAGGCCGCGACGCTGTCCGCGTTTCGCGTGGCGGCGGCGTGCGACCATGCATTGTCGAGTTGCGTGAGCGCACTCGCAGCAGCTTCCGTGTCCGGGGCCGGACCGGGCGCGCACGAACTCACGAACAGGACGCCGGCTGCTGCCGCGGCAATGACAACGTACCTGGAACCTGCCGGC
>CAYSWZ010000037.1:0-92734 GCA_964434945.1 uncultured bacterium | reverse complement strand
GCGAGCAATCCCGCATGATGTCGCGCTCAGGTCCGCCCGGCCACGCCCGCCACATGCGAGCGGCTTCCGCCATGCCGACTTTTGACCCTCGCGCGCCGACCCCCTATCGTGCCGCCATGGCCGACGTGACGCTTCGCTCCTACATCTTCCTCGACTCGCTCCAGCCGCAGCTGGCGGCGTTCATCGGCACGACGGCGCGGGGCTTCCTGCCGGTCGCGGGCGATGCGTCCATGTTCATCGAGACCGCGCCCGGCCTGGTCATCAACCGGATCACCGACGTGGCGCTCAAGGCCACGGCCGCGACGCCGGCCATCATGGTGGTCGAGCGGGCGTTCGGACTGCTCGAGATCCATCATCACGACCAGGGCCAGGTGCTGAACGCGGGAGCCGCCGTGCTCGCGTTCCTCGGGCTCCACGAGCACGATCGGTTGCAGCCACGGGTCGTGTCGGACCAGGTCATCCGCGCCGTCGAGCCCTACCACGCCCAGGTGATCAACAAGATGCGCTACGGCGACCAGTTGATCGCCGGCGAGTCGCTCTTCATCCTCGAGAGCGAGCCCGCGGGCTACATCGCGTACGCCGCCAACGAGGCGCTGAAGGCCGCGCGGGTGAAGCTCATCGACGCTTCTTTGTTCGGAGCCTACGGCCGCCTCTACCTGAGCGGCGCCGAGGCCGACATCGACGCCGGGCGCGAGGCGGCGATCCGTTCGCTCACGAAGGTGAAGGGTCGGCCCGACCCGAACGCCGGGCGCTGAGCTACACCGGCGCGGCGGCCGCGCGTGTCGCGCGCCACGCCACCACGAACGCGCTCGCCATCAGGAGCGCGCCGAGGAAGAACGGGGCGCCGGGCAGCGACACACCGAAGTGAGGGCGCAGGAAGTACGCGAACACCTGCGTGAACAGCAGCGGCCCGACGATGCCGGTGATGCCCATGACGCTCGCGTTCGTGCCCTGGAGCAAGCCGAACTCGTTCGGCTGCACGCGGTGCGACATCAGTCCCTGGAGCGGCGGGCCGGTGAAGAACATGAGCCCGAACACGGGCACGGATGCCATGATCGCCGCGCCGGTCCCCGCCAGCGCGTAGGCGGTGAACCCGAGTGCACCGCCGGTGAGCCCCAGCAGCAGCGTGCGGCGTTCGCCCATGCGCTGCACCGCCACCCGCACGAGCACGCCCTGCACGACGATGGTGCAGGCCCCGACCGCGGCGAGCAGGAGTCCCACCGTGCGTGCGCCCCAGCCGTAGCGGTGCGCCGTGTAGAGCACGAACGTGCTCTGGAGCGCCTGGTGCGCGAGCATGTAGAGGCCATACACGCTCACCATGCCGAGCAGACCCTTCCGCTTGCCGAGCAGCGACAGCGCCCCGACCGGGTTCGCCCGGCGCCAGTCGAACGGGCGGCGGTGTTCGCGCGACAGCGATTCGGGCAGCACGAAGAAGCCGTAGAGCACGTTCGCGAGCGCCAGCGCCGCCGATGCCCAGAACGGCGCCCGGGGCGAGAGCCCGCCGAGCAGTCCGCCCACCGCGGGCCCGAGCACGAACCCCAGCCCGAATGCCGCGCCCATCGTCCCGAAACTCGCGGCGCGTTTCTCGGGCGGCGTGACGTCGGAGATGTAGGCCAGGGATGTCGAGAAGCTGGCGGCGGTGATGCCGGAGATGACGCGGCCCACGAACAGCCAGCCGAGCGACGGCGCCAGCGCCATGAACACGTAGTCGAGCCCGAGGCCGAGGCACGAGAGCAGGATCACCGGGCGGCGTCCGAAACGGTCCGACAGGGAGCCGAGAATGGGTGAACACACGAACTGCATGAGCGCCCACGTCGTGCCGAAGACGCCGAACATGCTGGCGGCGCGCGCGGTGTCGCCGCCCATGAACTGCTGCACGAGGCGCGGCAGGACCGGGATGATGAGCCCGATCGCAAGCACGTCGATCAGCACGGTGACGAAGATGAACGCCACCGCGGCGCGGCGCGGGCCGGCGGGCACCGGGACGGTCGCGGGCTCGCTCACGCTAGAACAGCTCGCGCTGTGGCCACCGGTCGCACGCCTCGACGGTCACCAGGCCGAGTCGGCGCTTCATCTCGTTCGCGCTCGCCGGCGAGTGCCCGGCCCAATGGTTGTTGAAGTAGCCGTAGACCTCGCGCACCCGGCCGAGCGCGCCCACCAGGTCGGCCTCCCATGCGCGGAACGACTCCGCGCGGTCGATCTGCACGCGGTCGTATCGCTCGATCTCGCGGCGGTCGCCGAGCCATCGCAGGTAGAGAAAGTCCGCGGTCACCTCGGTGAGCCGCGGCAGCTCGCGCCACTCGGTCCACGCCACCGCGACGCCGTGGCGCCGCAGCGAATCCCAGGTCGCCGGCAGGTGCCACGAGTCGTGACGGAATTCCACGGCCAGGCGCACGCCGGCGGGCCGGGTGGCGACGAATGCCTCCAGCCGCCGCACGGAATCCTCGTCGCGCGTGAACTCGGCGGGCATCTGCGCCAGCACCGGGCCGAGCTTCTCCCCCAGCGGCTCGAGCGCGCGGGCGAAGTCGGCGAGCGCCGGCCCGGCGTCGCGCAGCAGCGCCTCGTGCGTGATCGCGCGTGGAAGCTTGGCCGCGAAGCGAAAGCCCGCGGGTGTGTGGCGGGCCCACGATCGTGCGATGGTGGCTTTCGGAGCCTGGTAGAACGTCGTGTCCAGCTCGACGGTATCGAAGATCTCGGCGTAGAAGGGCAGCCGGTCCTCCTGCTTCGAGCCGGGCGGGTAGAACACGCCATTCCAGTCGGGATAGGACCAGCCCTGGGTCCCGAGCCGCACGACCGCGGTCACGGGGCGCCGTGCCTCTTCTTCGCGGACGGGGCCGATGGGTTCGGCGCCGGCTTCCGGGCGGCGGCCAGCTTCGGGTTCGCGGCCGGCGCCTCGCCCGCGGGGGGCGCGACATCGCCTCCCAGGCGCGGCGCGAGGAACCGGCTCACACGCTTCTCGTATTCCTCGCGATGGGTCACCCAGACCTCGGTGTGCTTGGCGTCGTGCACCGTCCAGGTCTCGGCATCGAGCCCGGCGGAGCCGGTCAACCGCTCCACCTCCGCCCGCGAGAAGCGATCCTCCAGAGTCGTCTGGATGAGCAGCACCGGCCGGCCGTTCAGCGCGCGCAGCGCCGCGGTCGCATCGAGTTCGCCCGGATCGTGCCCGGTCACCAGCTTCCCGAGTTGTCGCGCGATCTGCGCCAGGGGGTATGGCGGCAGGTGCATGACATAGCGGAATCCGTCCGCGATCGCCGCGTCGCCGCTCGCGAACGGGCAATCGACCACCACGGCGTTCACGTCCGGGCGTTCGGCTGCGAGCGCCAGCGCCACCACGCCGCCCAGCGATTCGCCGAAGAACGCGACGCGCTGCCCGCGCGACTCCGGCCGGGCCCGCAGCCAGTCGAGCACCGCCCGCGCATCGCGAAACTCCCAGTAGCCGAGCGTCGTGGGCTTGCGGTCGAGCGAGCGGGCCGAGCGGAAGTCCACCGCCACCACGTCGTAGCCGTCGCGAAGCAGGAATTGGGCGTAGCGCCACATGCGCCGGTGGTCGCGCGCGTAACCGGGGAACAGGATCACCGTGGCGGGCCGGGTCCCGCGCACGTACCAGGCATCCAGGTGGTCGCTCTCGCCCACCGGGATCGTCACGCGCAACGCCCGCGCATCGAGGTTCTCGACGCCGCCGAGGTCCGCCGGCACGCTGGGATAGAGCGCGATCCACGCCGAACCCGCGGCGAACAGCAGCACGGCGCTCACGAAGAAGACGACGGCCTTGCGCATGGCGCGACACCCTAGCAGAAGTCGCGGCCGGCGCGGGCCACGCGTGAGGGCGATGGGCCACCCGCGCGGGGTGCGCCGGCGCGACCGGTTCATGAGCCGGCGGTCCCGGCTGGCGGTTCATGAACGGGTCGCGCTAGTGTCCGCGATCCATGCCTGCCCCGCACGCGTCACTTCCGTTCGCGCACGCGCTCGTCCTCGGCGCCTCCGGCCTCGTCGGCGGCGCCTTCCACGCGCGGCTCGCCCGCACTCCGGCGCGCGTCACGGGCACGAGCCATTCGCACCCGCGTCCGGGACTGGTGCCGTTCGAACTGGGACCCTCGCCCGAGCCGTTCCTCGACGGGCTCTCGCCCGATCTCGTGGTCATGGCGAGCGCGATGACGCACGTGGATCGGTGCGAGGCCGAGCCGGCCGAGGCGCTCCGTCGCAACGTGGACGAGCTGCTGCCGATCGCCGGCTGGTGCGCCCGGCGCGGGGTGGCGCTGCTCTACTTCTCGACCGACTACGTGTTCGACGGACGCTCGGGCCCGTACGCGGAGGATGCCGCCCCCCACCCGATCAGCGTGTACGGCCGTTCCAAGCTCGCGGCCGAACAGGTGATCGCCGCGGTTGCCGGCTCACTCGTCGTCCGCATCACGAACGTCTTCGACATCGGCTTCGACGACCGGAATTTCGTGTACCGCTGCGTCACGCACCTGCGCGACGGCAAGCCGCTCGTCGTCCCCGCGGACCAGTTTGCCACGCCCGCCTACGCCACCTGGCTCGCCGACCAGTGCGTGACGCTGGCCGAGCGGGGCGCTATCCTGCGCCGGGATTCGCCCCGGCTCCTGCACGCGGGCTGCGACGACCGGGTCTCCCGCGGCGAGCTGGCCCGTCGCGTCGCGGCGCTGCTCGGTGCGAACGCCGCGCTCATCGAGGAACGCCCGACCGCCGATCTGAGCCAGCTCGCGCCACGCCCGCTCCAGGGCGGACTCCGGAACCAGCGTTGGAAGAACCTGCTCGGCGTCGAGCGACTGCCGCTCGACGACGCGCTCCACGATTGCCTGCCCCGGATGAGGCGAGTGTATGCCCGAGAAGCCTGAGCGCGACCGTGATCTCGACGCCCTCAAGTCGAGCGTGCGCGCGTTCGCCGGCAGGCACCACGTCGCCGGCCCGTTCGTTCCCGGCGAGACACCCGTCAAGGTGACGGGCAAGGTCTACGACCACGAGGAGTTCGAGCTGCTGCTCGAGGCCGGTCTCGACGGCTGGTGGACCGAGGGGCGGTTCACGCAGCAGGTGGCCGCCGACCTCGCGGACTTCCTCGGCGCGCGCGACGTCATGCTCTGCAACAGCGGCTCGTCCGCGAACCTGCTGGCGTTGACGGCGCTCACCTCGCCGCTCATGGGCGAGCGTCGCCTGCGGCCCGGTGACGAGGTGATCGGGGTCGCCGCCGGCTTCCCGACCACCATCGCGCCCACGGTGCAGACGGGCTGCGTCCCGGTGCTGCTCGACATCGAGCTCGGCACCTACAACGTCGACGTGAGCCGCCTCGAGGCGGCGATCTCGCCGCGCTCGCGTGCGATCATGCTCGCGCACACGCTCGGCAATCCGTGGAACGTGGACGCGGTGATGCGGGTGGCGAAGGCGCACGACCTGTGGGTGATCGAGGACTGCTGCGACGCGCTCGGCGCCACGTACCGGGGCGCGCTGGTGGGCTCGTTCGGCGACGTCGGAACGCTGTCGTTCTATCCCGCGCACCACATGACGTGCGGCGAGGGCGGCGCCGTGTTCGCGCGCCAGGCGAAGCTCAAGCGCGCGGTGGAATCGTTCCGCGACTGGGGGCGGGATTGCTGGTGCCTGCCGGGCAAGGACAACACCTGCGGCAAGCGCTTCGAATGGAAGCTGGGCGACCTGCCCGCGGGCTACGATCACAAGTACACGTACACGCACCTGGGCTACAACCTGAAGACCTCGGACCTGCAGGCGGCGCTGCTCATGGCGCAGATGAAGAAGCTGCCGGGGTTCATCGCGGCGCGCCGCAGGAATTGGGCATTCCTGAAGCAGGCGCTCGCGCCGTGGGCCGAGTGGCTGCTGCTGCCCGAGGCGACGCCGGGAAGCGACCCGTCGTGGTTCGGGTTCCTCCTCACCGTGCGCGAGGGCGCGCCGTTCTCCCGCGGCGAGCTGGTGGCGTGGCTCGAGAGCCGGAAGATCGCCACGCGCATGCTGTTCGCCGGCAACATGACCCGCCAGCCGGCGTTCGAGGGCGTGCCGCACCGCGTCGTCGGCCCGCTCGCGAACACCGATCGCGTCATGCGCGACACGTTCTGGATCGGCGTGTGGCCCGGGCTGACACCGCCGATGCTCGAGTGGATGGTGGCGAGCGTCGCCGAGTTCTTCGCCGCGCGCGCGCTGCGCCCGGCGTGAGCGGCCGGGCGTGAGCGCCCCGGCGCATCACTCGGGGCGGGGGCCCATCCGGGGCAGGCGGTTCGGCGACCGCTCGGGCGGCAGGTCCAGGAGCGAGCGGCGGAAGTCCACCACCGCGATCGGCCGGCCGACGACGTTCCGGTAGTTGCGCCCGGTGTAGAGCGCGACGAACGCGAGCGCGGTGGCGATGTACAGGAGGTCGAGGCTCACCAGCGTCTGGAACGCCCTCCGCCAGCGCCCGCTCCACTCGAGCCACAGCAGCAGCAGGTTCGCGAGGGCCAGCGTCGGGAGCCCGTAGAGCGCGAGCCGGAGCGGCACCGTGGTGGAGGTGAGGATGCCGGCGATGGCGAACCGGATCATGCCGTAGAGCGAGTAGTGGCTCCGCCCCCCGGCGCGCGGCTGGCGATCGTACGGGATGCCGACGCGGTGGAAACCGTAGTGCGCGAGCTCGGCGCGGATGAACGGGAACGTGCTCAGGCCCGCGGCGACCGCATCGCGGACCTCCGCGGTCATGAGGCAGAACTCGGCCACGTCCACGAGGATGTCGCTGTCGGCGATCCGCTGGTTCAGGCGGTAGAACAGCCGGCGCGCCAACGTCAGCGGCGGCGGCTCGTGCCTCCGCTCGCGGATGCCGTAGACCAGGTCGTGGCCCTGCTCCCACGCCTCGAGAAAGCGCGGGAGCAGCTCCGGCGGGTCCTCGCAATCCGCGTCGATGAAGATGATGGCGTCGCCGGCCGCCTGGCGCATGCCGGCCACCATCGAGGCCTGGTAGCCGTAGTTGCGCGACAGGGCCAGCAGCTGCACGCGCGGGTCACGGGCGCGCAGACCCGCGATGCGCGCGGCGGTGTCGTCGGTGGACGCGTTGTCGCTGAGCAGGAACTCGAAGCGGTAGCGCCCTTCGAACGGCGCGAGCGCCTTCGCCAGCCGCTCGTGGAACACGCCGATCGTGGCGGACTCGTTGTAGACGGGCGTCACCACCGAGACCAGCTTCGGCCGCCCGCCCCCGGCGTTCATCCGTCGTGCCGCGACCAGTCGTACGGGATGTCGTTCCGGTGCGGATCCCGGCGGACGATCTCGCCGGGATCGTGCGGCAGGCTGGCGCAATTCGCGACCACGCTCGGGCCCGTCCCGAGCCCCTTGAAACCGTTCCAGACCCGCGCCGGCACCTGCACGAGTACGTAGTTCTGCTCCCCGAGGAACAGCTCCTGCACCTCTCCCCGCGTCGCAGACCCGTCCCGGTCGTCGTACAGCACCAGCTTGATGCTGCCGTGCGGCACTGCGTAGTCGAGCACCATGCGCTGGTGCAGGTGCCAGCCCTTCACCACGCCGGGATACACGGTGGAGAAGTAGACTTCGCCGAAGCCCGGGAACCACGGGTCGCTCGCCCGCAGCATGTGCAGGACGCTGCCGCGCTCGTCGGCGATGCGGCGCAGCGGCTGCACCCGGACGCCGTCGATCATCCCGCCTCCGGCAGCGTCGCTCCCGTGGCTCCCCGGGCTCCCCGGGCTCCCAGGTAGTCCCGGTACCAGTTCACGGTCTCGGCGAGCGCAGCGTCCAGCGTCCAGGTCGCGCGCCAGCCGAGGACACGCCCGGCGCGCGAGGAGTCGAGGTACTGGTCGCGGATCTCGCCCGCCGCGGTATCGCGGATGTCGGGCGTGAGCGAGGAGCGCATCACCCGGGTGACCGCCGCCACGATCTCCAGCACGCTCAGAGGCTTCCCGGCCGAGAAGTTGAACGCCTCGCCGCGCACCTCGGGCCGGTGCACGTGCTCGGCGAGCGCCTCGTAGGCCGCCACGACCTCCTTCACGTACACGTAGTCGCGTGTGAGCTTGCCGTCGCTGCGCAGGATCGGGCGCTCCCCGGCCAGCAGCCAGCGGATGGTCCCCGGCACGATGCGGTCCCAGTTCAGGTCGCCGCCGCCGTAGATGTTCCCGCAGCGCGCGATCGTGGCCGGCAGGCCGTAGGTGACCACGTACGAGCGCGTGAGGAAGTCGGTGCAGAGTTTCGAGGTGTCGTACGGGTACCGGGCGTCGAGCGGCGTGGCCTCCGTGTACGGCAGCTTCGCGGCGTCGCCGTAGGCCTTGTCGGACGACGCGACGACGATGCGCTCCACCCGCGACGCCAGCCGCCGGCACGCCTCCAGCACGGTGTAGGTGCCGCGCACGTTCGATTCGAACGTCTCGTAGGGGTCGCGCCGGGCGGCCCCGACCTGGGTCTGCGCCGCGAGATGGAACACGGTGTCGCAGGAGGAGTGGTTGAGCGCGCGCGTGACCGTGCCGAGGTCCTCGACCACCCCGCTCACCACGGTGACGCGATTCACGTCGCCGCTGCGGATCAGCTCGCTCTGCGGATCCCAGTCGCGGGCCAGCGCCACCACGTCGCAGCCCTTCGCGAGCAGGTCGCGCACCAGCCACGCGCCGACCAGGCCGGTGGCGCCGGTGACCAGCACGCGCCGGCCCCGCCAGCCGGTCACGCCGATCTCCGCCACGGCGCCCGGCCGCTCTGCCACAGCGCGGTGAGCGTGCGCACGTCGCGCAGCGTGTCCATGCACTGCCAGAACCCGTCGTGCTTCCACGCCATGAGCTGCCCCTCCCGCGCGAGCGGCTCGAGCACGTCGCGTTCGAGCACGGTGTCGTCGCCGGCGATGCGCTCCACCACCGCGCGCTCGAACACCATGAACCCGCCGTTGATCCAACCCTGCTTCAACTGCGGCTTCTCGTCGAAGCGCTCGACGCGGTCCCCGACGACGTTCATCTCGCCGAAACGGGCGGGCGGGTGGACGCCGGTCACCGTCGCGAGCTTGCCGTGCCCGCGGTGGAATGCGACGAGGCCGCGGAGGTCGACGTCGGAGACCCCGTCGCCGTAAGTGAGCATGAAGGGCTCGTTCCGCAGGTACTTCGCGGCCCGCTTCACGCGCCCGCCGGTCTGGGTGTTCGCTCCGGTCTCGACCAGCTGTACCTTCCAGTCGTGCGGCGGCTCGCCGGCGCGCGACACGGTGCCGGCGGCGAAATCGATGGCGAGATCCCCGCCGAGCGCGCGCCAGTCCATGAAGTGGCGCTTGATCATGTGCCCCAGGTGGCCGAGCGCGATGACGAACTCGCGCTCCCCCTGGCCCGCGTAGCTCTCCATGATGTGCTGGAGGATGGGCCGGTCCCCGATCTCCACCATGGGTTTCGGCTTGAGCACGGTCTCTTCCGACAACCGGGTGCCGAGGCCGCCGGCGAGGATGACGGTCTGCATGGACCTCCAGACGGGACCGGTGTGGAAGGAGGATCGTTCCGGAGCGTGCCAGGGCGCCCGGCCCGCGATGCGAAACGGGCGCGACCGTAGCATCGCGCCTGAGCGCCAGGCAAGATTGCGCGCGGTCCGGCGCGTGCGGCCGCGCCGCCCCCCGGGTGCGGGAAGCGGCGCTCGCCGGCGGCTGCGGCCCGTCAGCGCTGGATCGTGAGCCCGCGCGGCCCGATGTACTCGGACATCGGCCGGATCAGGTGATCCTCGGCGTGCTGCTCGATCACGTGCGCCGCCCAGCCCGCGCAGCGGCCGCAGGCGAACAGCGCCACGAACGAGCTCGGCTTGAGGCCCAGCGACTGCAACACCAGCGCGGTGTAGAACTCGACGTTCGTCTTCAGGTTGCGGCCCGGCTTCACCTCGTCGAGCACGCGGAGCGCGGTGCGCTCCACCTCGCGGGCGAGGACGAACAGCTGCTTGTCGTGCAGCACCGCGCCGCCCATCTCCTCGGCGACCGCGCTCAGCACCTCGGCGCGCGGGTCGCGCACCTTGTAGACGCGGTGGCCGAAGCCCATGATCCGGCGTCCCGCGCCGAGCTCGTTCCGGACCCACGTCTCGGCGTTGTCGATGGTCTTGATCTCGAGCAGCATGTCGAGCACCGGTCCCGGCGCGCCACCGTGCAGCGGGCCCTTGAGCGCGCCGATCGCGCCGGTCACCGCGCTCACCATGTCGGACCGCGTGCTGGCGATCACCCGGCCCGCGAACGTGGACGCGTTCATGCCGTGGTCGATCACCGTGACCCAGTAGGTGTCGAGCGCCTTGGCCGCGATCGGGTCGGGCTCCTTCCCGAACACCATGTAGAGGAAGTTGGCCGCGAGCGAAAGGTCGGTGCGCGGCGCGATCGGCTCGAGGCCGGCCGTGAACCGCGTGTGGGCGGCGACGATGGTCGGGAAGCGCGCCACCAGCATCTTGGCGTTGTCGAAGTCGGCCCCCGGCGAGATGTCGTTGGGATTGCGGAGATCGAGCGACAGCGTCGCGCACGCCATGCGCAGTGTGTCGATCGGGGGGGCGCCCTTCTTGGCAGCCTCGCGCACGATCTCGAGCGTCACCTCGGGGAGCGCGCGCTGCGACGCGATCGCGCGCGTGAGCTCGTCCTTCTCCTCCTTCGAGGGCAGGCGGCCCTTCCAGATCAGGAACGCGGCCTCCTCGAACGTGACCTTCCCTGCAAGTTCCTTGAGTTCATAGCCGCCGATGATGAGCACGCCGTTCTGACCGTCGACGTGGCTCATGCGCGTCTGCGCGGCGACCACCCCGTCCAGGCCGCGAGGCTTGGCCTCGGAGCTCGTTCCCGACATGGAGTACCCCTTGGAGTGTGTGAGATTCCGTCCGGAATCCGTGTGCGTTTTCGTACCTCGGGACTATCGCACTGCCCCGCGGCGGCCGCAACGCGGCCCCGCGCAGCGCGCCCCCTCCGGGCGCCGGCCGCGCGCGAGTTACTGAACGCTCGCGCCGCCGAACTCCTCCAGGAATTCCGTGGTGTGCTCGCCGAGCCCGGGCGGCGGCAGCTCGAGCGGCGGCCGGGTTCCGTCCACCCGCCACGGCAGGGCCATGAGCGGCGTGACGAGACCGCCGGAGAGCCGCTGCGGCGCCACCATTCCGCGCTCGGCGAGCGCCGGATCCGCCATCGCCTCGTGCACCTCGCGCACCGGGCCGCACGGGACCTTCGCGTGCTGCAACCGCTCGAGCCACGTCGCACGCGGCGCGGTGGCGAAACGTGCGGCGAGCCGGCCCACCAGCTCCGCGCGGTGCTCGACGCGGCCCGGGTTCTCGGCCAACCGCCCGTCGCGCGCGAGACCGGGCTCCTCGAGCGCCGCGCACAGGCGAAGCCACTGCGTGTCGTTTCCCACCGCCACGACGAACAGCCCCCCGTCGCCGGCGGCGAACGTCTGGTAGGGAACGATGTGCGGGTGCGCGTTCCCGTGCCGGCGTGCCGGCCGGCCGGTGGAGAGCGCGGCCTGCGCCACGTTGACGAGCGAGTGGGCGCCCACCTCGGCGAGCGCCACGTCCAGGTGCGCGCCGGTCCCGAACCGCAGCCGGCCCACCAGCGCCGCGAGCACGGCCGCGGCGGCGTGAACGCCGGTGAGCACGTCGACGAGCGCGACGCCGACCTTGAGCGGCGGGCCGTCGGGCTCGCCGGTCACGCACTGCAGTCCCACGAAGCCCTGCAACACCGCATCGTACCCGGGCAGCTCGGCGTTGGGCCCGTCCTGTCCATATCCGGTGATCGAGCAGACGATGAGCTCGGGCCGGTCACGGCGCAGGCTCGCCGCATCGAGGCCGAACGGCGCGAGCGCCCCGGGGAGGAAGTTCTCGACCACGATGTCGGCGCGGTCCGCCGCGCGGCGGATCGCGGCGAGGTGCGCGGCGTCACGGAAGTCGAGCGCGGCCGAACGCTTGTTGCGGTTGACCGAGAGGAAGTAGGCACTCGTGCCACCGATGAATGGGGGCCCCCAGGCGCGCGTCTCGTCGCCGTCGCCGGGCCGCTCCACCTTCCACACCCGGGCGCCCAGGTCCCCGAGCAACTGGGTCGCGTAGGGTCCGGCCAGCACGCGCGAGAGGTCGAGCACGGTGAGGCCCGCGAGAGGACGAGCGGATGCCGGGCCTATCCCCGCGCGCGCGATAAGCCCACCGACGAGCGGCCGGCGAGCTCGTCCACGAACGGCCGCGACTCGAGCACGCGCCCGGTGGCCCGGCGGGTCAGCTCGCGCCAGTCCCAGCGCCTGCCGTGCGCGTAGAACTCACGGTTCAGGAAGGCCGCGACCTCCGGCGTGCGGACGTATCGGTCCCACACGTCGCGCCCGCCGCCGAGCACCTCGCGCAGCAGGTGGTCTTGAAGTTGCGAGGCGAGCATCTCCCCGAGCTGGTAGTTGTGGTAGTAGACCGGCGCGACGCTGAAGTGGATCTTCGCCGCCCAATCCGGCGCGTGCCTGCCCTCCGGCCGGCGCACCCACTGGAAGCGCTCGACCAGGTCCCACCACAGCGCGCCCAGGTCCTGGTCCGGATCGCGGTAGAGCGCGCGCTCCATGTGCACCATCACCATCTCCCAGCGCGTCTGGACCAGCAGCTGGTTGCGCACCGCGCGCGCGGCCGGCTCGGCGTGGCGCGCCAGCGCCCCGGCGTCCGCCCCCGCCCACTCGCGCAGCCAGACCGGGTTGCGCGAGAGCCGTCCGAACAGCATGGCGCTCGCCTCGGTGGACAGGATGTGCGCGTGCGACCGCAGCAGCCACGGCAGGGCGGGATCGAGGTTCTGGTCGTAGACCGCGTGGCCGAACTCGTGCAACAGCGTGCCCATCCAGCGCTCGGTGGGCTTGACGTTGCACAGCACGCGCACGTCGGCGCCACGGTCCACGCTCATGCAGAACGCGTGCTGGCACTTGCCCTGGCGCTCGAACAGGTCCGAACGCCGCACCATGTCGTGGATCCGGAAGCCGACCGCCGCGAAGTAGCGCTCGGTCAGGTCGACGAGATCGAGCGTGGCGTAGAACGGGTCGAGGCTCAACTCGGCGGGAGGCGCCTCCTGGAAGAACGGGTCGGCGTAGTGCCACGGCCGGAGCGCCTCCTCGGCGACGCCGAACCGCTGCGCCAGGTGCCGGTCGAGCGTGCCCTTGTACTCCTTCCAGAGCGACGAGGTCTCGCGCTCCAGCTCGTCGAACAGCGCGAACAGCTCGCGCTCGTCCAGCTCGTCCAGCTCGAGCGACATGGAGTAGTAGTTCGCGAACCCGAGCTGCCGCGCGCCCTCGTTGCGGAGCTTGACGAGCGCCACCAGGTCGGTCTCGACCTGCTCGCCGATCTGCTTGCTCGCCTCCCAGGCGGCGCGCCGCAGCGGAAGATCGTCCGAGGTGCGCAGCAGCTCGACCAGCTCGTTGTCGGTGACGCTGCGGCCGTCGAGCTGGGCGCGGAACTGGTTGAAGCGACTCTCGAGCCCCTTCTCGAGCCGGACCTGGCGCTCGATCATCTCGGGCGAGAGCTGGCGCGCGCGGTGCGCGTGGTGCAGCAGCGTGAGCTGGCGGTCGAGCAGCGGATCGGCAAGCGGTCCGCCGGAGCGCATCTGGCTCAGCATCCGGTAGGGCTCGGGCCGTGCGTAGAGCTTGCGTATGGCGGCATCGAGCCGTGCGCTCTGCGCCTCGTACTTCTCCTCACCCGTCGTGTTGGCGAGCCAGAATGCCTCGTTGTACTTGAGTTCGAGCGGCTGCAGCTCGGCGACGAAGCGCTCGACGAACTCCGCCAGCTCGCGTTCGCGCGAGCCGGTGACGGCGCCGGACGGATCCACGGGAAACCTCCAGGAGGCACGGGACGGACGAGGTCGCGGGTCCAGTGTGCGATGACCGCCCCGACCGGGGCAAGTGCATGGCCCGTGCCGGAGGCGCGAGGCTCAATGCCCGGCGGCGGGGCTCCGGCGCGCCGGCCGGCGTGCGAGACTGCCGTAGAACGCCGGGCGGCGGTTCGAGAACAGCGGCGTGCGTGCGGTCAGCCGCTTGTCGCGGGCCAGCGCCAGGTCGCAATCGAACGCCATCGCCACCGAGGCCGACTTGCCCGCACGCAGGACCACCTCGCCGTTCGGGTCCACCACCTGGCTTCGGCCGGTGAACGGCACCCGGCCCCCCGGCCGCGTCTCGGTCCCGGTGCGGTTCGCCGTCACGGTGTAGAGCCGGTTCTCCAGCGCGCGGACGCGCATGGCCTCCTGCGCATTCGGGAACACCAGGTTCGACGGATGCGCGATCAGGTCGGCGCCCTGGAGCGCCAGGACGCGCGCCGCCTCGGGGAATCGCCAGTCGAAACAGATCAGCATCCCGACGCGGGCCGGGCCGACGCGCTGGACCTCGAGCGGCAGGTCGCCAGGCGCGAACCACTCCTGTTCACGTTCGAACAGGTGCAGTTTTCGGTACACGGCCTTGACGCCCGAGGGGCCGACGAGCATGGCGCTGTTGTAGAAACGTCCACGCGCGCGCTCGGGGAAGCCCGCGACGTAGTGGCGGCGCTCGCGGCGCGCGGCGGCGGTGAGCGCGCGCGCCGTGAGGCCGCCCGCCGCGTCCTCGGCGAGCGCCGCGACCTCGGCGTGCGACGAGAACACGTAGCCGCTCGACCACAGCTCGGGCAGGATCACGAGCTCGGCGCGCACCCCGGAGGCCAGCGCGAGCCCGCGCTCGAGGTTCTCCTCGCTCCGGCCGAACAGCGGGCGACCCTGCACGAACGCGACGCGGAATGGCTTCATGCTCGGACCGTAACGCGGCCGTACGCGGCGGGCAATCAACCGCTCGGCGACCAGGCCGGAGCAGGTCTCCGGATCCTGATCGCCGGCTCATACGGGCCGCATCGGGCCCGCGTCACCCGCTCGAAGGCGGGTCTCTCCGGCGCCTGCGGGGCGCCACCGTCACGTCAGTGCACGGGAGTGCCGCCGCTCACGCGGCGTACGGCAGCGAAAGCGATTCAACGGTCCGGTGAGCGCGGGAAGTGAGCGGAGCCCCGGCGCTTTCCGCGACCGACATGCGCGCGACGGCCACCGCGTTCACCAGGTGGACCTCCCGCCCGCGCAGGAGGACGAAGAACTCCCTCCCTCTCTGGTTCATGAAATCGGAGATGCGTTGACTGGGTCGTTCCAGAGGCATCCAGACGCGTCCTGAAACCGAACTGCCGTCGGTCAGCCATACTTCCGCATCCTCCTCACGCGACGGCGCGAAGCCGCGCGTGAACACGTCGCTCTGCAGCACGTCCGGACCCGGGACGAGTCTCAGCACTCGAACGCGATTGACGAGCTCGATCCGGCCGTCCGGCCCCGTGGCCACAGGCAGGAAACGCGACGGTGAGTTGAGCTTGGCGAGGATCGTCTGGTGACGGCTGCCCGACGGGTCGAGATCGAGAAAGATCTGGCCTTCGGCCGCCCCGATGTCGGCGCTCCAGAGTGAAATGGGCACGCGCCGCTTGGGGATGTAGTGATCCATGTCTCGCGTCTCCTCGAGCCCGGACGTCCGCACCGCTCGTGAGGCACGCCTCCGTGCCGATGACGGGTGGGCGATCCGCTTCGCTCGGTTTCGAACTGGGAGCAATCGTCAAGCCAACCGCGGGTGCGCGGCGGCGGTTTCGCGGGCCCTCGCAACTGGCGCGCACTCGGCGCGCTGCCGCGGCCACCGCCCGGGCCGGGAGGCTCCCGGGGGGATTGCACGGCGCACGGCGCCGGGTCCCGCACCGTGGCAGCTTGCGTCCCCCGGACGCCGCCGGGGCGAGGATTCCCTGACGATTGCGGCCCGCGCCACCTGCTACGATTGGCCCATGGTGCAGCGCGCCGACGACCGACCACCCCGCCGCACACCGGCCCTTCGCCGCTTCCCCACACCATCGGGCGAGGCGCTCGCGATGTTCGCGGCGGCACTCGTGCTGCGGGTCGGGTACGCGTGGGTGATCTACGGCCCGCGGGCGGCCCCGTCGTCCGACTCCGTCACCTACGACACGGTGGCATGGAACCTCGCCCGCGGCATGGGATTCCGGCTCGTCGGCTCGGGCGGGTCCTATCCCACCGCGTTCGTGCCGCCCGGGCTGCCGTTCGCGCTCAGCATGCTCTATCGCGTCGTCGGGCACTCGCCGGTCGCGGCGGTCCTGCTCATGTGCGTGTTCGGCGCGCTCGTCCCTCCGCTCCTCCGCCAGCTCGGAACGATGATGTTCGGGGCGATGGTCGGCCGGACCGCGGGCTGGATCGCGGTCGTGCATCCCCTCCTCGTCTTCTTCTCGGGCTACGTGCTCACCGAGCCCTTGTTCTCGGTGATGCTCCTCGCGTCTCTCCTCGCGAGCGTGTCCTGGCTGAAGCAGCCGCGGGCCGGCCGCGCGCTCGGCGCCGGCCTCGTGTGGGGCGCCGCGGCGCTCACCCGGCCCACGGCATTGCCGCTGCCGCTCGTGGTCACGTTCTGGGCCTGGATCCCGCTCGGGTTGCTGCTCGCCCCGCGCGAGCGGCTGCGCCAGGTGGGGTTGCTGCTCACCGGCGTGGGGCTCGTGGTGCTGCCGTGGACGCTCCGCAATGCCGTGAGCCTGCACGCGTTCGTTCCCATCACCACCGGCGGGGGGCGCTCGCTCCTCGATGCCAACAACGCCGTGGTCTGGAACGATCCGGACCTGCGCGGCGGCGCCACCGGCATCCTCACCACCGAGCCGTGGGCGACCCGCTTCCGCGGGCTCTCCGAGGTGGAGGTGGACCGGCGCGCGGGGCGAGAGGCGGTCGCGTTTCTCGGCTCGCACGTCGGGGACTGGCCGCGCATGGCCCTCGCCAAGCTCGCACGCTTCTGGAGGTGGAACTCCGCGACTCCTTCCACCGGACGGTGGTTCACCGGGCGCTCGTGGCTGGCCCGCGCGCTCGCCGCCGTCGACCCGCTGCTGCTCTGGTCGCTCGGCCTCTTCCCGCTCGCGGCGTGGGGCCTCGTGCGAACGCTGCGCGGCTCGCGGCGCTACTTCCAGCTCCTGCCACTCTGGGTGCTGGCCGCCTTCAGCCTGGGCGCCGTCCTCTACTGGGGAGCGCTCCGCCTGCGCGTGCCCGTGGAGCCGCTCGTCGTGCTCTATGCGGGCGTCGGGGTGAGCGACGTGCTGTGGCGCGCGCGCGCCCGGCGGATCGGCCTCGCACTGCTCACGGCCCAGCGGCATCGCGAGCCGTGACCGGTGCGCTCACGAGCGGCCGGCTGACGCTGACGCCGGCCGCGGACCACGACCTCCCGGCACTTCTCGCGATGCGCGCCGACGGGCCACCCGACCCCGCGCGCGACGCGCGTGTGCGCGCGCTCGTCGAGCGGAACGCGGAACAGTTCGCGGCGCACGGCTTCGGGCTCTGGATGCTGCACGACCGGAGCGGGCCCGTCGGCTACTTTGGAGTCCGCCCGCGCGAGTCCGCGCGCGAGCCGGAGCTTTACTACGGCCTGGTGCCGGAGGCACGCGGCAGGGGCCTCGCCACCGAGGCGGGACGGGCGGTGCTGTCGCGGCTCTTCGCCGCTTCGCCGGAGATCACGGGCGCCTGGGCGGTGACCGACCCCGACAATCCCGCGTCGTGCCGCGTGCTCGAGCGGCTCGGGATGCAACTCGAGTTCGAAGGCGAGTTCGACGGCAGGCCGAGCCGGGTCTACCGGATGAAGCGCCCGAACAGGCTGGAACTCGGGTAGTCGCGGGATCGCAACCGGGCCAGCGGGCCGGCCGCTCGCCGCGCCGCGCTCGCGGAGCGGGGCGAGCGCCGGTCCGGGTGATTGCCGCGCCGGTCTCGGCCGCATTGGGCGCACCCCGACACTCCCCTAGCGTGTCCGGTCGCATCGGCGCGCGGTCGCGCGCGCCTGTCCCCCGCCGCGCATCCCGTCCCCGGGCCCGCGGCGCGCCGTCATCCTGCGGCGGGACGCTTCCCGCCGCGCCGAGGAGTTCTCCCCATGCGATTCCGAGTCCCGAATCGGCTGCTCGCGAGCCTGCTGCTCCTTGCGCTGGCCGCCACACCGAGCGCCGCCGACAAGAAGGGCAAGGGCAAGTCGAGTGCCCCGGCCGGCGGTGCCGCGTCCGCCGCCGCGGGCGCCCCCGAGAAGCCGTTCGCCGAGTGGTCCAAGCTCACCAAGGATGCCGAGCAGAAGAAGGGCTTCTTCACGCTGTGGAAGAAGCGCGACAACCTCTATCTCGAGCTCGGCAAGGCCCAGCTGGACCAGCCGTTCCTCTACGTCGTCAGCATGGCGCGCGGCATCGGCTCCAACTTCACGCTCGGCGGTCTGCCGATCGACGACCGCATGCTGCAGTGGGAGCGCCACGGCGACCGCATCCTGCTGGTGCAGGTGAACACGCAGTTCACGGCGCCCAAGGGCTCTCCCATCGACAAGGCGCGCGAGTTGTCGATCCCGAATTCCATCGTGCAGGCGTTCAAGATCGAGAGCGAACAGGATTCCTCGAAGGCGGTGCTCATCGACCTCGGCGCGCTGCTGCTGTCCGACGTCACCGACCTCACCGAGAGCCTGAAGGGCGCATTCGGCAACGTCGCGGTGCGCTTCGACAAGGAGCGCTCGGTGCTCGGGAGCTTGAAGACGTTCCCCGACAACACCGAGCTCGAGGCCACGCTCACGTTTTCGCCGCTCGACCGCTCGCACCTGTCCCTCGACGCGGTCCCGGACAACCGCTACATCCCGATCGGCGTGCACTACTCGTTCACCCGCCTGCCGGCGACGCCGATGCCGGTGCGCTACGCGGACAACCGGGTCGGCTATTTCCTCGACGCGACCAAGGACTTCGGCCGCGACGACAAGGAGAGCTTCTGGCTGCGCGGGATCCACCGCTGGCGGCTGGAGAAGAAGGACCCGTCCGCCGCGGTGTCGGAGCCGGTCAAGCCGATCGTGTACTACGTGGACTGGACGGTGCCGGACAAGTTCCGGCCCTGGGTGAAGGAGGGGATCGAGAAGTGGCAGAAGGCGTTCGAAGCCGCCGGCTTCAAGAACGCCATCCTCGCGAAGGACCCCCCCAGGGACGATCCCGACTGGGATCCGGAGGACGTCCGCTACAGCACGATCCGCTGGATCACCTCGAACGAGCCGAGCTTCGGCGCGATCGGACCCTCCCGCGTGGACCCGCGCACGGGCGAGATCTTCGACTCGGACATCCTGTTCGAGGCGAGCATCTTCCAGAACTACTCGAACGCCTACCGGCGGTTCGCAGGACCCGAGGCCATCGCGAAGAGCGCGTTGCCCGAGTTCGCGCTCGAGGGCCTGCCCCCGGGAACGAGGCTCGACCGCCTGTGCATGGCGGGTGACGCTCTGGCCTCCGCAGGCGCGATGCAGCACATCGCGCTCCTGATGGGGGGCACGCTCGAGCCCGGCAGCCCGGTGCCCGACGCGTTCCTCAAGACCGCGGTGGAGTGGGCGGTGATGCACGAGGTCGGGCACGCGCTCGGCCTGCGTCACAACTTCCGCTCGAGCACCAGCACGCCCTACGACCAGCTCCAGGATGCGAGCTTCACCTCGACGCACGGGCTCTACTCGTCGGTCATGGACTACCCGACCCCGAACTTCGACTACGGGCACCAGAAGCAGGGCGACTGGTACACGACCACGCCCGGGACGTGCGACCTGTGGGCGATCCGCTACGGCTACACGCCGAGCGGCGCCGCGACCCCGGATGCGGACTACGCCTTCGCCCGGAAGATCGCGGACGAGTCGCTCGCCCCCGGCCACGAGTACTCGACGGACGAGGATACGTATCCGAGCGACGCGCCGGACCCGCGCTCGAACATCTACGATCTCGGCAGCGACCCGCTGCAGTTCGCGAAGGATCGGACGGCGTACCTGGCGAAGCTGTGGCGCGAGCCGGGCTTCGAGGAGCGCATCGTGGGCAAGTCGGGCGACCTGACCGCGCTGCGCCGGGCGATGGACACGATGGCACAGCAGTACGCGATCGCCGCCGGCATGGCCGTCAAGTACGTGGGCGGCTCGTACATGTCGCGCGTGGAACGCGGCCAGCCGGGCGAGAAGAACCCGGTGGACCCGGTGCCCGCGGCGAAGCAGCGCGAGGCGGTGGACTTCCTCGCCCAGCGGGTGTGGGCGGCCGACGCCATGAGCGCCCCGGGCAAGCTGCTCGAGCGCATGGCGCCCAATCGCTGGTCGCACTGGGGCATGGGCCCGGGTGGCACGTTCGCCGGGCGACAGGACTACGCGTGGAACGACCGGGTGCTCGCGATCCAGACCGTGCTCCTGAACGGGGTCACCTCGGGCCCGCTCCTCGCCCGGCTGCGCGAGCAGGAGTCGCGCTCGGCCGACAGCTACAAGCTCGCCGAGCACTTCGACCGGCTGACGAAGGCGATCTGGGGCGAGGTGGGGAGCGCGAACCCGGCGGGGATCAAATCGCTCGAGGGGCCGCACACGCGCCGGGAACTGCAGCGGGCGTTCGTGGACCGGATGGCGAACCTGGTCGCCGACCCTCCGCCGGCCGCCCCGGACGATGCCCGCGCACTCGCGCGCCTGACGCTGACGCGGGTGGATTCCCGCTGTGCCCGCGCGCTCGCGGCCGCGACGCCGATGGGGGACGACACGCGAGCGCACCTGCTCGAGACGCGCGCTCGCATCAAGCGGGCGCTCGACGCCGGGCGCCAGACCGACGCGGCCGCCGCCGGGCGCCCGGGAGGGCCGCCGGGAGGCGCGGTGACGCCCTAGTCACGGCCGGGGTCGAGCACAACCCGGCAGGAGCGCGCGGAGCCCCGGGGGACCACCCCCGGGGCTTCCTCGCCATTCCCGGCACGGGAAGGGCCCGGGTGCTGCCGGGAGCGTTCGCTCCACGGCCCCGAGCGGCGGGAGCGGCAATAATCCTTTGATATCAGGAGATGGGGCTTGTTCCGGCCGCGGGAAATGGGCAGAATTCCACGCGCCCTCCCCCACGGGGTGACAGAAGCCTCGCCCGCACGCCCAGCGTGAGCGCAGTCGCGCTCCCGGTTCAAGTGTCGGGACGAGAACAACATCCGGGCGGTGCGAATTCCCCCCCTTGCCGCTCGCCACGGAGGTCGTCATGCATCGTCGCCCTGGGCTGTGCCATGCCGTTGTCGTTCTCCTGCTGGTGACCGCGAGTCCTCCCGCGTCGGCCGACGTGATCGGGCGGGCGCTCGGTTGCTACGCCAACCTCTCGAGCTTCGGGCTCGCTTCCATGACGCACGGCGACAGCGGCCGGATGAGCCTTCTCTCCGGCGGGTCGCGCTCGAGCGCGAGCGGCGGCCTCTCCTACGGCGACGTGCTGCACATCGACTCCGTGGAGAGCGAGTCGCACGGCGACCACTGCAAGGGACACACCCACACCCAGCTCGGCTCGGGTTGGCTCCTGAAGGGCACACGCGCCGAGGTCAGGTGGACGCACATCGAGTCCGACGAGGACGATGCGTGCTGCAAGCCGCCCGGCCCCCATGATCTGCAGTCGGTGATCGCGGGCCTCACGTTCGGTGGTCGCCGCGTGGTGGTCACCGGCCAGGAGAACCAGACCTTCATCCTCCCGGGCCAGGCGACGCTGATCCTGAACGAGGTCCGGCGCGGCTCCCACGCCGGTTGCGATGACGACGACGTCGAGCACGACGCGCTCCACCTGATCCTCCGGAACGGGGACGAAGTGATCCTCGCGTCGGCGACGTTCGACAGCGACGACCACTGCTGCAAGTCCACCCCGACGCGCAACACCACCTGGGGCGCCGTGAAGGTGCACTACCGTTAGCGGGGCCGCGCCGCTGCGGCGCGGGCGGAGGCGGTGTGGCGAGGGCTCACGGCTCCCCGGTGAGCCCGGCGCCCGCTTCGCGCCTGGGCACGCGCACCGGCCGTCCCTGCCACGACCGGAGCGCCTGGACGAGCACGGACTCCGCGGGCTGGCCGCGCGGATCGAACGCGTCGTCGCCCGCCCGGGCGCTGCTGCCCCACTTCCAGAAGTAGGCGCCGGCGAGCCAGTCACAGGGCTCGATCGCGGCGAGCGCCGCCTCGTAGCAGGCGCGCTGCAGGTCGGGATCGGCGCCGACCCGCGCCGCCTCCCACGGTCGAAGTGGAGCGTCGGGGCTCGGCGTGTATCCCAGCTCGGAGATGACGACCGGCCGGCCGAAGCGCCGGGAGACCGCGTGCAGGCCGGAGAGCGTGCGCGCCGCGCCCGCGCGGAGTGTGGCCGGGTCGCGTGTAGGCTTCTCGGCGAGCGGCGCGTAGAACGACACGCCGATCAGGTCGAGCGCGTCCCAGAACGGCACGTGCGCGACCTCGTCCCAGTTGGCGCTGTAGGAGAGCGTTCCCGTGTAGACGCGCCGGATCACGCCGATCAACGTGCGCCAGCGGTCCGGCGCGAGCGCGGTGCTGCTCGCGAGCTCGTGGCCCACGAACAGCCCCTCGATCCCCTCGCGTTCCGCCAGCAGCGCCCAGTGGAGCGCCAGCTCGCCGTAGCCGTCGAAGAAGCGCTGCCAGCCGGCGGGGGTGAACTGGAGATTGCCAGCCCAGCCGCGCGTCCACACGTGCGGCTTGAGCCACACGCGGAGACCGAGCGCGTGCGCGCGCGCGGCCGCCTCGCACACCGCCTCGTCGCTCTCGCCATCCGGCCCGCTGTCGCTGCTGTTGGAGAGCTCCGGCGCCGCCGGGTCCGAGAGCCATGCGAACGGCGTGAGCGACACCCAGCCGGCGCCGGCGTCGTGCAGCACCCGCAGCTGCTGCGCGCACTCCGCCGAGAGATACCCGCGGCTCAGGCCGACGCGGTGCGCGAGGCAGACGCCGCGCTGGAAGCCCTGCTCCGGCCGCCACGGTTCACGGTGCGCCAGCTCGAATCCCGAGCGGCCCGCGCGCGCCAGCGAATCCGCGAGCACGCGGTACCGCCGCTCGACGCTCGCAGCGGGCGGCCCGGCGAGCCGGCACAGGCTGTCGAGCTGGCCGGGCGGGTCGCGGCGGACGAGCGCGAGGAGCGCGGCGCGGCGGGAGGCCGCCGGCGCGCACTCCCAGACGGCGCGCACGAGCAACGCCCGCGCCGGCGTCCACACCAGCGGCGAGCGCCAGTCCGTCGTGCGCGTGGCGGCCTCGGACGCGGTGGGGAGCACGCCCCCGAAGTAGAGGCGGGACAGTGCGTGCTCGAGCGGCTCGCCCTGCCAGCGCCCGGCGAACTCCGCCGCGGCGGGCACGAGGAAACGCGACGGCGCGACGCCGCCGAGCTGCACAAGCCGCAGGGCGGCCACGCTCCACAGGTCGAGCGTCTCGCGCCCGAACGGGAGCGCCGCGTGCGCGGCGGGGGCGGCGCCGGCGGCGACCCAGTGCTCCGGGTGCGTGTCGCGGGTGAGCTCGCCCTTCTGCTCGAGCGAGCGATAGAGCGTGAGCACGAGCGGCGGCGCGCCTGCCGGAGCCGCGAGCCCGTCGCGCGACATGCTCGCGAGCAGTGCGGTGGCGGAGGCGAACACACCCGGAGCCGTCGCGAGACCGGCGGGCGTGCGCACCAACAGCGTGCGGTCGGAGAGCGAGCGGAGGCCCGCCGCGTACCGTTCCCGTTCGCTCTCGCGATCGTGGTCGCGCGCGGCGTCGTAGCGCCACGGGTGCGCCGGGTCCTGGGCGAACGTCCCGCTCCGCACCAGCTCGCCGGCCCGCACGATGCGCCAGTCCTCGTCCCCGAACGCGAACCCGCCGCGCCGCGCCGTCGCCTCGGGCGAGTTCCCCACGGACAGGATCAGGAAGCGGTTCGGAGCGAGCGGATTCGGCCACGCGAGCTGGAGCGCATCGAGCGGCTGGTCGTAGAGCCGGCCCTGCCAGCGGAACGCGTGACGCTCGAACTGCACCGGCAGCGCGCCCGCCAGGCGCCGCGTCCATTCGTTCTCGTCGGGACCTCCGAGCAGGAACATCGGCCCGGAGGCGAACCCGGCTTCGTCCACGTTCCGGTCCGCCACGACGCGGCTCGAGTCCGCGCCGAACGCGCGCTGCGCGAGCAGCAGCGCGCGCGCGCGGAGGATCTGCGCCGAGGCGGGATCGCGCGTGCCATAGACGAACCGGAACGGCGGCGCGTCGGTGAGCGCGGCCTCCATCTGCTCGCGCGTGAAGCGGGGCGGTTGCAGCTCGGCGCCGCCGGCGGCGAGCGGGACCGCGGCCGCGATCGCGACGCACGCGGCCGCGACGAGCCGGACGAGACGCCGGGCAGGGCTCGCGAGCCGCGGGACCATCAGGGGGCTCAGCGGGCTCAGCGCGGGATCACGCTCTGGACCTGGAACCGGATGGTGTACGTCCGTGGCTGGTTCTCGACCATCACGACGAGGTCCACGCCGAACTGCTTGCCCGTGTAGGTGGGCGCACTGGTGTCCTCCGGCAGCAGCGGGCGGCGCAGCTGCGTGTCCTCGTCCGCGCCCGGGTCGAGCAGGTCGTCGAGCGAGAACACGTAGTCGGTGTATCGCTGCTGCGGCAGCACCTGCGCGGGCGTCTGGGTCGAGAAGCGGTCGCGCCAGCGCGTGCTCGTGTGCCCCACCTTGCTGGTGCGGCCGGCCGGATCGTAGAACACCGAGCGATCCCAATCGATCGTCACCGGCCGGCCCTGCAGGTTCTCGACGCCGAAGTAGAGCACGTTCGGCGACGGCCGGAACGAGAACGACAGGTCGCGGTCCTTGTACGAGAACGTGCCGGTGCTCGGCGGCGAGAGCTGGCGGAACCGGTAGACGAACAGGGCGTTCGCCGAGCCCGGCAACGCGCCCACCGAGTCGCTGGCCGAGGACACGGCGTTCGAGGGCGCGAGCGTCGACTGCCGTGGCGGCGGAGCCCCCCCGGGCGACGGCGCGCCACCGCAGCCCGCCGCGACCGCGGCGGCCACGAACATCACGCAGGCGAGAGGGGTGCGGGCCACGGAGGACAGCCTAGCCAAGCCCGAGCGGCCCGTCCAACGCGGCCGGTCAGAACGGCGACTTGCCCGCATATCCCGTCAACTCCACGTAGCCCTGCCCGGTCACGGGCCTGCCCTTGCTGGTGCCGGTCACGCGCACGCTCCCCTCCCAGTACGCGAGCCCGCCCATGCTGCGGGCGACCAGCTCCTGGTCGAGCACGCTGGGCGTGAGGTGGAGCTCGAGTCCGAGTCCCGGGAGCCGCACGATCCAGCCGCTCGGATAGTGCGCCCCCGTGTGCGGGCTCACCCATTCGCCGGTCGGACCGGTGTCGAACTCGTCGTAGCGGATGTGCCGCGCGCCGCCGCTCGAGTCCACGAGCGTGCCGGAGGAGAACGGCTCGAGCCCGCCGTCCTTCAAGCGGAGCCGGTAGAGCATGAGATCGCGGCCGTCCGCGAGCTGGACGCTGAACCAGTCCCAGCCCGCGTGCGTGTCCCCGAGGTGGTTGCTCGCGAACTCGTGGTCCATCCACGACAGCCCGTCCACCGCCAGCGTGTCCCGGCCGAGCCGGAGACGGCCGCGGGTGCGGAGCCGCGTGAACGAGTAGTAGTGCGACGCGTTCCCCTGTCCCTCGGCCTTCCGGCTCACGCCGTTCTCACCGTGCACGACCGGCGGCTTCTCCGGCGTGAGGTGGAGGTCGAGTGTGAATGCCTCCGGCTTCGCGACCAGCCGGTGCGTCCGGCGATCCGGCTCGAGCCCGGCATAGTCGTCGCCGACCCAGACCAGGTAGCGCGTGCTGTCCGCGCCGGCGAGGTCGAGCGCATCGCGCTCGCCGCGGTCGTCGAACAGGAAGTGGTTCCCCTGCTCGTCGGTGAGCGCGACGTGCCGGAACAGCAGCTGGTGGGCGCGCCACGCCGAGCCGCTGTCGGCCGGGTCGGTGGACGGCACGCCGACCCGGAAGAACGTGAGCTCGTAGCCGAACGAGCGCGTCCCCGCCTCGAGGTGACCGGTGTAGTACCACCATTCGGTGCGAAACGTCGGGTGCGCCGCATGGTCGAACGGGAACACGAACTCGTAGGACGCGACGGCGAGGCGGAACCCGTCGCGGTCGGTGAGGACGGCGGGAGCCGGCGGCGCGGCCGGCGACGAGCTCGCGGGTGGCGCGGCCGGCGCCGCGGCAGCGCACGCGAGGCAAGCGCCGGCGAGGAGCCGGGCGCCGGAGAAGCCGCGCGGCGCCCTCACTCGACCCTCAGCGCGCCGGCGGTGGCACGCCCGGCGGCGAGCCGCGCCGGCGCCAGCCCGGCGAGCGTCGCGGTGGCCGTCATGAGTCCCACCGCGCGCACGAACACCCAGGGGTCCACGGTCATGCGGATGCTCCACCCGAAGAACTGACGGTTGATCACGTGCACCAACAGCAGCGCCAGGATGAATCCCGCGAGGCAGCCGAGCAGCGAACCCGCGGCGCCCAGCACACCGCTCTCCACCAGCACCAGCGTTCGCACCTGGGCGCGCAGCGCCCCTGCGGCGCGCAGCACCGCCAGCTCGCGGCGTCGCTGCAGCACCAGCGTCGTGAGCGTGCTGATCACGCCCAGCACCGAGACGGCCGCCGCGATGATCTGGAGCGCCCAGGTGATCCGGAACGTCTCGTCGAACACCGACAGTACACGCTTTCGGAGCGCCTGGTTGGGCGTCACGTGCAGCAGGCGTCCGGGCCCGGCCAGTCGTACGAACGCCGCGCGCACGGAATCGCTGCGCACTCCAGGGAGGAGATAGAGCGCGAGGCTCTCGGTGCGGTCGTCGCGCCAGAGCCGGGCGTAGAGGGCGCGGTCCATGAGAACCGCGCCGGCGTCCGTGCTGTAGTCGTAGAACACTCCCTCGACCCGGAGCCGGACCGGACCCGCCGGGGTGGGGAGCGCGATCCACCCGCCGGTTCTCGTCCGGTGGCGGTGCGCGAAGCTCTCGGTCACGATCACGCCGCGCTCTGCGAGCGCGCGGCCGAGCACCGTGCGTGCGTCCTCGCCCGCCACGAATTGGAGCCGACCGTACGCCCGTTGCACCGCGAACTCGATGCCCACGACGTTGGCGAGGAGCCCGTCGAGCACGCACGAGCTGGCCCGGTAGGTGTCCACGGCGGCGACGCCGCTGAGGCCGCGTGCACCCGTCACCAGTTCCGGCGGCAGCGAGGTGGCGCGCTGGCTCGCGCGGTGGCCGACCGGCTCCACGTAGAGGTCGCCCCGCAGCGACTGCGTGATCCACGTGTCCACCGTGTTGCGGAAGCTGCCGACCATGATCGTGAGCGCCACCAGCATGCCCACCGCCACCATGATCGCCGCGATCACGACGCTGGCCCTTGCGGCGGTCTCGCGCACGGCGCGTGCGCCGAGCGTCGCCGCGATCCCGAATCGGCGCGCGGCCGGCGAGGCGAGGCGCGCGGCCGCGAGCGTCCAGAGCGGCGCCAGGAGCGAGAACCCCACGAGCAGCAGGAATGCCGACCCGAACCCGCCGAGCGGCTGTCGGGCGGCGATGGTCCAGGCCGCGACGCCGCCTGCCGCCAGCAGCGCGAGCACGCCCGCGGCGCCCAGCCGGCCGTAGTGCATGCGCCCGGCCTCGATCCGCGAGCCCTCGCGCAGCGTCGCGCCGGGTGGCGTCCGGGCCGCTTCGAGGGCCGGCGCGAGCGCCGAGCCGAGGGCCGAGCACACGCCGATCAGGAAGCCCGCGGCCAGCGTGGCCGGGTCGAGCCAGAGCCGCGTCGCCTGCCCGACCAGGTAGAGGACGGTGAGCGTCCGGCCGACCTGGTGGAGCGCCAGGTTCGCCGCCAGCGCCCCGAGCGCGCTGCCCGCGAGGCCGCCGCTCGCACCCAGCAGGAGGCCCTCCGCGAGGAACAGCGTCACGACCTGGCGCCGGGTGAGCCCGAGCGCGCGCAGCACACCGATGTCGCGGCGCTGGCGCACCACCGCCAGCGCGACGGCATTGAAGATGAGGAACGTGCTCACGAAGATGGCGATGAACGAGAGGGCGAGGAGATTGAGCGAGAACGACCGCACCAGGTTCTCGACCTGTCGCGTCCGCGCCTGGGGCCGCTCGGGGCGTGCGTCCGACGGCAGCCAAGCCGCGAGCCGGGCGGCCACCCGCTCGCGCTCGCGGGCGGCGACGATCAGGTCCACCCGGTCGAGCCGGCCGCGACGCGCGAACACCTCCTGCACCGTCGCGATGTCGGCGATCACCACGTTCCCGCCCATGGCCTGCTGCAATGCTTCGCTGCCGAGGAGCGCGACGACGGTGAGCGGCACCGGCGCACCCGAGGCGAGTACGGTGAGCGTGTCGCCCACCTGAAGTCGGTGACGCGCGGCGAGCGTGCGCGTGATGGCGATGCTCCTCGGGCGGACGAGCAGCGTGAGGGCGGCGTTGGCGTCGAGCGAGTCGGGGACCTCGGCCATCCGTGCGAACGGCCCCTCGACGAACGGGTCCAGTCCCAGCACCAGCAGCGTCTCGTCGTAGCCGGCGCGCGCGCCCACGTCGACGGCTTGACCGGCCGCAGCGGCCGGAGGCACACCGGCGCGGGCCAGCGTGTTCACCTCCACGACCGGCGCCGCCGCCCGGACGCCCGGCTCGCGCCGGATGCGCGCGTAGAGCCGCTCGTCGAACCCGTCCGCCACGGCCGAGACTTGCAGGTTCGCGCGTCCGCTCACCGCGTCCACGGTGTCCGAGAACGACGCCATGGCGGAACGGCTGGCGAGCCGCACCGCCACGAACACGGACACTCCGAGCGCCACCCCGAGCACGGTGAGCAGCACCCGTCCCCGCTCGCGGCGCCAGCGACGGAGGAGGAGCCAGCGAAGGAGCCAGAGTGAGTTCATCAGGGCGTTCCGCTCGCCGGGCGGGCGGCGGGACGGTCGTCCTCGACGCGCCCGTCGGAGAGCGTCACCACCCGGTCGGCCGCGGCCGCCCCCTCGCGGCTGTGCGTCACGAGCACGAGCGTGGCGCCATGCCGGCGGACGAGCGAGGCGAGGAGTGCCACCACCTGGGCGGAGGCTCGGCTGTCGAGGTTGCCGGTCGGCTCGTCGGCGAGCACCAGCGCGGGCGCGTGGACGAGGGCGCGCGCCACCGCCGCCCGTTGCATCTCGCCGCCCGAGAGCGTGTGCGGCCGCGCACGGGCGCGCGGCAGCATCCCCACCTCGCCGAGCAGCTCGTCCGCACGCGCCAGCGCGTCGCGTTCGCCGACGTTCCCGAGCAGCAGCGGCAGCGCGACGTTCTCGCGCACGTCGAGCGTCGGCAGCAGGTGAAAGAACTGGTAGACCACCCCGATGTGCTCGCGCCGGAGCCGCGTCAGCGCGTCGTCCGTGAGCCGCGACAGCGGCTGGCCACCGACGAACACCTCCCCCGCTCCCGGCAGCTCGATGCCCGCCGCCAGGTTGAGCAGCGTGCTCTTGCCCGAGCCGCTGCGGCCGACGACGGCAATGAACTCCCCGGCCGGCACCTCGAGCGTGAGGCCGTCGAGCGCGCGGACGACCCCGTCGCCGAGCGGGAATTCCTTCACGACCTGGTCGAACCGGAGCGCGGGGATGGCCATGGTGCCGCGACTATGCACCAGGCCGGCGGGACCGTCAGGCGGACCTGGACTGCCGCCCCGAGCGAATCCTCATCGCGTCCCGGCGCCCGGCGTGACTCGATACATCCGCTCGAGCGCCGGAGCCAGCTCCGGGTCGTCGAACACGAATCCCGCCGCGAGCAATGCCGTGGGAAGAACGCGCTGGCTCGCGAGCAGCATCTCGTCCGCGAGCTCGCGCCCGAGCACGGCCCGGAGCGCGAACGCGGGCGCGGGCAGCACCGCGGGACGGCCGAGCGCGCGGCCGAGCGCGCGGGCCATCACGCGCTGGCGCACCGGCTGCGGCGAGACCGCGTTCACCGGGCCCGCGAGCGCGTCGTGCTCGAGCGCGAATCCGACGACTCGAATCCAGTCGCGGAGCGTGATCCAGCTCCACCACGCCCGGCCGGATCCGAGCGGGCCGCCGGCGCCGAGACGGAAGGGCGTCTCCAGCCGGGCCAGCACGCCAGCCCGCGGCGAGAGCACGAGGCCCGTCCGCGGATGGACGACGCGCAGGCCGGCCCGGCGCGCGGCCTCGGCCGCGCCCTCCCAGTCGCGCGCCAGCTCGGCGAGGAACCCGGTGCCGGGGGCGCTCGATTCGCTCAAGGACTCGTCGCCGCGGTCGCCGTACCAGCCCACCGCGGATGCGGAGACGAAGACACGCGGCCCACGGGCAGGACCGGCCGATTCGCGCGCGCGTGCGAGGGCCGTCGCCAACAACTCCGTGGAGCGAACGCGGCTTGCGATCAGCTCTCGCTTACGCCCGGCCGTCCATGGCCGGTCGGCGAGCCCGGCGCCCGCCAGGTTCACGACCGCGTCGAGCCCCGCGAGGAGCGCCGGATCGAGCACGCCGCGCGCGGGGTCCCACGCGATCGCTTCCGAGGGCGGCGAGGCCGGGGGGCTCGCCGGGCCCGCTCCGGCGGAATCGCGCGCGCGAACGAACCGCACCACGCGGTGGCCCTGCGCCGGGAGCGCGGCGCACAGCGCCCGCCCGAGAAAGCCGCTCGCTCCCGTCACGCCGACGGCGAGCGGCCGGGCGGCCGTCAGCGCGCCCCGGCCCAGACGCGGAATCCGCCGCGGAACGCGTTGACGTTGTCGCCGCGCCGGGCGTGCGGCGGCAGGCGCTTCAACTTCTTCACGTTGCCGCCGCCCAGCACGACGTGGTCGGCCACGAGCGCGCGACGAAGGATCTCCGAGACGAGCGCGACGTGCCTCTGCCACTTGGGATGGCCGAGCCGCTCCAGGCCGCGGACGCCGAGGTAGTCCTCGAACGATTTCCCTTCCCGGTACGGCAGGTGGGCGAGTTCGAGCGGCAGCAGCACGCCGTCGTCCACGAGCGCGCTGCCGAGGCCCGTGCCCAGTCCCAGGAACAGCATGCGGCCACCGTCGTAACTTCCGAGCGCCTGCATGGCGGCGTCGTTCAGGATCCGCACCGGGCAGCCGAACGCCCGTGCGAAGTCGAAGCGCTGCCAGCCGGGCCCGAGATTGACCGGGTTGGCGAGGCGCCGGCCGCGCACCACGGGTCCCGGATAGCCGAGCGTGACCGCATCGTACCGCCAGCCGGCGGTCGCCTCGCGCACGCGCTGCAGCATCAGCCGCGGCGTCAGGTCGGGGCCCGAGTCCACCTTCACCGGAACGCGGCGCCCGGTGGCGAGCAGCTTGACGTGCGTGCCGCCGATGTCCACCACCAGCACCTTCATGAGGGATTCGCCCAGCCGCCCGCCGCGCGCGTGAGCTGGTCGGCGGCGGCCGGCCCCCACGTGCCGCACGCGTACGGCTCCGGCTGCGTGTCACAGTGCAGGATCGGATCGACGATGCCCCACGCCGCCTCGACGGCGTCCTGGCGCGCGAACAGCGTCGCGTCGCCATCCATCGCGTCGCCGAGCAGTCGCTCGTAGGCGTCCATCTCGTCGCTCGTGTGCATGCGCGCGACCGACAGTTCCGTGGCCTGGCCCACCATGCCCTCCCCCGGACGCTTCGCCGAGGCGCCGAGCGCGATCGCGACGTCGGGCCCGAGCCGGAACCGCACGTGGTTCCCCATCGACGGCAACGCGTCGTGGAAGACCACCTGGGGCGGCGCCTTGAGCTTCACGCGGACCTCGGTGGCGGTGATCGAGAGCCGCTTGCCGGCGCGCACGTAGAACGGCACGCCCGCCCAGCGCCACGACTCCACGCGCAGCTCGAGCGCCGCGTAGGTCGGCACGCACGAGTCCCCGGCGACGCCCTCCTCGGCGCGATAGCCGTCGAACTGCCCGAGCACCAGCCGGTCGGGCGTCATGGGGTCGATGCTGCGCAGCACCTTCGCCTGCTCGTCGCGGATCGCCTCGGCATAGGCGCCGGACGGCGGCTCCATGGCGAGGAAGCCCACGACCTGCAACAGGTGATTCTGGATGACGTCGCGGATCACGCCGGTCTCCTCGTAGAACTTGCCGCGCCCCTCGACGCCGAACTGCTCGGCCATGGTGATCTGCACGCTGTCCACGAAATTCCGGTTCCAGACCGGCTCCAGGAACGCGTTCGCGAAACGAAAGTAGAGGATGTTCTGCACCGCCTCCTTACCGAGGTAGTGATCGATCCGGAAGATCGACTTCTCGTCGAAGCGCTGGTGCAGCGTCGCGTTGAGCGCGCGCGCGGACTCGAGGTCGCGACCGAACGGCTTCTCGAGCACGACCCGCGCGTTCCGGGTGCAGTCCGCGGAGGCCAGCCCCTCGACCACGGTCGCGAACAGCGAAGGCGGGATGGCGAGATAGTGGAGCGGATAGCGGGCGCCGCCGATCGCCTCGCGCAGCGCCGAGTAGGTGTTCGCCTCGCGATAGTTCCCCTGGACGTAGCGGAGCGCCGCAGCCAGCGAGGCGAACGCCGGCTCGTCCACGCCGCCGCCGTACTCCATGACGCTGGCGTGCGCGCGGGCGATCAGCCCCTCCTGCGTGAGGGGGCTGGACGCCACGCCCACGACCGGCAGGTCCAGCATGCCGCGGCGCGCCATCGCGTGCAGCGCGGGAAAGATCTTCTTGTAGGCGAGGTCACCGGTGATGCCGAAGAACACCAGCGCGTCGGAGCGGTCGCGACTCATGCGTGGGGCTTCTCCGCGTGTCCTCCGAACTGCAGTCGCAGCGCCGACAGCAGCTGGTCCTGGAACAGGTTCTCGCCCCGCGAGGCGAAACGCTCGAACAGAGACGCCGCGAGCACGTAGACCGGCACGCCGAGATCGTTCGCAGCCGCGAGCGACCAGCGTCCTTCGCCCGAGTCCGAGACGCGGCCGGAGAACCCGGCGAGCTTCTCGTCGCTCGCGAGCGCCTGGGCGGTGAGGTCGAGGAGCCAGCTCGGGATGACGCTCCCGCGCCGCCACAGCTCGGCGATGTCCGCGAGCGGGAAATCGTACCGGTAGTACTCGGGGTTCCGGAGCGGCGTGGTTTCGGCGTCCGTCTCGCGCTGCTGCCGGCCGGCGCCCGCGTGCTGCAGCAGGTTGAATCCCTCGGCGTACGCGGCCATGATCCCGTACTCGATGGCGTTGTGGACCATCTTCACGAAGTGGCCCGCGCCGTGCGGCCCGCAGTGGAGCCAGCCGTGCGTCGCCGTGGACGGGCCCGGCTTTCGCCCCGGGGTCGCCGGCACCGCGCCCTCGCCGGGCGCGAGCGCCTCGAACACCGGCCGGAGCCGCGCGACCACTTCGGCCTCGCCACCGATCATGAGGCAGTAGCCGCGCTCGAGCCCGAACACGCCGCCGCTCACGCCGCAGTCGAGGTAGCGCACGCCGCGCTTCGCGAGGCGCGCCGCGCGCGCCAGGTCGTCCTGGAAGAGCGAGTTCCCGCCGTCGATGATCGCGTCCCCGGGCGCGAGGAGCGGGGCCAGCTCGTCGATGGTCGCGTCCACGACCCCGGCGGGGACCATGAGCCACACGTGCCGGGGGGCGGCGAGCGCGGCGACCAGCTCGCGGAGCGATCCCGCGCCGGTCGCGCCCTCGCGCGCGAGTGTCGCGACCGCGTCGCGCGCGCGGTCGTGCACCACTCCGCGCACCCCCGCGCGCATGACGCGGCGGACCATGTTCGCACCCATGCGGCCGAGACCGATCATGCCCAGTTCCACGAAGCCTCCTTCGCCGCCGCCGCCGCCTCGTTCGCCCGAACCATCGCCCGAACCATCGCCCGAGCCTTCGCCCGACCCTGTGCGGTTCGCGCGGCGCGCGCTATGCTGCGCTGCAGGGTCCGGCGCGACGGAGCGCCACCTTAGCATGGCGCCCGCGCGCGGGCGCACGCACACCCCTGAGGAGGCCGAGCGTGCCGCAGCCGGTCGTGGTGGTCGAGCCCGCCGACGCGCTGGCGGAACGGTTCGCCGCCACCTGCGAGCGTGCGGCGCTGCGCTCGATCGCGGCGCGGCGGCGGTTCGCGTTCGTCATCCCGGGCGGCTCGGCCGCCGAGAACCTGCTGCCGCGACTCGCGCGCGCGAAGCTGGATTGGCCGCGGACCGATGTCTTCTTCTCCGACGAACGGTTCGTCCCGCGCTCGGATCCCGCCTCGAGCGCGGCGGCGGCGGGGCGCCTGCTGTTCGACTCGCTCGGACTCGTGGGCCCCAGGCTGCACGCGATGGTCGGCGATGACGCCACCGGCGTCGCACCGGCACCCGACGCGCCGGAAGCCGCGGCGCGGCGCTACGGCGCAGAGCTGGTCGCGATCCTCGGCCCGGAACCGGTGTTCGACCTCGCGCTCCTCGGCGTCGGCGAGGACGGCCACGTGGCATCGCTCTTCCCCGGGCGGCCCGCAGCAGCCGAGCGCTCGACGCTGGTGCTGGTCGAGCGCGATTCGCCGAAGCCGCCGCCGATCCGGCTCACGCTCTCGCTCCCGCTCCTCGCCGCCGCCCGCACCGTGGTCGTCGCGGTCTTCGGCGCGGGCAAGGCCGAGATCGTCCGCACGGTCCTTCGCGACCACGGCTCGCAGCTCCCGGCCGCGCGCCTCCTGCGGCTCGCCGCCGACGCGCACGTGCTGCTCGATCCGCCCGCGGCGAGCGCGCTGCCCAGCTGACGGTCGCGCGCGAGCGCGAAGCGGTGAAGCTAGGGCAGCAGCACGACGCGGCAGACGGCGCGCTCGCCCGCGGCCGAGATCTCGGCGAAGCAGACGCCGGCCCACGCGCGGTGCGCGGCAGCGAGTGGCTGCTCCCAGCGCACGCGATTCGTCCCCGCGCCGTAGGTGCCCGAGACGGGCGGGCCGAGCTGCCGGCCGGCGACGTCGTACACGCGCAGCGTGGCTGCGCTCGCATGCGGCAGCGTGAACTCGAGGAGGAGCGCTTCGCGCGCGGGATTCGGGTGCGCGCGGAGCGCGAGCGAGACGCCGCGGGCGGCAGCCGGCGGCACGCCGAGCCACGGCAGCCAGGCCAGGCCGCCCGTGTTGAGCAGGATCGAGACCGTGTTCGACTGGGTGTTCGCCGCGACCAGGTCGGTGAGGCCGTCACCGTTGAGGTCGGCCATCGCCACCGCGACCGGTCGATCTCCCGCGCCGTAATCCACGCGATTCGAGAACGCACTGCCCGGCGCGCTGCTCAGCACCGAGAGCGAGTTGCTCTGCCAGTCGTTCGCGGTCACGGCGTCGGGGATGCCGTCGGCATCGAGGTCCCCGAGCGCGAGCGGGCCGCCCCCCGCCCCGAAGTCCACGCGTGGCCCGAAACCGCCACCCGCGGTGCCGGGGAAGACCGACAGGCCCGTGTTTCCCGCCACGACGTCGATCCGGCCGTCGCCGGTGACGTCCGCGAGTCCCACACCCAGGGGGGACTGGGGTGTGTCCAGCTCGACCACCGTCCCATAGGTGCCATCGGAGTGCCCCGGTAGCACGAACACCTTGCCGCTCGGCCACGACGTCGCGAGCACGACGTCGGCGTGCCCGTCGCCCGTGGCGTCACCGATCCGCACCGACGTGGCGTTGCTCCCGAACAGGAATCCCTGTCGATTCGTGAAGCCGCCGTTGCCGAGGCCATGCAGGAGGCTGAGCGTCTCGTTGAAGTCGTTCTCGGCGACTGCCAGGTCGGGCAGGCCGTCGCCGTCCAGGTCGCCGACCGCCACCGCGCCGGGCCAGCGACCCACCGGGATGTCGAGCCGCGGTGCGAACGCGCCCGCCCCATCCCCGAGGAACACCGAAACGGTGGAGGATGTCTGCGTGCCCGGCCCGGCGTTCGCGCACACGATGTCGAGCTTGCCGTCGAGGTTCACGTCCGCCAGCGTCACGCCGTCGGGATCGATGCCGGCGGCAAGGTCGTGCCTCGGCTCGAATGTGCCGTCGCCGTGCCCGAACAGCACCGACAGCGTTCCGTCCCCCGCGTTCGCGGTGACCACGTCCACGTGGCCGTCGCGGTTGAGATCCCCGGTCGCGATCGCCGACGGGTACAGGCCCGTCGCGACATCCCGTGTTCCGCCGAACGTGCCGTCCCCGTTTCCCATGTGGACCGAGACCGTGCTGAAGTTGCTCACCACCACGAGGTCGGTCTTGCCGCCGCCGTTCAGGTCGGCGAGCGCCACGCCGATCGGCGAGCGGGGGGCGATGAACTCCTGCGGCGCGCCGAAGGTCGCATCCCCGTGCCCGAGGAGCGCGACGACACTGTTGCGATCGTAACCATTGAAGACCAGGTCGGGGACCTGATCGCCGTTCAAGTCGCCGACCGCGACGGCGGTGCACGAGCCCGGCAGCGCCAGCGTCGCCGGCACGTCGAAACCGCCCCCGCCGAGTCCACGGAGGATGAACGCGTGGTGCGTGTACGACGCGACGACGACCGCGTCGAGCCGGGTGTCGCCATCGAGATCGGCGAGCAACACGCGCCCGCCGGGTTCGGGGAGCGCGACCGGGGCCGCGGCGTGGAACCCCCCGGCGCCATCGCCGATCAGCGGGGTCACCTGGGCGGGTGAGGTCTGGGTCACGAGCAGGTCCGGGTGGGCGTCGCCGTCGAGTGGTCCCACCGCGAGACCGACGGGCGAGCCCCCGACGACGATGTCCGCGCCCGGTGCGAACGTGCCGTCGCCGAGCCCGCGCCGCACGGTCAACGTGCCGGCCCTCGTGCTCAGGCTCGCCAGGTCGAGATTGCCGTCGCCGTCGAAGTCCGCGAGCACCACCGCCTCCGGGGCCTTCGTCACCGCGAACCTCGCCGCCGGCCCGAACGTGCCGTCGCCGAGGCCGAGCTCGACCGCGACCGAGATCGAGTCGCCGCCCATCACGAGGTCGGGGTGGCCGTCGTTGTTCAAGTCCCCCGCCACGAGGAACGGACCCCCGCCACCCGGGAACGTGGCAATGGGGCCGAGCGTGCCGTCGCCGAGCCCGAGTCTCACCTGGGCGCCGACGTCGCCCACGGTGATCACGTCCGGGCGGCCGTCTCCGTTCACGTCGCAGGCGATCACGGCCGAAGGCCCGAACGCGACCGGATAGGCGATGAACGGCGCCGCGAACCGCGGCGGCGTGGCGGCCGCGGGCGCCGCGAGCAGCGGCGCGGCGAGGACGAAGGCGAATCGGATTCCGCACGAGGCGGCGGGGGCACGCAGGCGAGCGAGCACGGACGTATCCTCCAGCGGTCGCTGGCTCTCCCGGATGCTACTCCCCTGCCCGCCCGCCCGCACCCGGAAAATGCCCCGTCCCGGGCTCTCCTCAGGCCTTCTTGAACGACCCCGTGAACGCGGCGATCAGGTCGATCGGCACCGGGAAGATCGTGGTGCTGTTGTTCTCGGTGGCGATCTCCGCCAGGGTCTGGAGATAGCGCAGCGTCATCGCCGCCGGCTCGCGACCGATGATCGCCGCCGCCTCGGCGAGACGCGCGGAGGCCTGGTACTCGCCCTCGGCCGCGATCACCTTGGCGCGGCGCTCGCGCTCCGCCTCGGCCTGTCGCGCCATGGCGCGCTGCATCTCCTGCGGCAGGTCCACGTTCTTCACCTCGACCGTGCTCACCTTCACGCCCCACGGCTCGGTCTGCCGGTCGATGACCTGCTGCAGCGCCTGGTTCAGGCGTTCGCGCTCGGACAGCAGTTCGTCCAGCTCCTGTTCGCCGAGGATCGAGCGCAGCGTCGTCTGCGCGATCTGGCTCGTGGCGTAAAGGAAGTTCTCCACCTGCACGATGGCGCGCGACGAGTCGATGACCCGGAAGTAGATGACGGCGTTCACCTTCACCGAGACGTTGTCCTTGGTGATCACGTCCTGCGACGGAACGTCCATGGTCACCGTGCGCAGCCCGACCTTGACGGCGCGCTCGATGCCCGGGATCAGGATGATGAGGCCGGGTCCCCGCTCGCCCACGAGCAGGCCGAGCCGGAACACCACGAGCCGTTCGTACTCGCGCACGACCTTGATCGAGTTGACCAGCACCAGCAGGACGACGAAACCCAGGAACAACAGGAACGGAACGAGCAAGGTACCCAAGCCAGGCATTTCACGCCTCCATGGCCGCGGGCCGGACCCGCAGCGTGAGTCCCTCGACGCCGATCACCACGACCTCGGCGCCCACCTCCACATGCCGGGCAGCTTCCGCGTTCCACACCTCGCCGTCCAGTCGCACGCGCCCGCGCGGGTGCAGGCCGTCCACCACGATCGCCCGGCGGCCGAGCATCGCCTGCGCACCCGTCACGCGCGGACCGCGCCGCGAGCGCACCGCGAACGTGACCACGACCAGGATGAAGGCCGTCGTCATCGCGGTCACCGCGAGCACGAGCGGCACCGCCACGCGCACCGCGCGGTCGTCGAACATGATCAGCCCGCCCACCGCGAGCGCGAGCGCGCCGCCCACCGCCAGCACGCCGTGGCTGTGGACCTTGATCTCGGCGAGCAGGAAGCCCACGCCCAGCACGAGCAGCGCCACGCCGGCCACGTTCACCGGCAGCGCGGACAGCGACAGGAACGCCAGCACGAGGAAGATCGCCCCGGCGACGCCGGGCAGGATCGCGCCCGGGTTCTGCAGCTCGAACAGGATGCCGTAGAACCCGAGCATGAGGAGCAGGTAGGCGATGTTGGGATCCACCAGGTGGCCGAGCACGCGCTGGCGCAGGGACAGCTCCATGCGCTCGACGTTCGCGCCCGCGACCCGGATCGCGGTGCTGTCGGCGCCGCGCCGCATCATGCGGCCGTCCGCCTTGCGGAGGAGCTCCTCCTGCGAGCCCGCAATGAAATCGACGATGTGCTGCTCGACGGCCTCGGCGTCCGTGGCCGCCACGGCCTCGCGCACCGCGCGCTCGGCCCACGCCACGCTCCTCCGCCGCTGCTGCGCCACGGTTCGCGCGAACGCCGCCGCGTCGTTGGTCGCCTTGCGGGCGAGCGTCGAGTCCATCGGACCCTGCATGCTGATGGGCGTGGCGGCGCCGATGTTCGTGCCGGGAGACATCGCCGCAACGTCGGCCGCCATGGTCACGAACACGCCCGCCGATGCGGCGTGTGCGCCGCCGGGCGTGACCCAGACGATCACCGGCACCGGGCTCGCCAGCTCGCGCTCCACCATGTCGCGCATGCTGCTCTCGAGCCCGCCCGGCGTGTCGAGCTCCACGAGCAGCGCCTGGTAGCCGCCGGCCTTCGCCCGTGCGATCGCCTCCCCCAGCACGTCGTCCATGACCGGCGACACCACGCCGGTGAGCCGCACCGCGAGCACGCGTGGCATTCCCCTTGCCGCGTGGGCCGCATCGGGCGCGGCCGCGCTCCCGTGTCCCGCCGCGAGGAACACACCGCAGGCCACGAGCAGCGCGCACGACCGCCGGAGCCTCACGCGCCCACCCGCGCGGCCTGCCGGCGCGACAACGCCGCGCGCCATGCTTCCGGGTACTTGAGGCCGCTGCCGGTGTCGTAGATGACGACACGCGCTCCGGCCCGCCGCAGCTCGCCGCTCGCGAGCAGCTGCTGCAGCGCCGCGAGCGTCGCGGCGCCCTCGGGGCAGACGAAGCAGCCCTCGGCCGAGGCCAGCTCGATCATGGAATCGAACATCTCCTCCTCGCTCACCGCCACCGCGGTGCCGTTCGTGCTCCGCACCGCATCGAGGATGAGCGTGTCCGCGAACGGCGACGGTACGCGCAGCCCGCTCGCGACGGTGTGGGCATCGGGCCACGGGGTCGTGCGCGCGGCGCCGGCATCGAACGCGCGCACGACCGGCGCGCAGCCGGTCACCTGGACGGCCACGAGCCGGGGCAGCTTCGCGCCGAGCCAGCCCAGTTCCTGCATCTCGCGGAACGCCTTCGCCATCCCCACGAGGCCGGTCCCGCCCCCGGTCGGGTAGAGGATCATGTCGGGCAGCTCCCAGGCCATCTGCTCGGCGATCTCGTAGCCGAGCGTCTTCTTCCCCTCGAGCCGGAACGGCTCCTTGAACGTGGACACGTTCCACCACTCGGGCGCCGGCGCCCATTCGGCCACGACCCGGCCGCAGTCGGCGATCGTGCCGGGCACGAGTCGCACCTCGGCGCCGAACGCCGCCAGCTCCAGCGCGAACGCCTCGGGCGTGTCCTCCGGGATCGCGACGCGGCAGGGCAGCCCCGCGGCTGCGGCATACGCGGCGGCGGCGCTGCCCGCGTTGCCCGCGGACGGCAGCGCGATGCCCCGCAGGCCCCACGCGACCGCGCCGTTCACCGCGAGCGCGAGCCCGCGCGCCTTGAACGACTGGGTCGGGTTCGGGCTCTCCTCCTTCATCCACAGGCCCGCGACCCCCAGCCGCTCGGCCACGCGCGGCAGCGGCAGGAGCGGCGTGCCGCCCTCGCCGAGCCGCACCGCGGGAAATGCCGGCGCGAACGGCAGGACCGCGCGGTAGCGCCACAGGTCGGTGCCGAAGCGGTTCAGGCTCTCGCGCGGGACGCGCCCGCGGACGCTCGCGAGATCGTAACGCGCCACCAGCGGCCGCGCGCACTCGGGGCAAACGCTCCGCGGGCGCGCGAGGTCGCAGTGCGCGTGGCAGTCGAAGCACTCGAGGTGCGTGAGCGCGGGATTGAATGGCGAGGACGTCGGCTCGGAAACCAGGCGGGCTCCTTCGCGGGGCTCGCGCCGGGTCCGTGGCGCGGAGCGCGCCTAGTGGAACCCTTCCGCGAGCTCGTCGCGCAGCTTGCAGTAGGATGCGAAGCGCCGCTCGCCGACCCGTCCGTCCGCCACGGCGGCGCGCAGTGCGCAGCCGGGCTCGCGATCGTGGCGGCAGTCGCTGAACCGGCAGCCGCCGACGAGCGGCCGCAGTTCCGGGTAGTACTCTACCAACTCGCCGGCCTCGACGCCCCACAGCGCGAATGCACGGACTCCCGGTGTGTCCACGAGCTCGGTGTCCGGCGCGGGCCGGTAGAGCACGGCCGCGCTGGTCGTGTGCCGGCCCTTCCCGGTCACCCGGTTCACCTCGCCCTCGGAGATCGCGACGTGCGGCATCAGCCGGCCGAGCAACGTGCTCTTGCCGACGCCCGAGTGGCCCACGAACAGCGTCCGCCGCCCGGCGCAGGCGGCGCGCACGGCGTCGATGCCCTGTCCGCTCACCGCGCAGGTCGCGAGCCCGCGCACGCCGGCGCGCGCGTATTCGGCGAGCAGCGCGTCGGTCTCCCGGCGCGAGTCGAGGTCGGTCTTGTTGAGCACGAGGACGCTCGGGAGTTCCGCGCGCTCGCATTGCACGAGCACCCGGTCCATGAGCCCGGGGCTGAACTCGGGGCGCTGGAGCGCCGCCACGATCGCCACCTGGTCCAGGTTCGCGGCGACGACCTGCTCCTCGTCGCGCTCACCCGCCGCGCGCCGGGAGAACAGGTTGCGCCGTGGCTCGATCCGCTCGACCAGCGCGCGCTCGTGATCCCAGGCGAGCGCGACGCGGTCGCCGGTCACGACGGCGTTGCCGAGCGACTTCTTCACGCCGCGCAGCCTGGCCGGGACGCTCCCCTCGAAGTCGCGGCCGTCGTCGGCGATGAGGCGCAGGCCGCCGAAATCGATGCGCGACACCGTCGCCACCGTGGGGCGCGCGGCCGGGCCCGTCCCGAGGATGGGAGCGCCGCCGCCTCCCGGCTCCGTCAGCGCCGGCTCCCCGGACCCGACAGCGGCAGCTCGATGTGGAATCGCGCCCCGTTGCCGGGTTCGCTGTCCACCGTGATGCGACCGCCGTGGTTCTCGATGGTGCGGTGCGACGTGGACAGCCCGAAGCCGTGACCGTCCGGCTTGGTGGTGAACATGAACTCGAACATGCGCCCGAGGTGCTCACGCCGGATGCCGGGGCCGGTGTCCTGCACCTCGATCTCCGCGGCCTGGGTGCGCGGGTCGAGCTTCGTGCTGACGCGGATCGCCCGCCGGCTCTCCTGCGCGCCCATCGCGTCGGCGGCGTTCACGAACAGGTTGATGAACACGCCCTGGATCTGGCCCGCGTCGGCGCGGACCTGGGGCAGCTCGGGATCCAGCTGCAGGTCCCACTCCACGCCGCGGAACCGCTTGTCGCTCTTCACGAAGTCGATCGTGCTCGTGAGCATGCCGTTCAGGTCCATGGGCTCCAGGTTCACGTTGCTGCGGGTGTAGTCCATGAGGCCCTTCGCGAGCACGCCCATGCGCTTGCTCTGGTCGAGGATGATCTGTGCGTGGTGCGGCGCTTTCTCGAACGTCTGTTTCTCGGCGTCGCGCAGCAGCATCTGTGCGCGGCCGCTGATCGCCACCAGCTGGTTGTTGAGCTCGTGCCCGATGCCCGCCGCGAGCTCGCCCTTGGCCGCGAACCGCGCATTGCGCAGGTTCACTTCCTCGGCGCGCTTGAGCTCGATGAACCGCTTGTCGGACTGGAACAGCATGAACAGCGGCGCGTAGAACAGCAGCACCCCCGGGTAGCCGACGGTCGTGAAGGAAATGACCATGAGCGGCGTGAGGAGGAACGACGCGGCGTCCACCTCGAGGCGCGCGCTGTAGAGCCAGTCCTCGGTCAGCGTCCGCCACCAGCCGCGCCCGGTGGACCACGCCACCGCGAGCGCCACCATGGCGCGGTTGACGATGTAGTAGCCGACCGCCAGCCCCACGAACGGGAGCATGAGCGTGGTGGCGTGCGTGCGGTCGAGCAGGCTTCCGCCCGGCAGCTCGGGCAGCGCGGCGCGTCCGCCGAGCAATCCGAACAGCGTCGCCCCGACCCAGGTCGCGACCGCGATCTGGCCGGCGTTGAATGCGACGCGCACGGCCGGTTTCCGCAGCACGAACAGGTCGGCGATCAGCGTCGAGAGCGCCGAGATCCACATCCCGGCGCCGGGACCCCACAGCACCGCGCTCGACAGCCCGGCGGTCGCAGACAGGCTCCAGGTGGCGGAGCCCGACATGGTGTTGCTCCACATCGTTTCGGAGACGAGGCAGATCACCACCCACGCCAGGTAGTGCCCCCAGTCCCGCGCGAACGACGGCGGCCACCCGAACGCGAGCAGCACCGCGGCGGAGAGGGTGGTGAGGACGACGTACGCCCACAGTCTCCGGCTCACCGGACCGGGGCTCCCGCGGGCACCACGCCGAGTCCGGCGCGGCTCCCGAGCCGGATCTCGCCACGCTCGCGCGGCGCGCCGTCGAATGGGTCGTCCTTCAGCAGCCAGTGGCCGTCGAGATCGAGGTAGTCCACGAGCGGCGCGAGCTGCGCCGCGGCCGACAGCGCCAGGCTGGACTCGACCATGGATCCGAGCATCACCTTCATGCCGTGCGCGCGCGCGGCGTGGATCATGCGCTGCATCTCGCGGATGCCGCCCGTCTTCATGAGCTTGAGATTGACGCCGTCGACGCGCCCGGCGAGGAGTCCGATGTCGGCGAGCGTGTGCGCGCTCTCGTCCGCGAACACCGGAATCGGGCTCCGCTCGCGGACCCAGCGCAGGCCGTCCAGGTCGCCGCGCGGGACGGGCTGCTCGACCAGCTCGATCTCGAGCGGCTCGATCAGGCGCAGCACCTTCACGGCGTCGGCGGCGTTCCACGCGGTGTTCGCGTCCACCTGCAGCTTGCCCCTGTAGCGGGCGCGGATCCGCCGCAGGTTGTCGACGTCGCCCGGTCCCCCGAGCTTGACCTTGATGAGCGGGAAGTCCTTCACCGTTTCGAGCTTCCGGTCCATCTCCTCGGGGCTCGCCATGCCGAGCGTGACGCACGAACGCGGCGTCCGCGCCGGGTCGAGCCCGAGCAGCCGCCAGGTGGGCACGCCGAGTTTCTTTCCGATCCAGTCGTGCAGCGCCATCTCCAGTCCCGCGCGCGCCGCAGCGTTCCCCTGGAGTGCGGAGTCGAGCCGCTGCTCGAGCGCGTCCAGCGCGAACGGGTCCTCCCCGAGCACGGGCGCCCACTCGGCCAGCGCCGCCTCGACGGTGGCCGGCGTCTCGCCGTAGTAGTGCGATGGCGCCGCCTCGCCCAGCCCCTCGATCCCGTCGTGCGTGACGCGCACCAGCGTGTTCCGGTGCGCGCGCCGTGCGCCATGCGCGATGCGGAACTCGAACACGGTGTGCAGGTCGAGCGGTTCGCTGCGGAGTTGCATCGGGACGGAGCCTCGCGGATGGGTGAGACGATCGATCCCGGCCGCTGTCGCGTGGCCGGCCTCCCGCCGGGCCGAGCTTACGCCGTCCGGCGGATTCCTACTCGTTCGAGGCCCGGCGCTTGCGTGCGTCGAGCCGGCGCAGGAGTTCGGTGGCCACCACCTCGGTGCCGAAGCGCACCGGGTCCACCGCCGGCAGCCGGGTGAGTTGCGTCGCATTCTCGAGCGCGCGCCGGGCCTCGAGATCGTCCATCATCATGGTGTTGAGGGACAGCGCCAGCACCGGCGCGGGACGGATCCATCCCGCCGCGCGCTCGTTGTCGCGGATGATCTCGGACAGCGAGCGGAGGCGCGGCGTGGGCCCCGCGTCCGCCAGCTTCAAGTGCGTGCGGCCGGCCTCGTGGCAGAGGATGAGCGCTTCCGGGCAGGCGCCGTGCATGAGCGACAGCGTCACCCCCGAGTAGGCCGGATGGTGGATCGCACCCTGCCCCTCGACGAGGACGATGTCGGCCTCGCGTGCGGCCTCGAGCACGAGCTTCTCCACAACGCCGGCGACGAAATCCGCAGGCACGGCGTCCACCGCGGCGCCGCGGTCGGCGATCAGGATCCCGGTCTGCCCGGTGGCCACGAACGCGGAGCGCGCACCCCGGCTCTGGAGCTCGGCGTTCACCTCCAACGCGGTGGTCATCTTGCCGACGTTGCAGTCGCTGCCGACCGTGAGTACGACGAGGGCATCGGTATTCGCCACGCGGCGCGCCGCGATAGCCCGCGATGCCGGGGGCCGCCGGACGTCGTACATCGTGCATCCCTTGGAGCGGGCGAGCGCGGCCAGCTCGGGATCGTCGTTCAGGAACACGTGCAGTCCCGACAGCACGTCCCAGCCGCGCATGAGCGCCTCGGCCACGACGTGCCGCCACGACTCCGGCAGCCCGCCGCCCTGCGGCGCGGTGCCGAGCAGCAGCGAATCCGGGTCGTGGCGGGCCGCGCCCTCCAGGCCCGCCACGACCGGGATGTCGCCGCCCACGCCGACGCAGTCCTCGCTCGTCCGCCCCGCACGCACGGAATCGATCACCGCCACGACCTCGCCGGGGCGATACCGGATCACTCCCAGCGCGGTCTTGGCATCGAGGGGCGTGAAGCTTCCCTCCGCCATGATCACCACGCGTCGCTTCTTCCCGAGCATCGGGTCCCTCGTTCCGCTACTGGGTCCGCCGGCATGCCCGCCGGTCGGCTGACGTTGACACCCGCGGCGAGCGGCGCTCCGCCATCACCGCAGGGACTCGTACACCTTAACGTAACGTTCGACCATCTCCTCGGCGCTGAAGCGCTCCATCGCCACCCGCCGCCCACGGCGGCCCATGGTACGCCGGAGCGTGTCGTTCGTGAGCAGCTTGAGCACCGACGCCGTGTAGCCGGCCACGTGGGCCGGCTCGTGCAGGAAACCCGTGAACCCGTGCTCGACCACCTCCGGCAGGCCACCCGCATTGGAGCAGACGACCGGCACCTCGGCACTCATGGCTTCAAGCGCCACGAGGCCGAAGCTCTCGGAGGAGCTCGGCAGGAGGAATACATCGGCAAGTGGCAGCATTTCCTCCATGCAGTCCTGGTTTCCGAGGAAGAGAACGTCCCGGTGCACCCCCAGTTCGCGGGCGAGCTGCTCCGAGGCCGCCTTCTCCGGACCGTCCCCGACCATCACCAGCTTGGCCTGAAGCTGCTTCCGAACTTCGGCAAATACTTGAATAACGACCGGTATGTTCTTGACCGGACGAAAGTTGGAAGCATGCATGAGGACCTTCGTCCCAGGGGCCGCGAGGCGGATGCGGCTGTCGCGCTTGGGTGCGAAGACGTGCGGATCCACGAAGTTGTAGATCACCTCGATCGGCCGGGTGAACCCGAACGTGGCCTCGGCGCGCTCCTTGAGGAAGCGGGACACGGCGGTCAGCCGGTCGCTGGACTGCATGCTGAACTGGGTGATCCGGAAGAACGAGGGCTCCGCGCCGAGCACGGTGATGTCCGTGCCGTGAAGCGTCGTGACCACGCCGAGCGCGCGCGGCAGCATGATCTGCTTCGCCAGGTAGGCGCTGGTCGCGAACGGCATCGCGTAGTGCACGTGCAGCACGTCCAGCATGTAGTTCTCGGTCACCTCGACCATCTTGGTGGCGAGCGCGAGGTTGCTCGGCGCCTCCTCGAACACCGGGTAGGCGGCCGGCGTCGCCTCGTGAAAGAAGATGTTGGGCTCGAAGCTCCGCAACCGAAACGGCAGGTGGCTGGCGATGAGGTGGACCTCGTGACCGCGCCGCGCCAGCTCGCGCCCGAGCTCGGACGCCACCACGCCGCTGCCGCCGAAGTGCGCGTAGCAGCTGATGCCGATCTTGAGCTTCTTGCCGGCCCGGCCGCGTGCCGGGGGCGCGACCCTCCCCGCGGCGGCGGGGCGCCGCGGCCGGGACTCGGTGCGCGATCGCGCCGGCTTCCGCTCAACCATGGTCGCTCCCGCGTGCGGCGAGCAGCGTGCGCGCATCGAGGACGGGCAGGGGTCCGCGCACGCGATAGCCCTCGGCGTACTCCACCCCCGCCAGTGCGCCCCATGCGCGCGCGCGCGCCTCGACCGATTCCACGAATCCGGCGGCGGTGAGGTACGTGCCCGGCCCGGCCCCCGGATCCAACTGGCTCGCGTGCGCGCGGAGCGCCGCCACGCGCCGCGGCCACACCGCACTCACGTCCACGACCAGGTGCGGCGCCGTGCCCGAGCGATAGAGCGCGAACAGCAGCCGGCCGGGGCGGAAGCGCTCGCCCGCGGCCGGGTAGCGCGCGAGGCCGGCGAGGTAGCACGCGCGCGCCACGAGGTGGGAGGCCTCGACGTGGTCCGGGTGCTCGTCGTGGCGGTCGGGGGCGATCACCAGCCGCGGGCGGTGCTCGCGCAGGCACTCGACCACCGTCTTCATCTGGGCCGGGTCGCGGCGGTCGAGCCCGCCGTCCGGCAGCGCGAGGGTCATGCGCGCCGCAACACCGAGCGCCTGCGCCGCGGCCTCGGCCTCGCGCGCGCGCGTGGCCACGTCACCCCGCGTGCCGAGCTCGCCGCGCGTGAGGTCGACGATCCCGACCGCGTGCCCGTGCGCCGCGAGCCGCGCGGCAAGCCCGCCCGACGTGAGCTCGACGTCGTCCGGATGCGCCCCGAAGCACAGCGCGTCGAGTGGAGTCACCGGTCGGTTCTCGAGCGTGCAGTCACGAGCGACCTCTCGTGCGTGCCATCACGCGCACGCCATCACGAGCGGCATCAGGCCTCCAGCAGGTGATGTTCGTGCACGCCATCCGCCGTTCGAGCCGCGTGCTCGGCGGCGAGATCGCACAGTTCCGTCACCACGCCCGTCCCGAGGCGGGCCACGGGCTCGAGCGACGCGAGGCGGCGCTCCTGAAGCTTGTCACCCGGCAGCAGCACGTAGCGCAATCGGCGCCACAGCGGCTGCTCGCGGTCCAGCTGGCCGCGCGCCTTCCCGAGCACGCCCTCGGCGAGCCGCGACACCTGGAAGTCCATCTTCCCGCGCGCCGATTCGACCATCTGCGGCAGGCTCGCATCGAACGGGCGCGAGGCGTCCGCGAGCCGCGCCAGGGACTGGTCCACCGCGGCGCGCGCCGCGGCGAGCGCCTGCTGCAACTCGGTCGGGACGCGCGTCTCCGCGACGCGCGCCAGTACGGCATCGGTGTGGGTCACCACGTCCCACGCATCGCCCCCGGCGGCGTCCGCCAGCGCGACCGCCGCCGGAGGCAGCCAGGTGGCCCCGAAGCGGAGCGCCGGCGCGGCCTGCTTCACGCCCACGCCCGCGAACACTTCCGTGAGCTGCATCAGGTACGCGATCTCGCCGGGCCCGCAGGCCATGGCCACGGTCGGGAACACGCCATCCTGGACGGCGGCCCGCAGCGCCACGCTCGGGGAGAGCACCGCCGACGCGCCGCGCGCGAGCGCATCGGCCGCCGAGACTTTGTAGCGGCGGCCGTCGCGCACCTCGAACACGAACGAGTCGAGCGCCGCATCGGCGAGCGCGCGCCGGCCGGTGAGCGCTTCCATGCGCGCGCCCGCGGCGCGCGCGGCGGCGTGAAGTCCGTCCGCACCCGCGAGGTAGCGCTCGACGATGGGCCGTGCCGCGGCGCGGAACGCGGGGAGCCGCGGATCCACCACCACCAGGCCCTGCTCGGCGAACAGCGTGAGCCAGAGCGCGCTCATCGCCTCGCCCAGGTCCTGCGCCTGCGCGAGCGAGCGGGTCCACAGCGCCTGCACGCCGGCATGGCCGGGCAGCCCGCGCCACTTCTCGATCGCCCGCGCTCCCGTCTCGCGCACGGCGTCGAGTCGGATCCCGCCCACCAGCTCTCCGTCCGAGTGCGCGTCGTCCGGCAGCTGCGACTCGTGCAGCATCAGCTCCATGTCCGCCACGGTCACGCCGCGGATCTCGGCGAAATCGGAGTCCTCGCCGTGCATCCAGAAGAGCGGCACGCACGCGGCCCCCGTGCGCCGCGAAACGTCCGCCGCCATCCCTACCGCGCCGGCCGTCTTGTGGAGCGAGTAGAGCGGTCCACCGAGCGGTGCGGGCTGTTGACCCGCGACGGTCGCGACCGCGTCACCGCGGGCGAGCCGCGCAAGGTTGGCGAGCGACGCGGGCGAGGCGCCGAGTCGGCGGTGGTAGGCCGTGAGCTCGCCCGCGAGTGCGGCCGGAAGCGGCGCCCGCTTCGCCTCGGCGAGCGCACGGAGCCGCGCGGTGTCCCGCCACTGGACGGGCACGCGCTCGCGCGCGATGGGGCCGCCCGCCAGGAGGTCGAGCGAGAGCGTGTCGCCCAGGGGGCCGCGGTTGGCGGTGGCCGCGACCCGTGCGCGAACGGCGAGCACGCGCGGGGTCACCGACATCGCCCCGACCGGCAGGTCGGATGGCACCGATGGTGGAAGTCACGGCAGGACAGGGACATGCGAGCGGACATCCTAGTGGGCCGGGGAGCGGACGGTCAAAGTGCCCGGTTTGGATGCGCGAAGCGGCCGGGCGGCTCGAAACGGGCTCCGGCGATCTCCCGCCTCAGCGGCCGGCGCCGAGCGCGGCGTTCGCCCGGACCGCGCGCCGCCACGTGCGCGACGCGATGCCTCGGCCGCGCGCGTCGGCGAGGCCCGCCCCCACCTCGAGCGCGGCGTGCGTCGCGACCTCACCCGCGCCCACCCTCAGGGCCCCGAGCACGTGGCTCACCAGCTGGCGCTCCCAGCCCAGCGACGCCAGCGCGGCAACGGTGACGAGTTCGCGCTCGACGACGGCGAGACCCTTCCGCGCCAGCACGCGGCCATAGCCGTGCTCCACCATCCACACCGCGAGATCGGGATGCAGCGCACGCACCGCCGGCAGGAGCTTGCCGTATGCGGTGCCGTAGACCTCGCGGCACAACGCCTCGCCGCGCGCCCGCCAGCGCGCCGTCCCGCCCTCGCGCGTCCGGAGTGCGCGGCCCGGCCACGCCGTGTTCAGCACGCGCAGGCTCTCGAGCGCGCTCGGATACCCGGCGTACAACATGAGCATGAGCGCCGTCTCCTCCGCCGCCCTGCGGCGCACACCCGCGGTGCGCGCTGCAGCCAGCGCGACCCGGGCCTCGGGCTCGTTCCCGCGCGTCATCGCGGCCGCGAATGCGCACAGGGCGCGCGTGCCGGCGGCGAGCGGTCGCGTCCGAGCGACGCGCACGCGGACCGGGCGGCGTGTTCTTGACGCTGTCATGGACGCGGGACAGTATCGGCTCGTCGACTGCGCCCGCAAGCCGCGCGCGCACCTCCCAGCCCTCCGAAGGGACTCATGATCGGCAGCGATCTCCCGCCCGAGGAAGTGCGCCGCGTGGCGCACTCGGCGTTGTGGACGTTCCCCACCATCCTGCTGTCGTCGTTCGTCGTCGCGTGGGGCGCGGAGTGCGCCCAGTTCTACATTTCCCAGGGCCTCGCCCTGGCGCTGCTGGCGTGGATCCAGGTCCTGCCCGAGTTCGCGGTCGAAGCGGTGATCGCGTGGCACCAGAACGTGCCGCTCATGACCGCCAATTTCACCGGTGCGCTGCGGCTCCTCACCGGGCTCGGCTGGCCCGCGATCTGGGTGGTGAGCGTGATCGCGCGGCGCGGGCGCGGCGAGGAGCAGTTGTGGCGGCCGATCGCGCTCGACCCCGAGCACGCCGTCGAGATCGTGGGACTGACCCCGGCGCTCGTCTACTTCGCGTGGATCGTGTGGAAGGGCACGCTCGGGCTCGTGGATTCCGGTGTGCTGCTCTGCATCTACGCGGCCTATCTCTGGGTGCTGCAGCGCATCCCACCCAAGGAACACGAGGAGGTCGAGGATGCCGGCGCCGTCCCGCGCGCGGTGATGGCGCTGCCCTCGCCCTGGCGGCCGCTCAGCGTGGTGGGACTGTTCCTGGTCGGCGGCGCCATGCTCTATCTCACTGCGCATCCGTTCCTGAAGAGCATGATCGGGCTCGCGACCGTCGCCGGCGTCTCGCAGTTCGTGTTCGTCCAGTGGGTGGCGCCGTTCCTGTCGGAGTTTCCCGAGTTCGTCACCACGTCCTACTGGGCGCGCAGCCGGGGCAAGGGCGGCATGGCGCTCATGAACATGGCCTCGAGCAACATCAACCAGTGGACGGTGCTCGCGGCGATGATCCCGATCGTGTACTCGTGGTCGATCGGGGCCCCGACCAGCGTGCCGCTCGGGCCGCATCGCACCGAGGTGCTGCTGACGCTCCTGCAGGGTGCGCTCGGCGTGGTGCTGCTCGCGAACTTCGTCTTCCACGCGTACGAAGCGCTCGGGCTGCTGTTGTTCTGGGGCGTGCAGTTCGCGGTGCCGGACTCGCGCGGGGCCATGTGCTGGGCCTACGGCGGCTGGCTCGCGTTCGAACTCCTGTCGGCGGCCTGGCGCCCGGGACGCCTGCGCGCATTCGCGGTCTTTCCGCGACTCTGGCGGGGACGGGGTCGTCTGCTCTAATTCCGCCCGAAGCGGCCGCGCAGCGAGCGGCCGAGTTCCGCGACCATCGCGAGCTCGCCCACACGCAGGAGTCGCAGGCCGAGCAGCAGCACGCCGAGCGACACGAGCCCGCCGCCCGCCACCACGCCCGCGCGGAACAGCACGCCGCGCGCGGTGATGTCTCCGAGCGCGCGCAGCGCCAGCGCGAGCAGTGCCGCCGTCGCGGCACTCGCGGCGAGGATGCGCACGAGCGAGCCCGACATGCGGCGGCCGTCGATGCCCCCGAGGCGCGCGCGCAGCGCGAACGACAGCTGGGCGAGGTTCATGAGCGCCGTCGCCGAGGTGGCGAGCGCGAGCCCGCGGTGCGCGAGGCCGAGGCCCCGGAGCGGGCCCACGAACAGCAGGTTGAGCACCAGGTTCACTCCCACCGCCACGAACGTGGCGCGCACCGGGGTGCGCGTGTCGCCGAGCGCGTAGAACGCGCGCGTGAAGACTCCAACCGCGGCGAACGCCGGCAGGCCGACGCAGTACATGACCAGGGCGTCACCCGTGGCGATGGTGTCGGCGGCGTGGAACCGGCCGTGCTGGAAGAGGAGCGCCAGGATCGGCCGCGCCATGACGGCGAGGAACAGCGCCGACGGCACCGTCAGGAGGAGCACGAGCCGCACCGACTCGGACAGCGTCGCGCGGACCGCCGGCAGGTCCCGGCGCACCGCGGCACGCGACAGCGCCGGCAGGCTCACCGTCCCCACCGCCACGCCGAACAGGCCGATCGGCAGCTGCATCAGGCGGAACGCGTACTGGAGCCACGACACGCTGCCCTCGCGAAAGCTGGCGGCGATGGCCTGGCTGACGAAGATGTTGAGCTGGGTCGCGGCCAGCCCGACCGTGGCCGGGAGCATGAGCGCGGCGACGCGCCGCACGCCCGGGTGCCAGTTGGGAATCTCCGGCCGCAGCCGGAACCCGATCCGGTGGAGCGACGGCAGCTGGCAGGCGAACTGCAGCACGCCACCCAGCAGCACGCCGAATGCCATCGCGGTGATGATGGGCAGGCCGACCGCGCGACACACGGGGATGAGCGCCAGGCCGAACACGATCATGCCCAGGTTGAGGAGCGCGGGCGCGAGCGCCGGCAGGAAGAACACGCCCCGAGCGTTCAGCATGCCCATGGCCGCCGCCGCCAGCGCCACGGCGGGCAGGAAAGGGAGCATGATGCGGGTGAGCGTGACCGTCAGCTCGAGCTTTCCGGGCACGGCGCCAAAGCCGCCGGCGAGCAGGCCGATCAACTGGGGCGCGAACACCCAGCCGAGCGCGCACAGGCCGAGCAGGACCGTGAACAGCGTGGCCATCAGCTGGCGCCCGAGCCCCCAGGCGGCCTCGTCCCCCTCCCGCTCCCGCCACTGCGTGAACGTCGGCACGAACGACGCGCTCATCGCGCCCTCCGCGAACAGGTCGCGGAGGAGATTCGGGACACGGAACGCCATGTTGAACGCGTCCGCGGCCGTGCCCGCCCCGAACAGCGCCGCGAACACCTGGTCGCGCAGCAGGCCGAGCACGCGCGACAGGAACGTGGCGGCGCTCACCTTTCCGACGTTCCGGGTGACGCTCGCGGCTGAATCGCCGACGAGCGCCGGTCCGGCCGCCGTCGCCGCCGGGGCGGAACGCTCCTGACCCGTCCGCTCGATCATGAAACGGGATTCCCGCTTCGCTCGACGGTGGCCGGCGTGTTAGCGTGCGCGCCCATGCTCCTGCTCGTGGCCGCCGAACCCGTGCTGTCGCCGTTCCAGGCATTCGTGCTCGGCGCCGTCCAGGGACTCACCGAGCTGCTTCCGGTCTCGAGCAGCGCCCACCTGTTCATCGTGCCGACGTTGCTCGGCTGGCCGTACGTTGGCGTGGCGTTCGACGTGGCGCTGCACGCGGGCACGCTCGTCGCCCTCGTGGCGGCGTTCCTCGGCGACTGGCTCCAGCTCGCGCGCGACATGTTCGGCAAGGACCTGGCGTTGCGCACCGATGCGCGCAACGCGTTCGGCATGATCGTCGTCGCCACGATTCCGGGGCTCATCGCCGGGAAGATGCTGGGCGATCTCGAGGACAAGCTGCGCTCGGTGCCGCTGCAGGCGACCCTGCTGCTGGTGTTCGGCATCCTGATGTGGCTGGCCGACAAGCTCGCGGGGCGCGGCCGCGACGGGCGTGCGCCCGGCTGGGGCACGGCGCTCGGCGTCGGATTCGCACAGTGCCTCGCGCTCGTGCCGGGCGTGTCGCGTTCGGGCATCACCATGACCGCGGGCCGAGCGGCCGGACTGTCCCGGCTCGCGTGCGCGCGCTTCTCGTTCATGGTGTCCATCCCCATCACGCTCGCGGCGGTGATGTACGAGCTGCTGCTCAAGTCGCGGAACCTGGTCGCCGAGGTGCCGGTGACGACGCTCGCGATCGGCGTGGTGAGCTCGGCCTTCTTCGGCTTCATCGCCATCCGGTTCATGCTGAGCCTGCTGCGGAAGGCCGGCTTTGGCGGCTTTGCGGCGTATCGCGTCATCCTGGCGCTCGCGCTTTTCATGTGGGCGTTTCGCCACTGACCCCTAGGCGCTGCCGGGCGGCCGAATGACCCGGTCGCGGAAGTAGCGGTTCATCCGGTCCCGCAGGTGGAGCCGCGCCCGGTGCAGTCGCGATTTGACCGCCGCGACGCTGAGACCCAGCTCCTGCGCCACGTCCGAGTTCGACTGCTCCATCATGTCGCGCAGCACGAACACTTCGCGCTCGCTGGCCGGCAGCGTCTCCACTTCGCGGCCGAGCACCTCGCGCGTCTCGCTGTCCAGCAGCTCGTCGAGCGGCTGCGCCGACCAGTCCGGGAGCGCCAGCGGCTCCGCGTCCGGCGTCGGGCTCTGGGACTGTTCGTACGAGACGTGTCCCGGGCGGCGCCGCCGCAGCTTCATCAGGCTGGCGTTCGTGGCGATGCGGTAGAGCCAGGTGGAGAACGTGGATTCGCTCTTGAACCGCGGCAGCCCGCGGTACGCCGACAGGAACGCATCCTGGAGCGCTTCGGCCGCGTCGTCCTCCTGGCGCAGGATCTTCGTGCACAGGCGGTAGACGCGGTCGCGGTAACGGCGCACGAGCTCATCGAAGCCGCGGTTGTCGCCCGCGTTCGTGATCGCGACCAGTTCGGCGTCCGTGCGTGCCGTGTAATCCACGTTCAGCCCTCGCTCGCCTGCCCTCGGGGCGCGAGCCCGCGCGCCGCCCCGGGCCTCCGGGCTCCCCCGGCTCCCCGGCCCGTCTCTTCGAGCCGTGAGTCATACACGATTTCCCCCGCGAGCGCCGTGAGCCGGGGCCGCACCTCGGCGAGGCGCCCGGACGGGGTGGCGTGGAGATCCCGGTCCCAGACGACGAGATCGGCGGGGGCGCCGACCTCGAGCGTTCCCGGACCCAGGTGCCCACCCGCGAGCCCGGCCGGCACATGCGTGTAGGCCGCGAGAGCGGCGTCGAGCGCGATCGCCTGCGCCGGCTCGAACGGCCGTCCGTCCGTGCCCACCCGCTCGACCGCGGCGGCCAGGCCCAGACGCGGGAGCGGGGGCTCGACCGGCGCATCGGAGCCGAACGCCAGCCGTGCGCCCGCGGCGAGGAGCGACCGCCACGGGTAGGACATCCGGCAACGCGAGCCCCACGCGGCGCGCGCGACGGGCGCGTCGGTGGTGGCGTGCTGCGGCTGCATGCTGGCCGCCACACCGAGCTCCGCGAACCGCGGGAGGTCGGCGTCCGCGAGGAGCTGCACGTGCTCGATCCGCGGGGCGAGCGCCAGGCGGGCGAGCGCCGCGCGATGGGTGGCGATGGCGTCGAGCGCGTGGCGCACGGCCGCGTCGCCGATGGCGTGGATCGCCACCGAGAATCCGGCCGCCGCGGCCTCGCCGACCGAACCGGCGAGCTCACCCGGCGACAGCATCGCCATGCCCCGGCCGCCGTGGTCGGCGTAGGGTTCGAGCATCGCGGCCGTGCGCGAGCCGAGCGTGCCGTCCGCGAAGAGCTTGAGCGAGCCGGTGCGGAACCAGTCGTCTCCCCCGCCCGCGGCGAGCCCGAGCGCGGTGCGCTGTCGCAATTGCTCGAGTCCGATCTGCTGCAGGACGCGCAGGCGACCCTGGCGGGCGAGCGCCCGCGTGCGCCGCCAGTCCGGCTGCTCGCGCTGGAAGTCGTGGACCGCGGTGATGCCCTCCGCGTGCAGCGCGGCGGCGGCATCGGCCAGCAGCGCATCGTCGATCGGCGGGGCCGCCTCTTCCTCCAGCGCGCGGAACGCACTCACGGCGTGCTCGCGCACGAGCCCGGTCGGCTCGCCGCTGCCATCGCGCTCGAAGCGGCCGCCTTCCGGGTCGGGCGTGGCGCGCGTCACGCCGGCCGCGGCGAGCGCGGTCGAGTTGACCCAGAGCGCATGGAAGTCGTGCCGGTGCAGGATCAGCGGCCGCTCCGGCGCGAGCGTGTCGAGTGCGGCGCGCTCCGGCGCGGCCTCCCACCCGCTCTCGTCCCAGCCACGCCCCACGACCGGGGAGCGGCCGGCGGGCGTGGTCGCGAGTGCCGCGGCCACCCTCGCCAGCGCCTCCGCCCGCGTGCGCGCACCGGCCAGGTCGGGCTGGCGCCGCGCGCGCGCCCACGGCACGAAGTGGATGTGCGCGTCGATCAGCCCCGGGGTCACGGTGCCGCCGGCCGCGTCCACGACGCGCGCGCCGGGGCCCACGTCCAACAGCTCGGCGGCCCGTCCGAGCGCCACGATGCGGGCGTTCCGCACCAGCACGGCATCGTGGGCGAGCGGCACGCCTGACCACAGGCGCCCGTTGACGATCAGGAGCGGCGTGCTCATGCGCTCCCCGCGGCGACGGGGTTCGACAGCGTCCCGACCCCTTCGATCGTCACGGACACGACGTCGCCCGGCTCGATCGGCGCGATGCCGGCGGGCGTTCCGGTGGCGATCAGGTCACCGGGCTCGAGCGTGACGAAACCCGAGAGCCAGCTCACCAGGAACGCCGGACCGAAGTGCATGCCCGAGGTGCGCGTGCGCTGGCGGGTCTCGCCGTTCACGGCGAGTTCGAGCGAGAGGTCACGCGGGTCGAGTCCCAGCGCGACGCATGGACCGAAAGGCGCGAACGTGTCGCTGCCCTTCGCGCGCGACCACTGGCTGTCGCGCTTCTGCCAGTCGCGCGCGCTCACGTCGTTGAAGCAGGTCACGCCGGCGACACAGGCGAGCGCGTCGGCCTCGCTCACGCGCCGCGCCCGGCGACCGATCACCAGCGCCATCTCCCCTTCCGGATCCAGGCGCTCGAGCCCGGCGGGCTTCACGATCGCGGCGCCGGGCGCGAGGACGGCGCTCGGCGGCTTGAAGAAGAACAGGGGCTCGGCGGGCGGCGCCGTGGCGCCCGGGGTCACGGTGAGACTCTCGCGGACGTGCTCCGCATAGTTGAGTCCGATGCACAGGATCTTGCTCGGCTCGCTCGGGGCGAGCCGCGTGCTCGCGGGATCGTCGCGCGCGCCGACCGGCGCGCCGCCCTGCCACGGCGCGGCGGAGAGCCGGGCGAAGTGGTCGCTGCGGTCGAGCCCATAGCGCGGGGCTCCCTCGGCGACGTAGCGGACCAGACGGTCCGGGGGCGGGGCGGCGTTCACGCCGGGAGACTAGCGCAAAGTCGGCCGGCCAAGAATTGGAGGCACCCATCCTCGCGTGATGCTCGCCGGGGAGTCCCTGCTCGCGACGGCACGTCCCGGTCGCTTGCGGGGGAGTTCGGCGTGCAGTGCACGATCGATGACAGGAAGCCTCGCGTACGAATTCTCCCGAAACACCTGCCCGGATTCAAGCTCAATCGCGCGCCGGCGCGAGCACTCGAACGCCCACTCCGCGTGAATCCTCCCGATCACCTGCCCGCCCGCGGGCGCATCCGGGCGGGAACGGACCGCACGCGCCGCGCGCGAGCCCCGCTGCATTGGCGCTCGTTCCGGCGCTTTGTTACGGTTCCCCGCTCATGCCCACCCCACGCAAGGCGTCTCGCGCAGGATCCACCGCCCAGACGCTCGAGAAACGCCTCCACGATCGCACCGCCAAGCTCGCCGTCATCGGGCTCGGCTACGTCGGCTTGCCGCTCGCGATCGAACTGGCGCAGGCCGGGTTCGAGGTTTTCGGCATCGACATCGACGGGAAGCGCGTGCAACAGCTGAACCAGGGCCACTCCTACGTCCAGGACGTGTCCACCTCCGACGTGCGCGCGCTCGTCCGCCAGAAGCGGTTCGTCGCCACCACCGACTTCTCCGTGCTCAAGCGCTGCGACACCGTCAACATCTGCGTGCCGACGCCGCTCAGCAAGCAGCGCGACCCCGACGTGTCGTTCATCGTCGCGGCGGCGACCGAGGTGGCCCGCCATCTCCACAAGGGCCAGCTGGTGATCCTCGAGAGCACGACCTACCCCGGCACCACGGACGAGCTGGTGCTGCCGATGCTCGCCGAGTCGGGGTTGCAGGTGGGCAAGGACTTCTTCCTCGCGTTCTCCCCCGAGCGGGTGGACCCGGGCAACCCGGACTTCAACACGCGCAACATCCCCAAGGTCGTGGGCGGCGTGACCGAGGCCTGCACGCGCGCGGCGGTGCAGCTCTACCGGCAGCGGCTGGAACACGTGGTGGCGGTGAGTTCGCCGCAGGTCGCGGAGATGGTCAAGCTGCTCGAGAACACGTTCCGCAGCGTCAACATCGGACTGGTGAACGAGCTGGCCCTGATGTGCGCGCGGCTGAAGATCGACGTGTGGGAGGTGATCCGCGCCGCGGCCACGAAGCCGTTCGGGTTCATGCCGTTCTACCCCGGGCCGGGGCTGGGCGGGCACTGCATCCCGATCGACCCGTTCTACCTGTCGTGGAAGGCGCGCGCGAGCGGATTCGAGGCCCGCTTCATCGAACTGGCCGGGCACGTGAACGGCCACATGCCCGACTACGTCGTGGACCTGGTCGGCGAGGCGCTGAATCGCCGGGGCAAGTCCGTGCGCGGCTCGCGGGTCCTGGTGCTGGGGGTGGCATACAAGGCCGACATCGACGACGTGCGCGAGAGCCCGTCGCTCGACATCATGGAGAAGCTCCGCGAGCGCGGCGCCAGGATCGAATACACCGATCCGTACGTGCCGAGCATCCGGTTCGCAGGCGCGGTCATGAAGAGCGTGCCGTTCACCGCGGCCCAGTTGAAGCGATTCGATTGCGCGGTCATCGCCACCGCGCACAAGAGCATCGACTACGCCGCCCTGCTCAAGTGGTCGAAGGCCGTCGTGGACACGCGGAACGCCCTGGTCGGGAAGCACTCGCCCAAGATCGTACGCCTCTGACGCCCGTCGGGCGTGCGCCGCGTTTCAGCCGCCCGCGCCCGTCCCCACCCGCGGGATGCCCGCGCGAAGCGTCCGCGGCGCCATGGCGCGCGGCGCCTTCGCCCCGCGCGAGCCGCGCCGGGTCGCGAGGCCGACCCAGACGAGCCCCGTGGACAGCGCGACGAGGAAGGGCATCACCACCGGCCGGTCCGAGCGCACCGCCCACACCGCCGCGAGCGTGAAGATCGCGGCGAGCGCCAGCTCGGGGAGCCCCGCGGCGCGGCCCTCGGCTCGGACCGAGGCCGGCGCGGCGGCGCCGTGCGCCGGCGGCCGGCGCAGGCCCGCGCCGGTTTTTGGAGTGCGCACGAACTCCCCGGTTGCGCCCCACAACCCCTCGATCACGGCCCGCGCCAGGTGCCACGACAGCCCGGCACACAGGATCAGCGCCGCGCCCACGTCCACGCTCGCCTGCGTGCCGCGCCGGCCGGCCAAGCGCTGGCCGCGAAGCAGGAACAGCGCCACCGGCAACGTGCCGGCGGCCACGACCGCGACGTGCAGCGCGATCACCCACGCGCCGGCCGGCGAACGGGCCCCGAACAGCAACGGCAGGAGCAGCGTCGCGAGCGCGAGGAGCAGCGGGTAGGTGGCGTTCGCGGTCAGGTGGACGAACGCTTCTTGTTTGATGGGCCACGGCAGTGGCGCGCGGAACACACGGGGCAGCAGTTTTCGGGCGGTCTGCAGCGCGCCCTTGGCCCAGCGGTGCTGCTGCGTCCGGAACGCCGACATTGTTTCGGGCAGCTCCGCCGGAACGATCACGGCGGGATCGAACACGAAGCGCCAGCCGGCGAGCTGCGCGCGGTAGCTCAGGTCCAGGTCCTCGGTGAGTGTGTCGTGCGACCAACCGCCCGCCGACTCGATACAGGCCCGGCGCCAGACGCCGGCGGTGCCGTTGAAGTTGAGGTAGCGCCCGGCTCGCTGCCGCCACGCGTGCTCGACGAGGAGATGCGCGTCGAGCATCACCGCCTGCGCGCGTGTGAGGAGATTCGCGTCACGGTTCAAGTGCCCCCAGCGGGCCTGCACCAGCCCGACCCGCGGCTCCACGAACCAGGTGAGCGTCCGCACCAGGAAGTCCGGCGCCGGCACGAAGTCGGAATCGAACACCACCACGAACTCGGCGGTGCTCGCGCGGAGCCCCGCGGCGAGCGCACCCGCCTTGTAACCGTGCCGGTGCCCCCGGCGCAGGTGGACGGCGTTCACGCCGGCCGCGCGCGCACGCGCCACGGCCTCGGCCCCGAGCGCGGCCGCGGCATCGCCCGAGTCGTCGAGGAGCTGGAGTTCGAGGCGGTCGCGCGGCCAGTCGAGCGCCGCCGCGGCGGCCACGAGCCGCGCGACAACAGCCGGCTCGTCACGGACGGGAAGCTGAACGAGCACGCGCGGAGCGGTCTCCGCCGACCACCAGCACGCCGGCGACGGCGATGGCGGACCTCCTCCGCGCAGCATCCGCCAGCGATGCGCCGAGTAGCCCACCAGGCCAGCCTGGCAGGCGGCGTAGAGCGCCACGGCGATACCCTGCAGGCTCGCCGGGATCTCGGGAGTCGGGCTCATGTCCGAGGCAATCTAGTGGAGATCGCCCGGACTTGCAGCGGGCGCCGGAAAACGCGACGGCGGCGGGGGCTCTCGGGTCCCCGCCGCCGCCTCGGTTCTCGCGTGCGGTCAGTTAGTTGACGACCTCGAAGTCCGCGTCCACCGGGCCATCGCCCGGCTTCCGCTTCGGCTCGTGACCCGCGTCACCCTCCGGGCCGCCCGGTCCCGGCGTGCCGCCCGGGGGAGGCGTCGCCTGCTGGTAGAGCGCCTGCGCCGCCTGCATCCACGCCCTCGCCAGCTCGTCCGTCGCCGTTTCGATGGTCTTCACGTCCTCGGACTTCACCGTCTCGCGCGTGGCCTTGATCTTGTCCTGCAGCGAGGCCTTGACCGAGTCGTCGAGCTTGGCGCCGTGGTCGGCGATGCCCTTCTCCACCTCGTACGCCTTCGCGTCCGCGGTGTTGCGTGCCTCGGCCAGCGCCTTCCGCTTCAGGTCGTCCTCGGCGTGCGCCGCGGCGTCCTCGACCATGCTCTTGATCTCGTTCTCCTTCAGCCCGCTCGACGCCTCGATCCGGATGCTCTGCTCCTTGCCGGTGTCCTGGTCGCGGGCCGAGACGTGCAGGATGCCGTTCGCATCGATGTCGAACGTGACCTCGATCTTCGGCGTGCCGCGCGGCGCCGGCCGGATGCCGTCGAGGTGGAACTTGCCCAGGCTCCGGTTGCCGGCCGCCATCGGGCGTTCGCCCTGGAGAACGTGCACCTCGACCGACGGCTGCATGTCGCCCGCGGTCGAGAACGTCTCGCTCTTCCGCGTCGGGATGGTGGTGTTGCGGGTGATGAGCGGCGTCATCACGCCACCCAGCGTCTCGATGCCGAGGGACAGCGGCGTGACGTCGAGCAGCACCACGTCCTTCACGTCGCCGGCCAGCACCGCGCCCTGGATCGCGGCGCCGACGGCGACCACCTCGTCGGGGTTGACGCCCTTGTGCGGCTCCTTGCCGAACAGCTCCTTCACCAGCTCCTGCACGCGCGGCATGCGGGTCGAGCCGCCCACCAGCACGACCTCGTCGATCTGCGACGCGGTCAGGTTGGCATCCTTCAACGCCTGCACCACCGGGCCACGGCAGCGCTCGACCAGGTCGCCGACGATCTGCTCGAGTTTCGCGCGCGACAGCGTGATGTTGAGGTGCTTGGGCCCGTTCTGGTCGGCGGTGATGAACGGCAGGTTGACGTCGGTCGACAGCGTGCCGGACAGCTCGCACTTGGCCTTCTCCGCGGCTTCCTTCAGACGCTGCAGCGCCATCGCGTCCTTGCGCAGGTCGATGCCCTCCTGCTTCTTGAACTCGTCCGCGAGCCAGTCGATGATCTTCTGGTCGAAGTCGTCACCGCCCAGGTGGGTGTCGCCGTTCGTGGAGCGGACTTCGAACACGCCGTCGCCGATCTCGAGGATCGAGATGTCGAACGTGCCGCCACCGAGATCGAAGACAGCGACCTTCTCGTCCTTCTTCTTGTCGAGGCCGTAGGCGAGTGCGGCGGCCGTCGGCTCGTTCACGATGCGCTTGACGTCGAGCCCGGCGATGCGACCGGCATCCTTGGTGGCCTGGCGCTGGCTGTCGTTGAAGTACGCCGGCACGGTGACCACCGCCTCGGAGACCTTCTCGCCCAGGTACTCCTCCGCGGTCTGCTTCATCTTGGTGAGGATCATGGCGGAGATCTCGGGCGGCGAGAACTCCTGGCCGCCGGTCTTCACGCGCACGTCCCCGTTGGGGCCCTTGATGACCTGGTAGGGCACGAGCTTCATCTCGCTCCCGACCTCGTCGAAACGCCGGCCCATGAAGCGCTTGATCGAATACACCGTGTTCGTGGGATTGGTCACCGCCTGCCGGCGCGCGACCAGACCCACCAGGCGCTCGCCGTTCTTGGCGAACGCCACCACCGACGGCGTGGTGCGGAAGCCCTCCGCGTTCGCGATCACCTTGGGCTCTCCGCCCTCCATGACCGAGACGCACGAGTTGGTGGTGCCGAGATCGATGCCGATGACCTTACCCATGAACGTGCCTTCTTTCGCCTGACTGCGCCCTGCTATCGGAGTGCCACGCCCGGCGGATCGCGCCGGGCGTGGCCGTGAGTGCTGCGGGGGTTCGTGCCGGCAACCTTACCCGACCTGCACCTCGATCTCACGCGCGCGGGCCTCTTCGGCCTTGGGCACGCGGATCTCGAGGACGCCGTCCCGGTAGGCGGCCTTGACCTGGTCGGGCCGAACCGGCGTCCCGAGCGTGAACGTCCGCTCGAACGCACCGTACAGGCGCTCGGTCCGGTAAAGCGACCCTTCGGTCTTCAGCTCCTCGCGCTTGCGCTCGCCGCGGACGGTGAGCGTGTCGCCGTTGACCGTGATCTTGACGTCCTTGGTGTTCACGCCCGGAAGGTCCGCATGGAACACATACGCTTCCGGCGTCTCCTCGACGTCGATCGGCGGAGTGACGGCAACCGCGTCCTGCCGGAGCGCGACCGGTGCGAAGAAGCCCTCGAACAGGCGGTTGAGATCGGTATCGAACGGGCCCGCGACGAGCCCGGTGCGGCGCGGCGTCCAACGGATGAGTGACATGGTGTTTCCTCCTCGATGGGGTCTGTATGGGATTTCATGGTCCGCGCGACGACTCTCATGGGCCGTTGCGCGGCAACCCGTGACCATCTTCCATTGCACCCGGCGTGCCACGCACCGGGCGTTCGGGGAACGCGCAGGATGACAACGCGATCGGCGTGACCCCGGCCTTCGCGGCACCCACGGCCGTTCCGGGATGAGACGCTCCACCGTTCCGTGGCGAAACGCTCGCCGGTTCAGCCGTGAACGCCCGAGCTTGGAGGCCTCCATGGCCTCTGCTAGCGTGCCGCGTCCATGCGCATCGGACTCTTCCTGCCGCACGTGGGCGTGTTCGGGGGTGTGCGCCGCTACCTCGAGCTCGGGAACGAGTGGACGGCGCTCGGCCACCCGGTGACGCTCTACCACCCGGAAGGTACGGCGCCGACGTGGCTGCCGTTCATGGGCCGGACCGCACCGCTCGCGTCGGCATCCGGAGAGGCGTCGGACCTCGCCATCGGTGGCGACCGTGACACCTACCCGGCATTCCGGTCCCATCGTGCGACCCGCCACCTTTACTACTGCGTGCTCGAACGTGACCCCGGGCTCCGCCTGGCGCTGGCCGAACCGGCCGTGATTCTCATGGCCAACTCCGGCCCATTGCGACGCCAGCTCGAGCGAATGTCCCGGCGCGAGGTCCTCGATGGCGCGGGCGGCATCCGCCCGGAGCGGTTTCATCCGGCGGGCGGAGGGCGCCCCGAATCCCCCCTGCGCGTGCTCGTGAACGGGCGCCGCTCGCGCCCGAGGAAGGGCACCGACCTGGTGCTCCGGGCGCTTCGTGGCCTCGCGGGGAGGAATCCCGGGTTCGAGACCGTGCTGTTCGACGCGCTCGACCCCGCCACCAACCGCCAGGATCCCCGCGACGCCGCGCCGCTGCCGCCGAACGCCCGCTTCGTGCTGAACCCGACGCAGGACGAGCTCGTGAAGCTCTATCAATCGAGTCACGTGTTCGTGGCCGCCGAGAAGCGGGCCGGCTGGTGCAATACCGCGCTCGAGGCGCTCGCCTCCGGCTGCGCGCTCGTGTGCACCCGGAGCGGCACCACGGACTTCGCGCGTGACGGCGAGAACGCGCTCGTGAGCCTCCGCCACCCCTGGTTCCTGCGTCGCGCCATCCGCAGGTTGCTGCTCGACTCACGGCTGCGCGGGCGGTTGTCCGCTGCGGGGCCGGCGAGCGCCGCGCCATGGTCGTGGCCGATCCTGGCGCGGCGCATCCTCGCCCAGTTGCCGGGCGCCTGAGCGCGCCCGCATCGGACTCACCGGGCCCCGACCGCCTCCGACCAGACACTCAGCACGAGCAGCGCCCACAGCGTTCCCCCCCACGGCCCGCCGTAACCGTCCTCGATCCGGCTCATCCATGCCTCGACACCCGGCACGAGCCGGCGCACGGCCTTCGCCTCGAGGATGCGGCGGCGAATCCCCGGGCCGTCATGCCGCAGCAGCTCCGAGATGTCTCCGGACTGGAAGCCTCGCTTCGGGCGCTTCACGACGTCGACCGCGACGCGCCCACGCGCCCAGTTGCGGAGCACGACCTTGGTATTCGCCCGGCCCGGCCAGCGGCTGACCCGCTCGCCCGGACGGAGGGTCAGCGCGAACTCCACGAGGTCCCGGTCCAGGAACGGCATCCGCGCCTCGACGGACGAGTCCATCGCCACCGAGTCGGCGAACGACAGGATGTTGGCGGACAGGAACGTGCGCATGAGCACCTCCTGGATGCGGTCGAGATCCGCCGCACCGGGCCCGCATTCGCCGTACAGGCGCTCGATCGTGCTCATGTAGCACTCGCCCGCCGGGAACGAACCCCCGAGCAGCTCCCGAACCTGCGCTCGTGGCAGAGGTCGATCGACGAGATACTGCGCCGCGGAAGGAGCCTCGCGGACGGGCTTCGCCGCGAACGCAGCCCTTCGCTCCGCGACCGACCCGTCGCCGAACAGGAATCGGTCGAACGTCCGGTCCAGGGCCGGGACGTGGATCCACGTGAGCCTGCGGAGCACCGCGAGCCGGAACCGGTCCTGGCTCAATCGGTAGCCTCCGAACACCTCGTCGCCGCCATGCCCGCAGAGGAGCACGGTGGCGCGTGCGCGTGCGCCCCGGATCAGCAGCCAGGTCGCGAGGGACGCGCCATCGCCGACCGGCTCGGTCAGGCTTGCGAATGCCTCGTCGAACGCGGCGCACCGCTCCGCGGCATTCGTTTCGACGTCCAGCACCTCGCCTCCGGCGCCCTGGATCGCCTCCGGCTGGGTGCGCGTGCTGCGGTTCTCGAGCCGGAACGTGAACGAGGGTGGAAAGTGCCCCGTGCTGGCGAGGGCCGCGCGGATGCTGTTGCTGTCGATCCCGTCACTCAGGAGAAGCCCCACGGGCACGTCGCTGACGAGGCAGCGCGCGCAGGCCTGCTTGAATAGCGCGTCGAACTGCTCGTCGAGCGCCGCGCGCGATCGTGGGGGTCCCGATCGCGCCGGGCGAAAGCGGGGTCCGTACCACTCGTGCTCGCGGATCGGGCCACGGGCCCCGATCTCGAGCAGGTGCCCCGGCGGAAGCTTGTGGACGTCACGCAGCACCGTTCGCGGAGCCACGACGTAGCGCAATGCCAGGTATTCGGAAATCCCGCGCGCGTCCAGATCCCGTGGCACGCCGGGCACCGCGAGGAGCGACTCGAGGCTGGAAGCGAACGCGAGGCGCTCACTCGACCCGTGCAGATAGAGCGGCTTCTCGCCGAAGCGATCCCTCGCGAGCCACAGCCGTCGCTCGAGCTTGTCGTACAGCGCGAACGCCCACTGGCCGACGCAGCGTCGCAGCGCCTCCGGGCCCCAGCGCTCCCAGGCCAGGAGCAGCACCTCCGTGTCGCTGCTCGATCGCAGCGACCCGGGATCCACCTCGAGCTCGCGACACAGCTCGCGATAGTTGTAGATCTCGCCGTTGAACGTGACGACCAGGTGACCGCTGGCACTGGTCATGGGCTGGTGCGCCGCGGACGTCCGATCGAGGACCGCGAGCCGCCGATGGCCGAGGACGACCGGGCCCGCACGCTCCGTGCCGGCATCGTCGGGACCGCGCCGGCGGAGCTTCGTGAGCATTCGCTCGACGACCTCCATGTCGTTTCCTTGGCCCGCGAAGCGGAAAATTCCCGCGATTCCACACATGGCTCGGCCTTCCCTGTTCGCGGGCTCGCAATCGTGTTCGCGTCACGCCGTTCGCGCCCGAGAGTATCTCCCGCGACCGGCGGATTGCCGTCCCACCATAGGAGTACTCCTGACGGAGGCGCGGGTTCCAGCGTTCCATCTGCTGCGCGGACGGTCCTGAACGTGAGTCATTGACGTCCACTCATGCGTGGGCGCGACGCACGGTCGAACGCATCCCCAGGCTCGCGCGGCAGCGAGAGCGGCCTCACTCACGCGCGAATCACCGCGCCAGCATTGGCGAAGCCGCATCGGGCGCCGGCAGGTCGCCCGATCGCGGAGAACACGGCGCGGTGTTCACGGAGTCGAGGTGCGCGCTGAGTGACGCCTCTCACCGAGCGGGTGGCGAAGTCGTGCGGGGTATTCACGCAATGTGAATTCGTTGAGAGCGATGTCTCGGTCGCTGCTGCGACGTCGAATGCCGGCGCAGCGTCCCCGCGCGCGGGTGGTGTGCTGCGCGCGGGATCACTCCCTCACGGTCGCGGATCGGCCTCGCGCCCGCCCTTCACGAGTCCTCGCGGCGTCCACGACTCGGTGGTCGAACGCCAACGCTCCGTCGTCTCGGCATCGTGCGGCATGGGCGCCGCGTCGTGGTGACAGTGATACTGGAGGGCTTCCTGCGAGATGCTGCGGACGACGCAGCCGGCGTTCAGCAGGCGCGTTCGCAGGTTGATGTCCTCCATGCCGCGCCCGACGATCGCCTCGTCGTAGCCGTTCACCGCCGCGAAGTCGTCGCGGAACAGCGAGAAGTTGCTGCCGAGGATCGCGTAGTCGCGGGCCCAGCCGCCACGCCAGCCGTAGGCCGCGGGGGCGTAGATCCCGTTGCGTCGATCGTGCGCCTTGGCATGGCGCCACCAGAACGTCGGTTGCTCGATGCGCCTGGACTCGACGTCCGCGAGCGTGAGGCGGGCCGTGAGCTCCGGGTCCAGCATCACGCGGCGCCCGGACAGCACCTGGCGGGGCCGGCGGCGCGCGTGGTGACGATCGACGAAGCGATGGTGAAGGATGCAGTCCCCGTCGATGAACACGAGGTACGTCGCAGCGGTACCCGCGACCGCGCGGTTGACGATCATGGTCTTCCGGAATCCTCGATTCTCCTGCCACACGTGCCGGATCGGGTGGCGGAAGCGTCCGGTCCACGCTCGGACGACGTCGCGCACGGCGTCGTCGGAGCCGTCATCGGCCAGCACCACCTCGAAGTCCGTCCAGGTCTGGTTCTCGAGGCTCCGGAGGACCAGTTCGAGGATCCGCGGTCGCTGGTGGACCGCGACCACGAGCGCGACAGCGGGCGAGACGCTCATTGGAAGATCGATCTCCGGGTCGTTGAGCCCCCGCGCCGGGAGTCCTCGCTCACGCCCGGCAGGTTGCCGCCACGGACCCGCGTTCGAGTCCGGCGCGCCAGACCCCGCCACCATGCGCATCCGGCCCGCCGGGCGCGGGAGCTCAGCGCGCCGGCAGGTAGCCCGACTTCTCCATCGGCACCACGAGCTCGTCCTTCGTGTAGATGAAGGCATCGCGGTTGTAGTCCGAGAGCTCGTAATCCTTCTCGAGGAAGATCGCGTCCTCGGGACAGGCCTCCTCGCACATGCCGCAGAAGATGCAGCGCAGCATGTTGATCTCGTAGCGCTCGGCATAGCGTTCGCCGTGTGAGACCGGGTGCGCCGGGTCGTTCTCCGCCGCCTTCACGAAAATGGCGTCCGCGGGGCAGGCCACCGCGCACAGTTCACAGCCGACACAGCGCTCCAGTCCGTCCGCGTGCCGCGCGAGGATGTGCAGCCCGCGAAAGCGCGGGAACATCTCGAGCTTCTCTTCCGGATACTGGACGGTGAACGGCTTCCTGAACAGGTTCTCGAGCGTGACGCCGAGACCGGTCGCGAGTTCCTTGATCATCGAGTGGTCCTCTTGAGACGCACAAGCCCGGCCGGACCCGGCCGGGTGAGAGATCGCAGGTTATCCGCGGGCTCCGGGGGGCGCAAGCGGCGCGCTCCGCATGCGTGCGACCGCCCGCGACGCCGACGGCGGCACGCGGCCTCAGTGCTTCGGGCCGAGGTCCGACATGATCCGGAGCGGATCCACCCACGCCGACCAGCCCTGTCGCGTGACGTCCGGCAGCCCGCTCGACTGCGGCACCCTCGCACGGTCGTAGGCGACGCTCCCCCACGGGCCGACCGGGATCCGCACGCCGTACCCCCACGTGTCGCCGACGATCTCGCCCACACGGTCGCTCACGTGACCGAACCGGCCGGTGAGCACGCCGAGCAGCGTGCCTTCGATGCCGAACCGGTCGACCGAGAAATCGGTGGGGCCCGCGCCGGCACTGACCTGCTCCCAGTCCCTCGCCACGCCGAATTCGATGGCGCGCGGCATCCCGGTGAGCATCCAGTTCGGGGGCGCTGCCCCCGGCTCGCTCCACGGCGACAGCACCGACGCGTGCACCGCGAGTCCCTCCCGACGGATGCGCGACGGCGGCGCCGACTCGGCGAGGAATAAGAACTGGGCATCGTTCGCGTTCAACACCGCGTAGCCTCCGGAGAGCTCGAGGCGCCAGGGAGCCTGCGGAGACAGGTCAGGCGTCAGCGTCACGCGCCCGGAGACACCCCAGTCCAGGCAATCGGCCTCCGCGTAGCCGCCCACGTCCGCGGGTGCGAGCGAGACGACCGTGTGCTTGTGCTGGTAACCGCCGGCGAGGTCCACCCGTCTCGGGCCCGAAGCGACGGGATCGGTCCCCGCGCCGCGGATTGCGTCGAACAATTGGATCGGGGCGACACCGATCCCCCACGCCTGGGTCTCCTCGAACGAATCGAATGTGCCGGTGGGATTGCCGAACGGATCCGTGCCCTCGCTGGCGCCATAGTCGAGCCGCATCCCGCCGATCCCATCGAGCGGCTCGCCCATGAGCGAGAGTCCGACACCCGCCCCCCCGAGGAGCAGCCGGCTCGACTTGAGCCAGACATCCGACGCGAGTCCCGGCACGAGCTGCGTACGTCCGTCCACCCAGCCCACGCCGCGCACCTCCGCGAGCGAGGCGGGGTTCCCCCACACGCCCGGCTCGCCCCACCACACGCCCGCGCTCGCACTACCCATGCCGGCCGCGCGGATCGAGGTGTCGAAGTCGAGCGAGCGCGCGGTGCCCTGCGCTCCGGCCGCTTGCGCCGTGAGGAGCGCGATGAGCATCGCCAGCGCGGGCATTGCACGGGTCACGGTCCGCATGCGGCACCTCGAACGGGGACGCGGGCGCGGGGAGGATCACATTCTCGGCAGTGTGATCCCGCGCTGATTCTGGTACTTCCCGCCCTTGTCCTTATACGATACTTCGCAGACATCGTCCGCCTGGAAGAATACCACCTGCGCGATGCCTTCGTGCGCGTAGATCTTCGCCGGGAGCGGCGTGGTGTTGCTGATCTCCAGCGTCACGTGACCCTCCCACTCGGGCTCGAACGGCGTGACGTTGGTGAGGATGCCACAGCGCGCATAGGTGGATTTGCCCATGGTGATCGTGAGCACGTCCCGCGGTATGCGGAAGTATTCCACCGTTCGCGCGAGCGCGAACGAGTTCGGGGGCACGATGCAGACCGGGCCCTTGAAGTCGACCATGGAGGCGGGGTCGACGTTCTTGGGGTCCACCACCGTGCTCATGACGTTCGTGAAGATCTTGAACTCGTCGGCGACGCGGATGTCGTAGCCATAGCTCGAGACGCCGTACGAGATGACGCCCTCGCGGACCTGCTTCTCCTCGTAGGGTTCGATCATGCCGTGTTCCCGGCACATCTTGCGGATCCAGTGATCCGGACGGATGGACATGCGCGCTCCCGGGGCTGGAGAGGCTAGAAACGACCGAGCAGGCGCACCACGTGCACGAGCTCGGGAATGAGCAGCGATTCGAGGGCCTGCCGGACGGCGCCGGCGGATCCGGGAAGGTAGACGACCAGGCGGCCGCGCGCGACACCCGCCCCGGCGCGCGACAACCACGCCGCAGAGCCGACCGTCTCCCACGACAGCGCCCGGAAGCGCTCGCCGAACCCCGGCAGCGGCCGGTCGAGGAGCGGCTCCACGGCATCGGGCGTGACGTCCCGTGGCGCCACGCCCGTGCCGCCGGTGAGGACGACGGCGTCCACGCCGCGCTTCCGGAGCTGCGCTCGGAGCGCCGCCCGGATCGCGGCGACCTCGTCACGCACCCAGGCGCGCGCGACCGGCGCGCAGCCCGCGGCCGCGAGGAGCTTCTCCGCGAGCGCGCCGCTCGTGTCGTCGCCGCCGCGGCGCGTGTCGCTCACGGTGACGACGGCGACCCCCACCGGACGCGGCGCGCGCTGGGCCCGGGCGTGCTCGCGCGTGCGCGCGGGTGGGCGCGCGGCCGCCGTGCGGCGGGGCACGGGCCGGTTCGGCTTCGTCATGAGTGACTGTTCGCTTTGCTCATCGCGGCGCCCCTGCCCCGGTCCACGCCGCGAGCGGCGTGGGCGTGACCCCGAAGTCGGACGCCCAGGGTTCGCTCTCGGCCAGCCGATGCTCGGCGATCTCGTCCAGCGGCGGCTCCCACGCGCCGCCCGCCGTCGCTCCCGGCGTGAGTGCGGCGATGTCGCGCAACTCCGCCAGCGTCACGGTGTCCGGACCCGCGACCTCGTACCAGCCGCGCCACAGCGCCCGCCCGTCGAGCGCGGCCGCGAGCGTCTCCACCGCATCGGCCTCGGCGACCGGGTTCAGGAGCTTTCGGCCGTGTGTCGCGAGCGCGGGCCGCGACCGGAGCTTCTGCCACAGCGGCGTCGCGGGCCCGACGACCGGTGCGAAGCGGAGCGTCAGCGTGGGTGCGTTGCCGGCGCGGACGTGCTCCTCCAGCCGCCACAGGCGTTGCAGCGTGCTCGCGCGCGCATCCGGGTGCGCGCCGAGTCGCGACAACATCAGCACCCGGAAACTCCGCTCCCCGAGCGAACGGACGAGACCGAGGAAGTCGAACACGAACGATCCATCCGAGATCGCCAGCGTCACGGTGCTCTCCGCCGCGGGCAGGTGGGCCGCGTCCGCGACGACATCGTGCCCGCGGGCGGCGAGCCCGGCGAGGAGCCGGTCCGCGGGCGGGGCGAGCGGCCCTGGCTTGAGGAGAATCACGGCGCGAGCCCCAGCGAGAGCTGCCGGCGATGCGACAGGTCGTGCTCCACCCAGCTCCGCACCATGTCGCCGAGCGGGAACGCACCGCGCAGAGAGTGAACGCCCACGCGCGCCCAATCCTCGCGGCCGAGCGGCGCGAGCCGGGCCACGAGCCGCTTCCGGAGCTCCCGCCACTCGCCGAGGAGCGGGCCGGCTTCGAGCCCGGCGTAGCCCGCGATCCGCGCCCGGCCGAGCAGGTCCACGTCGGCGATCGCAGGCATCGGGTGCGTGAGCAGGGTCTCCAGTCGCGGCAGGTAGACGTCGCGGTCGCCGTCGCGCAGGTGCGCCAGCACCTCGAGTGCGCTCCAGCGCCCGGGCGCCGTGCGCACCGAGACCCGCGCGGGCGATGCCGCGAGCCGCTCGGTGACCCAGTCCGGGCTCTCGGCCAGCGCCGCGAGGCAGGCGCCCCACTCGGACCAGGACATCGGACCGCGGCCGACCGCGGTGATGCCGGTGACGCTCCCCGCGGGCGGGAACGGCCGCGCGAACCCACGCGCGCGGTAGGTCTCCGCGAGTTCCGCATAGTGCTTCGCACCCTCGGCGATCGCGGCGCGGTGGGAATCCTTCACCGGGCCCAGCACGCGCGCGGGCGAACCCAGCACCAGCGAGCCGGGCGGGATGTGCTGGCCCTCGGTCACGAGCGCGCCCGCGCCCACCAGCGAACCCGCCCCGACGCTCGCCTTCGACAGCACGATCGCGCCCATGCCGACCAGGCAGTCGTCGCCGATCGTACAGCCGTGGACGATGGCGCGGTGCCCAACGGTGACGCGGTCGCCGACGATCGTGGGTGCGTCGGCATCGACGTGGACGAGCGTCAGGTCCTGGATGTTCGTGAACGCGCCAATGGTGATCGGCGCGCCGTCGCCGCGCAGCACGCTCCCGAACCACACGCTCGACCGCTCGCCGAGCGAGACCTCTCCGACCACGGTCGCGCCCGGCGCCACGAACGCGCTCGGGTGGAGCGCGAGGCGCGCCGGCCAGTCCAGGTGGCGGTCGGTCAACGGAACCCCGCCGCTTCGCCCACGAACGGATTGCTTCGCCGCTCGACCCCGATCGTGGTCGCGGGCCCGTGCCCGGGCAGCACCCTCACCGCGTCGCCGAGCGGGAACAACACCTCCTTGATGCTGCGCTCGAGCGCTTCCCACGAGCAGCCGGGCAGGTCCGTGCGCCCGACCGAGCCGGCGAACAGCACGTCGCCCGACCAGACCGTGTCGCCGTGCCGGAACGTGACGTGCCCCGGCGAGTGCCCGGGCGTGTGCAGGACTTCGAGCGTTTGCTCGCCGAGCGGGAGCAGCATGCCACCCGCCAGCTCCAGCGCAACCTCGGGCACGTCCACGGGCGGGAGGCCGAACATCGAGCCCTGCATCGCGATCGCCGCAAGCAGCGGCCGGTCTTCCGCATGCAGTGCGAACTCCCCTCCGACCGCGCGCTGCACCGGCAGCATCGCCGCGACGTGATCGTAGTGGGCATGCGTGGCGAGCAGCCAGCGCACGCGCAGTCGCTCGCGCGCCAGCCGCTCGAGGATGCGCTCGGGCTCAAAGCCCACGTCGACCACCGCGGTCTCGCGCGTCGCCGGGTCGCTGATCAGGTAGACGTTGTTGCCGAACGGTCCCACGTCGTGAAACGTACGGTTTTCGAGCGGCATCTGCGCTTTGCGGCCGGGGGCCGCCTCCTGTGGGTGTCGCGGCCCAGGGGCCGCCTCCCGGGCGCACGGCGGCGCCGGGCTCACCTCAGTCGCTTGTAGGTCTTCTGCAGCAGCAGCGCGTCGTCCTCCATGCACGGGCTCTCGCACACGACCCAGCCGCCCACGCGCATGTCCCGCAGTGCCCTCAGCAGCTCCTTCCAGCGGAACTTCGTCTCGCGCAGCGGCTCGTGCCTCCGCTCCCCCTTGGGGCCGAACTGGATGCCCGAGATGTGGACGTGCAGCCGGTCGAGCGCCGCGCGCCCGAGCTTCGCCTCGATCGCGGCGAGCGTGGCCGCAAAATCAGCGTAGCGATTGTGCCGGCCGACATCCCGCGCGTAGCGGTGCGAGAAGTCCACGCAGGGTAGCACCCCGGGCACGCGCGCGCTCCATTCGAGCACCTCCTCGAGTGCCCCCACCTGCGAGGCCTTGCCCGTCAGCTCGGCCCGCACGTCGATCCCGAGACCGCGCTTGCGCAGCGCGCCCGTGACGCGCACCAGCTCGCGCTGGACGCGACGGTTCGCCTCCGCCGCTCCGAGCTTGCCGTAGAAGCCGGCGTGGAAGCAGAACGAGGCCGCGCCACAGCGGACGCCGAGCCGGCCGGCCTCCACGAGGCGCGCGCGGCTCCGCTCGACCACGTCCGGCTCGCCGCACAGGTTCACGTAGTACGGCGCGTGCGCGGTGAGCGTCAGGTCGTGCTCGCGGGCGGCGGCGGCGATCGCGTCGGCCGAGGCGTCCGACATGCGCACGCCGTTGACCCAGGCCATCTCGAGGTGATCGAGCCCCAGCTCGCGCGCACGCCGGATCCCGTGCACGGTCCCGGGCCGGGCACTGCTGCGCGGGATGCCCGAGGTGCCGAACCGGAGCAGGCTCACCGCTTGTAGCCGATGGTGCGCAGGAACGCGTGGCGCTGGGCCTTCGCCGCGTCGTCCTCGATCCCGGTCGGCGGCGAACCATCCACCACCCCGACGACCCCCCGCCCCTGCTCGGTGGCCGCCACCAGCACCTGCACGGGATTCGCGGTGGCGCAGAACACGCGGCACACCTCCTGGCACTGCTTGATCGCGGGCAGCACGTTGATGGGGTACGCGCCGCGCAGCACCAGGAAGAACGCATGCCCGGCGCCGACCGCCATGGCCTGCGCCGCCGCGATCGCGGTCAGCTCGAGGTTGTTGCCCTCGGTGCGCACCAGGCACGGACCGGAGGCCTCGCAGAACGCGAGCCCGAATCGCGCCGTCGGCACGGTGGTCGCCACGATCTCGGCCAGGTCCTCGACGGTCTTGATGAAGTGCGACTGTCCCACGATCACGTTGCAGTCGGTGGGGAACACCAACGGCACGGCGGTGAGTTCCATGGCGGTCTCCGGACATCGATCGGGTGCGTTCGGTGAGCGGCGGAGCGGCCACGGCCCGATCGGCCGCGCGCGCTCAGAAGGCCTGCGACGAGCCGAACGAGAATACCGCTTCGCGGCGTCCGTCGCGCGTCGGCGACAGGGGGAACGCGACGTCGAAGCGGGCCACCTGGTGCATCGCCGCGTGCGGGAACGACAGCCGCAGACCGAAGCCCGCGTCGTGGTGCCAGGGCTCCCCGTTGCTGCCCGGCCCCCACGCCCGCGCCGCGTCCACGAACGCGGCTCCGCCCAAGCTCACCAGGCTCAGGACGTCCCGGGCTGCGACCCAGCGTGTCTCGCCGTTCAAGCGCCAGACCTGGGTGCCGGCGAGCGCCTGCACCGGGTAGGCGCGCAGGCCGTTCAAGCCCCCGATGATGTACTGCACCTCGCGCGGGGCGCGGTCGGCGGATTCCCCCAGCGCCGCCACCACCAGCGTCACGCTCTGCGAAGGCTGCTGGATCCAGCGCGAGTCGATGTGCGCGAGCGTCTCAAGCGGGCCGCCGCGGATGCGCGTGGACATCAACGCGTGCGCGTAGCCGAAGCCGAAGCGCCGGGTCTCGGTCCCGGTCTCGAAGCGCAGCTTGGCGATGGCCTCGTCGGCGGTGCTGCCGAGCATGCGCATCACCATCCCGCCCTCCAGGCTCACCAGGGAGCCCACGTCGAAGTCCTCGACCTGGTCGAACATCTCGATGCCCCGGCGCTCGATCCAGTGCGGCGTCCAGAACGTCGCGCGCCCGAACGCCCAGCGCATCTTCAGCTCCTCCTCGCCTCCGGGGAACGTGACGGGCACGTTGGGTGAGGCGACGGTCGGGCCGTAATTGCGATCGTAGAGCGCCATCCCCAGCGTGTACCGGCGCACCTGTCCGTCGGGGAAGACATGTCCGAAGCCGCGCTCGGCCGTGGCCTGTTCGAACCGGAACGGGAAGCTCGCGACCACGGACCCGCTGCTGAACAGGAGCTGCTCCGCGTTCGTCCGCCACCACGAGGCCGACCATGACCGCGGGTCGTCGAGCGAGCGGAAGGGTTCACCCAGCGCGACGGCGTCGGAAGTGCCGGTCGTGCCGCTGGCGGCCTTGAGCTGGCCCTCGAGCTGCGATCCGAACAGCCGCCGGCTGGAGAGCTCCGCCGACCGCGTGTGACCGGTGGGCTCGTTGCGGTAGGCCAGCGACAGCCCGAGGCCCATCCCGAGCAGGTTCCGCTCGCTGAATCCCACCGAGCCGTACGTGACGCCGCCGCCGCGCTCGAGGTTCAGCTCGGGTTGCGTCGTCCACTGGTCGTGCGTGACCACCTGGACGTCGACCGAGTCGTTCACGAGCCGCGAGCGGATGACCGCGGGCTCGAGGTACTCGACCTGGCGCAGCAGCCGCTCGGTCTCGAGGATGCGGTCGGAATTCCAGACCTGCCCGGGCTCGACGAGCACGAGCGAGCGCACCGTGCTCGAACGGGTGCGAATGTGCAGCTTGTTCATGCCGCTGTAGATCCCGGAGAACCGTCCCACCGGCACGGGGTCGAAGATGTCGAGGCACTGGACATCGACCTGCCGGATCACGGCGCCCTCGCAGCGCGCGCGCACCGTGCTGTCGTCGGCGGGCCCGAACGCCATTTCCGCCCGGACCCGGGCGGACCCGTCCGCGGGGTCCGGCGGCGTGGTTCGCACGCTGTCGGGAATCCCCTGTGCGCGGGCCGCCGTGACCGGGCAGAGCCCCGCAGACAGGACGAGCGCGAGGGCAAGCCTCACCCTCGCGCTCCGGTCGACGGCTGCTCTGGGTCCCCCGTCAGGGCTTCGTGGCGAGACGATCACGAGCCAGTTGCGATTCGCCGCTCTGCGGGAACCGCTTCACCAGGTTCTCGAACGTCTTCTTGGCGTCCGCGGCGCGGCCGAGGCGATCCTGGCACAGCCCCACCTTGTACAGTGCCGCCGGTGCCCGATCCCCCGCCGGCCAGCGTGCACCGACGCGGTTGTATTCGACGAGCGCGCTGTCGAACTGGGACTGGGCGAAGAAACACTCGCCCGCGCCGTACTGTGCGTTGTCGGCGAGGTCGGTGTCGGGAAAGCGCCGCAGGTAGTCGCGGTAGCTCCCGAGCGCGAGCGCATAGCGGCCCGACGTCAGGTCCTGGGTGGCCTGGTCGTAGAGCTGGTTGGGATCCGGTCCGGCGGCGGCGGCGCCGCCCGTCGTCGCGGCAGCGCCTCCCTTCGCGATGGAACCGGTGCTGCTGCCCGCCGGCGGCGTCCCGGCGGGCGCCGAATCGCCCGAGCGCGGCGCCGGCGCCCGCTCGGACTGGATGCGGAAGCGCGCCATGATGTCGTCGAGCTTGCCCTCGAGCCGCCCGAGCGTCTCTCCGGTCTCCCGCGAGGCGCTGGACGACGTGGCGCGCGTGGCGAGCAGCACGTCCCTCTGCTCGGCCAGTTCGCGGCGCGTGTCCTCGAGCGTCGCGGCACTCACCGAATCGCGCACCTCCATTCGATCCACCTGCACGCGCAGGCTGTCGAGCCCGGACTTGAGCAGCGTCATCTGCGTGGTGTAGCAGCCCGGCGTGCCGAGGCTCGAGACGAGCAGCAGGCCTGCCACGGCCGCTGTGCGTCCCGCCCGCATTCCGCCGGCCCGGGGGTCGCCGGGCACGCGCCGTGGCCCCCTCATCGCGCGGTGAACTCCACGCGGCGGTTCTTGGCCCACGCCGCCTCGTCGTGGCCCTCGTCGGCCGGCCGCTCCTTGCCGTACGAGATGACGCGGAAGCGCGCGGCGGGGATGCCGGCGTCGGTCAGGTACTGCTGCACGGCCTCGGCGCGCTTCTGCCCGAGCGCCTGGTTGTATTCGACCGTGCCGCGTTCGTCCGTGTGCCCGTCCAGCGAGACGTTGAGCCCGGAGTTGTCCCGGAGCAGCTTCGCGTTGCTGTCGAGCACCGCGCGCGCCGCATCGTCGAGCGTGAAGGAGTCGTAGGCGAAGTAGACGATCTGGAGATCGTGAGCGGTCACCTGGGGCTTGGGCGGCTCCGGCGCCGGCGGGGGAGGCGTGGGAGGTGGCGTCGGCGTGGGCGTGGGCGTCGGCGTCGGGGTCTCGGTCGACGCAGCCGGCACCGGCGGCGTCTTCGCGGGCTTCTTGGCGCAGCCGGAGGCTGCGATCGCGAGCAGCGCGACGAGCGCGACCGCGATGTGGCGGGGGCGCATTCTCATGATGAAACCTCCTTGTTAGCGGGCTGGGACTCTTGAATCGAGCGATGACGAGGTTCAGGGCCCGGTCGAGCGACGAGGGGACCAGGCCGGGGACAGCGCGCGGCGACCGCCGGTGTCCAGCTTCCGGGGCAGCATCCCGTCCAGGTCCGTGACCCACAGACCGTACGCCCCATCGCGGTTCGAAGCGAACACGATGTGGCGGCCGTCGGCGGACCAGCGGGGGTTCTCGTTGTTGCCGCCGGTCACGACCGGCTTTGCGCCGGTCCCGTCGGCCCGGCAGGTCCAGATGTCGAACCCGCCGCCGACGCGGGTCACGAACGAAAGCCGGTCCCCTTTCGGCGACCATGCCGGCGAATCGGTGTAGTCCACGTCGAACGTGAGCCGGCGTACGGTGCTGCCGTCGGAGTCCATGACGTAGACCTGCGGATTGCCGGAGCGGTCCGAGGTGAACGCGATCTCGCGCCCGGTCGGCGACCAGCTCGGCGAGGTGTCGATGGAGCGATGGTTCGTGAGCCGGAGCGGGCTCCCGCCGCGCGCGTCGAGGGAGTAGAGCTCCGCGTTCCCGTCCTGCGACAGCGTGCACACGATGTGCTGGCCATCGGGGGCGTACGACGCGCTGGTATTGAGCCCGGGCCGGCCCGAGACGAGGAACGGCTTGCGCTGCTCCGGCGACATCACCCAGATCTGCGGGCCGCTCCCGCCGCGCCACGACGTGAACAGCAGCAGCGAACCCTCGGGAGACCACGACGGCGACTGCGCGATCGAGTGGTCGGCGGTGAGCGCGTGCGCACCGAACCCGTCCGCGTCCATGAGCCACAGTTCCTTGTCGTGCCCCTCGGGCGACACGAACGCGATGCGCGTGTCGGCCACGCCCCGCTCGCCGGTGATCTGCTGCACGCAGTCGTCGCTGAACCGGTGCAGCACGCGCCGCCACTCGCCGACCGTGCCGTCGTAGTCCCGCACCAGGATCGGGCGGCGCGCGGGAAAGTCGCGCAGCTCGCCGTGCAGGCGGATCGAGGAACCGGACACGCTCCACGTGCCGGAGGACACGAACTGCGGCGCCGCCGCCGATGGATCGGCGGCCCACATCCGGTTCACGGCGAACACCGCCGAGGTCTGGAGATCGTTCGCGAGCACCTCGTCGGCGTCGCGCGCGCGCACGGGAGGCGCCGCGGGGCCCGCCAGCGCCTCGCACTGGAGCGGCAGGCGCGCGACCGCCCCGCTCTGGACGTTGATGCGCACGTCGGTGCCTTGTGCGCGAGCGAGGCACGCCGCGCCCGCGAGCACGCCCAGCCCCACCCCGCCGTCGAGCAGCCGTCTCCGCAGCCAGCGTCGCATCATGGCCCCGTGTATTCGAACCCGAAGTGGATGCCGAGGTCCGCGCCGGGGTATCCGAGCGGCAAGGGCGGCAGTTGTTCCGTGATGACCACGGCGCGGAGCGCGGACTCGTCGAACACCCCGTTGCCGCTCCCGACGTCGAGGCGGAGTCCCGAGACCGCGCCGGAGCGCGCGACGCGGAAGTACACCTCGGCCCGCATGCCGGCGGTGGCTCCGGCCGGCGGCGTCCAGTTGGCGGCGATCTGCGTGCGGACCATCTGCAGGTAGTAGGCGAACTCGAAGTTGACGTCGTCCACCGCGACCTGTCCCGAGAGACCGTTCGCGACCGGGGTGTAGGGCAGGACGGTGCGGGCCGTCGTCGGGCGCGGGGGCGCCGGCTCCGCCGGCGGCGGCGCCTTCGCGACGGGCTCGACCGGCTTCGGCGCCTGCTTCACGACCGGCTTCGGCTTTGCACGCGGCTTCTGGATCTGGATGCCCTTCGTCTCGTCGGGCGTCACCGTGTCGGTCGGCTTCACGACCGGCGCCGGCGGAGGCTCGGGCGCCGGCTCGCCGACGAGCGCGACCTGGACGACGTCCGGCCCCGGCAACACGATCGTGCGACTCGGCGGCAGGACGAGCAGCCCCGCGAGGAGCGCGATGTGGATCGCGGCCGATCCCACGATCGTGCCCTTCACCTACTGCGACTCCTCGGCCGGCTGCGTCACGAGTCCGAGCGAGGCGATGCCCGCACGGCGCAGGCGCGCGATGAGCGTGACGATCTCGCCGTACGGCACGCTCCGGTCCGCCTTCAGGTACACCGGCCGCGAGGCGGCGTGCGCGCGACGGAGCGCATCCTCGAACTGGCCCGAGGGCACGACCCGCTCGCCCACCGCAATCTCGCCGCCGCGGCGCACGCTCACGATCAATCCCTCGTGCACGTCGAGACTGTGGGCGGCGACTTTCGGCAGGTCGACCTCGAGCCCGCCCTGGAGGAACGGCGCGGTGACCATGAAGATGATGAGCAGGACGAGCACCACGTCCACGAGCGGCGTCACGTTGATCTCCGCCATCGGGCCGCGCTGCGCCTGGAGCTTCACGAGTGGCGCGCCCCGAGCCGCCGGTCGACGTACTCGCTCGTGAACTGCGCCGCGTTGTGGCCGATCTCGCGCAGCTTGCCGAGGCAGTGGTTGTAGCCGATCACCGACGGGATCGCGGCGGCGAGACCGGCGATGGTGGCGATGAGCGCCTCGGCGATGCCGGGCGCGACCACCACGAGCGTCGCGGACCCCTGGGCGCCGATGTTGACGAACGACACCATCACGCCCCACACCGTTCCCATGAGGCCGATAAACGGCGCCACGCTCCCCGTGGTGGCGAGGAATCCCACGTGCCGCTCGAGCTGGTTCACCGCCTCGTCGGCGGCACGGTCCATCGCGCGCTGCACCAGCTCGAAACGCGCCGCCGGGCCAACCGCCTCGGCCGTGTGCTGTTCGCTCGCCTTCTGCCCCGCGAGCGCCGCCTTGGCGAGCACGGAGACCGGATGCTGCGACGCCGCCATCTTCACGTCGGCGGCGTTCGTGGTGGCGCGGAACGAGCGGAGGAAATGGGCGTCCTGGACGTGCACGCGGCCGTACAGCCGGAGCCGGTCCCAGAGCACTCCCCAGGAGTAGATGGACATGCCCAGCAGCAGCCCCAGTACGACCTTGGAGAACAGGCTGGCGTGCGCGATCAGCCCCGGGATCGAGGCGGTCCCGCCCGCGCCGAGTCGCATCAGCAACGAGTTCATCACGAGGCAGGCCACAGGGGCGATCACCATCGGCTTCACCTTCCTTGTGAAGTCGCGCCGGCCCACGATGGGTGCGGGCGTGTTCGCGGGGAGAGCGAGGGGCAAACTAGCACAGGATGTGCGCGTGCCCCAAGCGGAACCACCCGCACAGCCCGCGGTGACTCGCGTTCGAGGGAGAACCCCGGAGACGCGCGTCGGGGCGGTCAAAAGCGTGACAAATTCCGGCGCCGAGCGTCACGCGCGCGCGCATTGCGGTTACTGTTTGCGCGCGCTGAGCCGATGAACTCATCGCCATCCGATCCCCACGAGGAATGCAATGTCCCGCTCCACCACCCCGCTCCGCATCACGACCATCGCCTGCGCACTGCTCGCGCTCGGCCCGCTCGGCGCGCACGCCAGGCCGGCGCCCGCGTTCAACGTCCGGACGCTCGAGGGCAAGCCGTTGCGCCTCGCCGATCTCAAGAACAAGCCGGTCATCCTCGACTTCTGGGCCACCTGGTGCGGCCCGTGCCGGGCCAGCATGCCCCACCTCTCGACCATGCAGACGCGCTACGAGAAGCAGGGCCTGTCCGTGGTCGGGATGTCGGTGGACGATGGCGGCCCGCAGAACGTGAAGAAGTTCGCGACCCAGCTCGGCGTGAAGTTCACGCTCGCCATGGCGAACGACGAGATCCTCGATGCGTACGGGCCGATCCGATCGATCCCGACCACGTTCTTCATCAATCGCAAGGGCGACATCGTCCGCCGTGTCGTGGGCTACATCGACGGCGAGACGATGGAGGACTACGTGAAGGAGATCCTCCAGTAGCCGGCGACGTCCGCTTCCGGAGATCCGCATGTCGAGCGCCGCGGGGAGATGCCCCCGCGGCGCTCGGCTTTTTGGGCCCGCGTGCCGCCCGCGCGCCGTGCTCCGCCGCGGCCGGACGCATGCGATCCCCCGGGGAATCCGTCCTACTGCCGCCGGTCCGGCCGGGAGTATGATGCGCGGTGGCCACCGGGGGCCCACCACCGTGGCCCTGAACGGAGGTCCCGCATGTCGCCGCGCGCCACGCCATTCGCCCTGCTCTTCAGTTGCGCAGCCGCCCTCGCTCTTCCCGTCGCCGATGCCGGCGCCACCTGCCCCCCCATCTCGGTCCAGGCGCCGGTCGCCTACCCGACCGCGACCGGTCCCGTCGAGGTCGTGGCCGCCGACTTCACCGGGGATGGCATCCCCGACCTGGCGGTCACCGGCAGCAGCTTTCCGAGCGGGCCCGGGAACATCTCCGTTCTCACCGGGCTCGCGACCGACGGGTTCGCGAACGGCACGTACGGAGCGCGGATTGACACGCCCCTCTCCGGCATCCCGCTCGGCCTCGCCACCGCGGATCTCGACGCCGATGGCCGGCCGGACCTGATCGTCGGCAACTGGGGTGACAGCACGGTGGTGGTGCTGATCGGAACCGGCGGCGGTCATTTCGCCGCCCCGCTCCGGTTCTTCGCCGGCGTGCGTCCGTACGGGGTGCTGGCCCACGACTTCAACGGCGACGGCGTCATGGACCTTGCGGTCGCCGACAACGGCGAGAACAGCGTCCGCGTCCTGATCGGCGGCAACGACGGCGGCGGGCACTGGAACGGCACGTTCGCGCCGAGCGTGGCCTACGCAACCGCGAACCTGCCGCTGTCCATCGTCGCGGGTGACGTCAACAACGACGGCATCACCGACCTGATCGCGACCGAGAGCTACGCGCAGAGCGTGGCGGTCTTCCTCGGGAACGGCAGCGGCGGCGTCGGGGACGGCACGTTCCTCCCCGCGGTGCACGTCCCGGCGGGCATCGAACCCTACGAGCTCGCCACGGGGGACTTCAACGGGGACGGACGCCTCGACCTCGCGGTGGCGGTCTCGGGTGGCGGCGGCGTGACCGTGCTGCTCGGCTCGGCCACCGGCTACTTCCCCGTCAGCACGTCTTACCTCGCGGGTGTCGGCTGCGGCGGCATCAGCGTGGCCGACTTCGATGGTGACGGCATCCTCGATATCGCGGCGGTCGGGTCGGTCACGAACACGCTCTACCTGCTGAAGGGCCAGGGCTCGGGAGGCGTGGGCGACGGCACGTTCGCCGCGCCGGTGACGATCGCCGTCTGCTGCGACCCGCTCCACCTCGCCACGGCGGACCTGGACCGCAATGGCCGCGCCGACCTGATGGTGTGCAACTTCACGAGCAACGCCGTCGCCGTGTTTCTCGACGGCTGCTCCGCCGATCCCGCGCTGCCGCACATCACGCGCATCCGGGACGTGCCGAACGACCAGGGCGGGAAGGTGTTCATCACCTGGACGCGCAGCTCGTTCGACGTGAGCGGCGGCGCGGTCAACGCCTATCGCGTCTGGCGCATGGTGCCTCCGGCCACGGCCGCGGCCCGCGCGATCCCCGTCCACGGGACCGACGCGCGCACGCTCCGGAGCGAGGTCGTGACCCACGCGAACGGCGTGAGCGACATCGTTTACTGGGAGGCGCTCGCAACGCTTCCGGCCCAGCGACTCGCGGGCTACGGCTACACGGCCGCCACGCCCCAGGACTCCCTGCCCGGCGGCAATCCGCTCTTCACCTACCGTATCTCGGCGCTGACCGCGAACATCGACGTGTTCTACGACTCGGATCCCGACAGCGGCTATTCGGTGGACAACATTCCGCCGGCGATGCCCGAGGCGTTCACCGTCCATCGCGCGGCGGGCGCGAACCAGCTGCAATGGGACGCGAGCCCGGACGCGGACTTCGCCAGCTTCCGCCTCTATCGCTCGTCCGACCCGGCGTTCACGCCATCGCCGGCGACGCTCATGGCCACGCTCACCGCACCGGGGTACGTGGACCCGGGAGATGCGTACGGCAACTACAAGCTCGAGGCCGTGGACCAGCACGGGAACTGCAGTCCGTTCGCTTCCGCGCTCCTGAGCGGGACGACCGGAGTCCCGGGCGGCGCACCGGGGACGACATGGCTCGCCGCGCCCTCGCCCAACCCGATGCGCAACGCGCTCGGCGTGAGGTTCTCGCTCGCCCAGGCCGCGAGAGTCTCGCTCGCGCTCTACGACCAGCAGGGGCGCCGGACGCGCATGCTGCTCTCCGGCGAGCAACCTGCCGGCGAGGCCACGATCGCATGGGACGCTCGCGACGACGCCGGCCACCTCGCATCCGCCGGGCTCTACTTCCTCGAGCTCAAGGTTGGCGGGCAGCGCTTCGTCCGCCGCGTGACCATGGTTCGCTGAGGCCTCGCGAGTCGTTCGACCGGCGCCGCGGGGCTCGCCCCCGCGGCGCCGGTTCGTTCATGACCGGAGCGTCAGCTTCTCAGCCGTGGGATCGCCAGCTTCGCGAACTGCGCCGGGTCGAGCGTGACCTGCTGTATCAACCAGCGGAGCACCGCGCCCTCCGTGGCGATCGCGGCGTGCTGCTGCGCGTCGTTCAGGTACCCGAGCGTGGCGACCGCCGGCTCCGTCTGGAGCAGGCAATACGCGAGGCGAGTGGCGATCGACGTGTAGAGGTCGGCGTCCGTGGAGCGCGGCGGGTAGCGGAGTGCGGTGCGATAGGACTCGATCGCGCGCGTGAACTGCCCCGCGGTCTCGTAGTTCACGCCGAGGTTCCAGTAGAAGTAGAGCTCCATGCCGCTCTGCGAGTCCCGCACCGGCGTGGGGCCCGGCACGTCGCGGCGCGAGGGGAACCAGCCCGCGTGATCCGGGTTGCGATAGATCGAGATCTCGGGGCCTGCGTGCCCGGCGCTGCTGAAGTGCACCGCGAGCGGCCAGCGCCGGTCGAGTGAGTCGTAAAACGCGCACTGCTGCGCGTAGCGCGCGGGCTCCGCCTCGTAGCGCGCGCGCACCGAGCCCGTGACGACGAACAGGTCGGCCACTCGGTAGAGCGCGAGGTCGTAGAAGCCCGCGGAGCGCTCGGCCACCGTCTGGAACATCGGCACGAACTGGACGGCGTAGATGCGCGGCCGGTGCGCGATCTCCCCGAAGCGGGGGGCGACGGCGTCCATGAGCTCGGGCGAGGTGAAGTTGGCGAACTCGGGTGCGTACTGCTCGGCGGCAATCAACGCGCCCTCGGGCACGTTCTGCTGCACCCAGTGGAGCGCCTCGGTGCGCGTGTCGGGACGGAAGCGCTCGGGGAGGTCGCCACGCACGTACTGGAGCGCGAGCGGCGAGGCGCAGACCGCAACGATGAGCGCCCACGCCGGCGCCGCCGCCCGACCCTCCGCCGCGCGGCCCGTGCGCGCCAACACCCAGGCCACGCCCGCGCTCGCGAACGCGAACCCCACCGGCACCAGGAGGAGGAGGTAGCGATCCGCCTTCATCGTCCAGGTCCCGACGATCGCGAGATAGAGGACGGGAAGGCTCGCCGCCACGATCGCTCTCGGCCGCCGCTCCCAACCGGCGAGAATCGCGACGCCGGCGAGCGCGAGGAGCGCGAGCGGCCAGCCGAGGAGCCGCGCCGCGAGCGCCTGTGCATTGAACCCGAACGCGGGACCACCTTCGACTCCGAAATGCCCCTCCGCCATGTGCTCGCGCTGGTTCGCCATGTCGCGCAGGAACTCCGCGCGGTCGAGGAGCACGTACGGTGAGGTGACGAAGAAAACGAGCGCGGTCACCGCGAGCAGGACGAGCAGCACGCGCAGGCGAGCGGAACCCGTGCCCGAGGCGGTGGCGCGCGCCGCCACTTCCGTGCGCGCCCGGCGCGGGCGCGCGTTCTTCGGGCCAGCGGTGTTGGGCGTGGCGACCGGGTTCGCGAGCGCCTGGTCGCGCGCTGCGAGGACCAGCGCGAGCGCGCAGGGCACGAGCACGATCAGCCCCGGGTACTTGCTCGAAGCCGCGAGCCCGGCGAGCACGCCGGCCCAGACCCCGTTCCGCATTGTCGGCCGCTCGAGAAGACGCAATGCCTGGACACACCCCAGCGTGACGAAGAACGCGAGCGGCAGGTCCACTTCGACCTCGGTCGCGCGCAGCACGAGTGCGGGCGCAAGCGCCACGAGCGCCGCCGCCGCCCAGCCGGCGGCCGCGCCCGACAGCCGGCGCGCAAGCGCGTACGTGGCGGGTACCAGCCCGGCGCCGAACAGGGCGCTGAGGGTGCGGCCGACCAGCATGAACGAGGTCTTGTCGAGTGCGTAGAGGACTCGGAAGTCGGTCGTCGAGTGGATCGCGCCAACGAGCCTAAGCCACACAAAGAGAATGGCTTGGCCGATAAAATGCAAGTAAAACACGAGGCTCGGGTAGCCGAACGTGTGCGGATTGCCATCGAAGCCGTGGGCCTCACCCCAGGCCCAGAGCGACCACGCCACCCGGATCGGCGTGGCCTCCTCGTAGACCTGCGGCAACCCCCATCCGGCACCGGCGAGACGCACGCCGAGCGCAAGGAGGAACAGAACCGCGAGCGCAACGTGCTCGGGCGTGAGGGCGGCTCGCGCGGGCGTGGGTCCCGTGGAGGGATCGGGGTGCGCCGGCGTGCGCACGGAGACGTTCATGTGGACCCGGAGCGAGGGGACGAAGCGAACACCGAGCGGGGCAGCGAGCGGATGGCGAATCTAGCCACATCCGGGGTGGGGGGACAATTCCCGGAGCGAGCCCGCCGCGCAACGACCATGGACGCGACGGCATGGTCGAAGCCGCTCAGCGGGCCCATAGCCTTGAGAGCGAGTCGCGTGCCCCGTCTCGCGCCACCGGTCGCCCGAACGCCCTCTTGTCGCGTGGGCGCGCCTCTGCGTTCGACGCTCGGGCTGGGACGGCGCTTCAGTGGGGCGGATCCTGCCAGTTGGGCAAAGCGCTTCCCCCGAGCGCGTACCCCGAAGGTTGCTCGTCGCTCCGAGCCGCCACCCAATTGCTCCAGCTGCCAAGCCAGGCGCGAAAGGCTGCACTCGACAGGTCTTCGGGTGATGCCGCGCTCGGAAACGGCGTGAGTGTCGCTCCACCGTCGGCTCCCCACGAAGCGATCCACCGGCCCCGAGGGTCGACTGCCACCATCGACACCCGGCCCGCGTGAACGAACAGTCTCCGACTGTGTCGGCCGGAGGAGTAGATGATCTCGATCTCGCCACTCTTCCTGCCCAGCACCAGCACTCGCTCCCCGGCTTCGTCAACTCCAACTGCCGTGGACGCCAGGTCGGACAGATCCGCCTTCGACGGCCACTTCTCGGTGATGGTCCCATCCTGCCGGCGACTCGTGATGGAGCCGTCGGGAGCCACATGCAGAAGGGTCGCGCGATCACCGAAGAGCAGGACCTGACCCGACAGTCCTCCGATCACGTCACGGTGATCGCCCGATGGCATGTCCCACGACTGAAGCGTGTCACGCGTGATGGCGAGAAGTCGGCCATCTTGGGTGAATCCCACCAAGTGACATCTCGGAGTTTTGATTTCCCTCGTCCTGCCGGTCCGCACGTCGCGGATGCGCATCGGAGCTTCCCCGACGTCGGCCGGGGCCGACACCACCCAGCGACCTGAGGCATCGGTGGCAATCGCTCCTTCTCCCCAAGATGTCGTCTTCACGCCGCCGTCCCGCAGCGAAATGGTCGCCAGCGTACCCTCCCCTGCGACACTGTCTTCCACCTTGGCGAACACGTACTTTCCAGAGTCATCCATGGCCACTGAATACCAATTGTAGTCGCGGAGGGACAACACAGTTCGAGGCTGTCCCACCCCGCGATCGTCCAACGGCCAGAGCTTGATCGAGTCGGTCTCTGCCGTCACGAGCGAGCGTCCGTCCCTGGCGAAGGCCATGAGCCCGTTCTCATCGGTTGCCGTACCCCGCAACACGGAAGGGCGCGAGACGGCCAGTGGCCACGCGATGACCGAAGCCATGGTGCCTGTCGTGACGAGCCACTTGCCATTGGGGTGAAACGCCGCGAAGAAGGTCCATGTCCTGTCGGGGTCCAGGGGCAGCGGTGCGCTCCCAGGGGAGTGTAGATCCCACAGGGATCCGCCAACGCCTCCGAGCGCGAAGTACCTGCCCGTTTGATCGAAGCGCCCGCCAATGGGGGTGTCCCCTCCTCGTGCGACACACACGGGTTTCAGGTCGCGCGGCTTGAGCGACCAGATGCGGACTTCGCCGTGGACTCCATAGCCGGCGAGGGCATTGCCGGACGGGGAGATACAGGCTCCAGCCACAGGTTCCACGAACGGACCGAAGGTCTGGACAGTACGTTCAGGGTGATCCAGGCCGATCACGACAATCTGGTGGCCCAGCGGTACGGCGGCCCAAGAGCCGGACGCGTCGACGTCGACATCGCCGTCCAGACCTCCACGGGTGGGAGTTCGACCCATCAGGCTCCGCCCCGTGTCGCTGACCGGCGCCGACCACCACTCCAGTTGCGATCCGCGGCCCATCTCCGCGGTGATCAGGCGGCTCGGGTGTCCGCGCAGAAACGCTCCGTTCAGGTGGCCCCCCGGCACGATGGTCCGAAGCGCCTTCCAAGAACCCACACTCCAGATCCGGAGCGTGTCCCGCTTGCTGGCGGTGAGCAACAGGTGGGAATCGGTACTGAAAGCCACGTTGTTGACGTGGGCTGTGTAGGCAGGCAGGAGGATGGCCTTGCCGCCCGCGAGAGGGAAGAGCTGGATCGTGCCGGACTGGCTCCAGCTCACCGCCAACCAGTGTGCATCCGGGCTGAAGTCGAGTGCCCATGGGTTCCATGATTGCGGGAGTATGGGAAGATGGAACGCAGTGGGCGCGCGACTCATGATCCTGAGGGCCAGTCTGCGGTACTCGCGCTGATCGGAGAGATCGAGCGCGGCGCGAACGTATGCGAGAGCGTTTGACGGGTTCTTCGCGTTGAGCGCCAACGTGTAGAGTTTGGAGGATTCGGCCCGACGCGCCTCGGCCGCGGCGGCCCGCTCCGCAGATCGGCTGCGCTGCCACAGCGCCCCCACGACCCCGAGAATGACCAGCAGGATCAGGAATGCCGCGGTGACCGCGATGCGTCGCTGCCGCCGACGACCGGCGGCTCGTGCGATCATGGCCGAGGCGAACGCCTCCTCGGTGCTTGTCAGGCCGCCGGGGTAGGTTTCCCGCCAGAGGCTGAATTCCCGGTATACCGTACCGGTCCACAGCAGATCTTCCGGACGCCCGCGTCCGTCCCAGAGCTGCGCTGCCTGCCGCAATTGGTCGTGAAGTTGTGCCCCGTCGGCGTCCTGTGTCTGCCAGCGGACCAGGCGCGGCCAGTTCGAGAGAAGTGACTCATGAACCACCTCGATTCGCTGCTTGCGATGGCCGGGACCACGAATATCCTCGACCTCGTACGAGGTCAGTAGGCGAGCCGCGATCAGGTGCGTCAATGTCTGGTCGACCGAGGTTCTATCGGAAAAAGCAGACAGGAGCTCCTCGCGCTCCCGCGAAACGCGGGTTCCTTCGGCGGTGACCAAGTGTCGGAATATCTCCCTGACTTGCGTCTGGTGCTCGGGACCGATCCGCTCGAGGGTGGCCTCGGCGTGCTGGGCGAGGGCGCCCGCAACGCCACCGAGTCGATCGAATGCCTCAACGGTGAGCATTCCCCGAGCGCGGTCCCGCTGCTCCCACAATCGCGCGGCGGTGAAGGCCAGGAGTGGAAGCGCGCCGCGCTCGCTCTCGACTTCGGCCGCCATCCGGTCGACCAGTGCCTCGCTCTCGAACCGGAAGCCGCAAAGCAGCGCCGGCTGAACCAGGGCGCGACGCAAGTCCAGGCCGCGCAGTGGCGCAAGCAGCGTCAGCTCGGTCAGTATGGGTCGCAGCCCGGGATAGGCATGACAGTGGAAGAGAAAGTCGTCCCGAAGCGAGAGAACCACTCGTACGTCCGCCTCGAGCGGAAGTCGCCCGAGAAACTCCGCGAAGCTCCGCTGCACCTCCGGCGGGTTCTGAGTGAACAGCTCCTCGAACTGGTCCATCACGAGGACAGCCGGTCCCCGGCCCTGTCGCCACCGGGCGAAGGCCGAAACGGCGACGTCGGGTTCGGCGAAGCGTACGAGTGCCCGAACCGCTTCGGTATCGCCCGCGAGCTGGGGAGCCAGCGCCTGCCCGAGCGCCACAAACGGTGATGGCCCCGGCGTGCAATAAACGCATGCCCAGTCGCGCGGCACCGCGGGAATCAGGCCCGCACGCAGGAACGAGCTCTTGCCGACGCCCGAGGGCCCCACAACCGCGAGCATGTGGAGACGCTGCAGCTTCTTTGCCAGCGCCTCGACATCGGATTCTCGACCGAAGAAGAACCCGGCGTCGGCCTCCGTGAACGAGGACAGCCCGGGGTACGGGCACCGATCGTCCTTTATCGCGACCTGGAGGGTGAGCTCTGCAAGAGTCTGCGAGAACGCCAGAGCGGTCGGGTGTCGATCCGCGGGCGCACTCGCAACGGCTCGCGCCAGTGCGTCCCGCCACGGACTCGCGGAAATTAGTGGTGGCTGCGCGTGAATACCCTGCCAGAGCGCAGCTTGGTCGGAGGCACTCCTCAGCGGCTCGGGATGAATCAGTTCGATCAGCACTGTCCCGGCAGCGTAGATGTCGGCCCTGGCATCCACCGGTTGACCGCGCGCCTGCTCCGGAGCCATGTACGCCGGCGTGCCGGCCACCGTGCCGTGGCTACTCTCGATCATCGACTTTGCGATGCCGAAATCCATCACGACGACCCGCCCGGAGGGCGTGACCATGATGTTCTCCGGCTTGAGATCACGGTGGATCAGGCCCGCATCGTGGATGGCCTGCAGCCCCGCAAGGAGTTGGGTTGCAATCTCGTTCGCCCGTTGGATCTCAACGGGGGCATTCCGCGCCTGAAACTCGCGGATGCTGATCCCATCCACGTACTCCATGGACAGCAGCTCGTGCCCCTCGACCTCGATCAGATCATAAATGCGGCAGACGTTTGGCGACACGACCTCGCGGGCCGCGCGGACCTCTTTGCGAAGGAGATCAGGAACTCGAGAGCTGCCCGGGAAGGGGCTGAGAGCCTTCAGGGCGACCTCGACGCAGACCTTGAGGTCGTAAGCCAGCCACACCTCACCCATGCCGCCGCGCCCCAACATGCGCTCGGCGCGGTAGCGCTTGCCCAGGACTCGACCGGGCCAGAGGAGAGCGTCCGGTGGGCCACCCGGTTCGGTGCCACGGGAATCGGTCGCCCTGTCAACTCTCGGGAGCGGTAGAGTCGGTTCGTCCATCGCCTCTCGCACCTCGAAGTCGTGAACGGATGACGCCAGATCGAGTGGGACAACCGCACCTGACCATCGCACAACATTCGTCGCCAGGACGCAAGTGCTGGACGGGCCGCCCGCCGACCGCGGACACTCGTCGACAGGCAGATGCGAGTTCCTCCCTTTCGACACGGGTTGCACACTGCTACCCCGGGCTGTTTCCGACTGGAACGAGGAGATCCCCGGGCGGGCAGAGACGAGCCTGGCCACGAAGCGGGCGCCCCTTTCTCTTCGAAGCTCACGAGGACCCATGATTGTTCCGCTGTTGGTCTCGACCGAATGGCTGGCCGGACGCCTTGGCGATTCCGGCATCCGGATCGCGGACGTGCGCTGGTCCCTGCTCGAGAAGGACAGAGGACGGAACGCGTATCTCGAGGGCCACATTCCCGGCGCGGTGTTCTTCGACGTGGACGGGGAGCTGGCGTCGCCGCCCGGGCAAGGCCCCGGACGTCATCCCCTGCCTCGCCCCCAGCCATTCGCCACGAGCATGTCGCGCGCCGGCATCGACGCCGACACGCACGTCATCGCGTACGACTTCGGCGACGGCTCGACCGCGGCCCGGCTATGGTGGCTGCTGCGCTACTTCGGGCACGAGCGGGTGTCGTTGCTCGACGGCGGAGTCGCGCGCTGGAATGCGGAAGGTCGGCCGCTGGAGAGCCAGCTGCGTTCGTATCCCCCGGCGGCATTCGCGGGCGAGCCGCATGCCGGGATCCTGGTGGACGCTGCCGCCGTAGAGCGGCTCCGCACCGATCCGCGGACGCTCCTCCTCGACTCACGCATGGCGGAGCGCTACGAGGCCAGGGTCGAGCCCATCGACCGTGTCGCCGGGCACATTCCCGGCGCGAGGAGCCGGCCCTACCCGGTCAACGTGCGTTCCAGCGCGGATCCGCGCTTCCTCGAACCCGCACAGTTGCGCGAGCAGTTCATGCAGCTCGGCGCCGGCCGCGCGGACCGCGTCGTCTGCTACTGCGGCAGCGGAGTCAATGCGTGCCAGAACCTCCTCGCGCTTCGACTCGCGGGCTTCGACACCGGCCTCTTGTACGAAGGCTCCTGGAGTGATTGGTGCAGCGTCCCCACGCGCGCCGTGAGCACGGGGCCCGAACCTTGATGGCGACCCCGGTTCAACGGTAGAGCGACTTGACCGTGCCCCATGTCGAGTGACGCGAGGCCGTCGCGGCGGGACATCCCGACACGCCCCCGACCACCGGCACTCCCCCGCCCTGCCAGGCGACGAAGTTGCTACCGGGGAAGGTCGGCACGGTGAGTTTCCGCGACACGGCACCACCTTCGCGAACAATATTGATGGAGTTGAGCACGATGCACACCGGTGTCTCGCAGCCGGCACAGCTTCCGGCGCCCACGGTCTGGGCGTGATCGAGCGACAAGTGGAACGCAAAGTACTCGGTCCCCGCCACAAGATCCCGATTGGCCTGCGGGGCGACGGCGCTGCCGATCTTGACCCGCGCAGCGTTCGCACTCGTCGGATGATCGGCACATGGACCGGCGAGCGTGCAATAGACGGCGAGACCTCCTTCCGCTTGCCCCGCCGACCAGTCTTCGCACACCACGTCGCTCGGGTCGGGGACGAGGTCCACTCCCAGCGAGGTCGGGCGACAGCTCCCGACGTTGTGAAGACTCCACCACGCCGGCAGGTTCGCACTCGCGGACGCCAGGTCGAGGACGATCTCGAACCCAATCGCCTGGGGGAATCCCGAGCCCAGCACGAACGAACCGGTCATGACGTTGCTCCCGGTATTGGTGCTGCACGCAAACGTCACGTTCTGAACCCCGGTTCCTTCGCCGAGGCAATGATTCCACGCGAGGTTCATGCCTTCGGCGGCGCTCGCATGCCGAGGCAGACCGAACGACAACGCCGCGACGAGCAGGGCCGTGTGGACGAGGATGCGCTGGCGACTCATGGCTGGGCCTCCGATGCTGATCATTTCGATCCGTGGCCGGGAACGGCGGCTTGGACGGTCGATGGGACGCACGAGCCAAGCGTGAGAACGTTCCCCGCAGGACCCGTTCGAGCGGGCGGACCCGTTTCGAGGATTGCGAGCCGCTCGCATGGCGATGGCTCCCAATAGGCACCGTAGAGCAGCCAGTCGTGAGCGAACAGCGGAATCTCGGGGCGCAGATCGCGTTCCGGGGTAGCCAGATGGCTACCGGGCAAGCTCCACGTTGCCGTCCGGGCCCAACCGCCGTGACGCGCGTGATCCAATGTTGGAACGCGCGCTCGCGAGGGCGGCCGCGCCGGAGGCGCACGCCAGCGCGCGGGCAGTGTTACGGAGAGAAATGAGAAACCCGCGCTCGCAAGTGTCTGCAAACGCGGGTCGAGTTTGGTGCCCGAGGCGAGATTTGAACTCGCACGGGTTTCCCCATACGCACCTCAAGCGTACGTGTCTGCCAATTCCACCACCCGGGCACCCGAGATCAGATTCACCTACTCAGTGTTTGGTTGCACCCGCAGGCGCCGGCTTCGCCGGGGCGGTCGGCGCCGGGGCGAGCGGCGGCGCGGTCGTCGCCGGGGTCGTCGTCGCCGGGATCCCGCCCTGGAGGCCACCGCCGCTCGGGGCGGCGCTGCCAGCACCGGGCCCGGCTGGCGCGGTCGTCGCGGCGCGCTTGGCGGCCTCGGACACGATGCTGCGCGCACGTGCCGTGCCGCGCGTCGTGAGGAGCGCCAGCGACAGCGAGGTGACGAAGAACAG
>CAYSWZ010000036.1:0-37773 GCA_964434945.1 uncultured bacterium | reverse complement strand
ACCCGTTCGCGCGACGGAATGCCGCCATGCAATCGATGGAGGCGCTCGCGCCGAAGACGTTCACGACGGCGATCCGCCTGTTCTCCGACGAGGCGAGCGCTCAAGCCGCGTTGCGCGCGGGCGGGATCAGCCAGCTTCTCGTGGTGCCGAAGGACTACCTCGAGGCGGGCCTGCTGCGCCGCTACGCGCGCTCGAACAACCTGTTCTCGAACGCCGATCGCCGCGCCATCGACGCGTGGCTCTCGCAGGGGCTGATCCGCGCGCACGTGGACTCGCTCATCGCCACGCGCGCCGCGAGGCCGTCGGAGCACGAGGCGTTCTACACGCTCAACTCGCGCACCGATCAGTTCGAGATCAAGGACAACAAGCGCGAGATGTTCGACTTCATGCTGCCATTCCTGTTCTCGCTGGTGCTCGGCCTGTGCATCATGATCGGCGGCCAGTACCTGCTGCAGGGCGTCGCCGAGGAGAAGGAGTCGCGCATCCTCGAGTCGCTCCTTTGCACCGTCAGCGCCGACGAGCTGATGGCCGGCAAGCTGCTCGGCCTTGGCAGTGTGGGACTCGCGGTCGTGGGCATCTGGGCGGCGGCCGGGTTTGTGTTCGCCGGTCCGATCCTGCTGATGGTGCGCGCCGCCATCTCGCCCGATCTGCTGGCGATCGCGCTCGTCTACTTCCTGCTCGGCTATCTCTTCTTCGGCAGCATCATGACCGGCATCGGCGCGATGACCAACAACATGCGCGAGGCGCAACAGTTCGCGGTGTGGTTCACGTTCGCGAACTTCGTCCCGTTCATCATGATCGTGAAGATCCTGGGACATCCGTCCGAGCCACTCGCGGTCGGGCTGTCGATGTTCCCGCCGACCGCGGCGACCGCGATGATGCTGCGGCTCACCGCGCCGGCCTCGAGCGTTCCGCCGTGGCAGATCGGACTCTCGATCGCCCTGCTCGCCGGCTCGGCGTGGATGGCGCTGCGCTTCGCGAGCCGCGTCTTCCGCATCGGGCTGTTGATGTACGGCAAGACGCCGAACCTGCCCGAGATCCTGCGCTGGGCCCGGCAGGGCTGATCGCGGTGCGATTCGCCCGGCGACCGATGCCGGTGCGGGAGTGGCGATGAACGACGCGGTCGTGCCGGGCGGCGCCCCGCGCTGGCGCGTGTTCCCGGTGCTCGCCCTCGGAACCTTGATGGCGACGCTCGACCTGAGCATCGTCAACATCGCGCTGCCGACGCTCTCGCGCGACTTGCACGCCCCGCTCGCCACGGTCGCGTGGGTCGTGCTGGCCTACGTGCTCACCATCACCGGCCTGCTGCTCGGCTTCGGGCGCCTCGCCGACCGGCTCGGCCGCCGCCGCATCTACGGGCTCGGGCTCGGCGTGTTCTCCGTCGCCTCGCTGCTGTGCGCGCTCGCGCCCGGCGCGGGGGCGCTGATCGCGGCGCGCACGCTCCAGGGCGTCGGCGCGGCGATGATGACCGCCAACAGCACGGCGCTGCTCGCCGCGAACTTCCCGGCCGACGAACGCGGCCGCGCGCTCGGCGCATTCGGCGCGATGGTCGGGGTCGGACTCGCGATCGGCCCGCCGCTCGGCGGGATGCTCGTCGCGCACGCTTCGTGGCGCTGGATCTTCTTCATCAACCTGCCGCTCGGACTCCTTGCGTGGGCATTGCTGAGACAGCGCGTGCCGGCGGACGTCCGCTCCGGGAGCGTGGCGCGTCTGCCCACCGACGTCGTGCAGCCGTTCCTCTGGGCCACGGGCCTCGCCGGGCTCATGCTGGCACTGACGCGCGGTCCGGAGAGCGGCTGGGGCGATCCGCTCGTGCTCGGCTGCGCGACCGCGGGCGCCCTGCTGCTGGCCGCGTTCCTCGCCGTCCAGTCGCGCTCGCTCGAGCCCCTCCTGCCGCTCGACCTGATCGCCGGGCCGCTCGGTGCGGCCGTGTCGCTCACATTTCTCTCCCAGGTGTTGAGCGTGTCGGTCGGGTTCCACATGCCGCTCGTGCTGGAGGAGACGGGCGGGCTCACCGCGGCGCAGTCGGGAGCGTGGCTCGCCGTGCTGCCAGGGGCGGCGCTCATCTGCGCACCCGTGGCCGGCCGGCTCGCCGACCGCCTCGGCGCGCGCACGCTCACCGTCACCGGCATGGCGCTTACGGCGGTGGGCCTCTGGCTCCTCGCGAACCTCGGCGCGATGCCCGCCGGCGCGCGGCTCGCATCGGGCCTGGCGCTGGTCGGCATCGGCCAGGGGCTGTTCGCGGTCCCGAACGCGAGCGCGCTCCTGTCGCTGGTGCCGCCCGAGCGTCTCGGCCTCGCCTCCGGGCTCCAGAGCACGACGCGCAACCTCGGCCTCGCCGCGGGGGTCGCGTTCACCGGCGCCATGGTCACCGCGCGATACCACAGCCACTCGGGCGCTCCCCTTCATCTCGGGGCCGCGGGTGGCGTGGAAGCGGGCTCGTTCGTGCTCGCGACACACGAGACGTTTCAAGCGCTCGCGGTGCTCGCGCTCGTCTCCACGTGGCTGGCGTGGCGGGCGCGTTCGGGCGGCCGGGGTGCGGGTGCGCCCGCCGGCCCGGCACCGGCGGCCTCCGGAAGCGCGTGATAGGCGGTATCGCGCTGCCCTGCAACGACATGACCAAGTCGTGCGGGCTGCGACGTCACACTGGTCACGAACTGGGCGTATTGCGCTCCGGGTGACGCGGGGCTGCCCGACATCGAGTGCACAAAGAATTGGGTTGTACCTGAGCGCCTGTTTATTCACAATCGGTTACACGCGTGACGAACGCGGGAAGCTGCAAGGAATGATCCTTGCAGCTTCCCGTTCGGAGCCCGGCCAGCGAGCCGGCCGCTCCGTCATGCGGCAAGAGCCCGTTCCCGGCCAGTAAAGAATCGGACCCGAGAGGTCCCTGCCGGCGGAAGGGTCGGACCTGGGAGTCGGCACCAAAGCGCTGAAGCACCCGGTCTCTCTTGCGCACGCGGTCGGGCCTGCGGCCCCTCCGCAATTGAATCAGAGACGGGATCGCCCGGTCCATGGCCGGGCGCTTTCGTTTCCCCGCCGCGCATCCCGCTGCAAGTCCCATCCCGCGAGCGGGTTCGGGGGTGCGGCCGACCCGCCACCGCGCTCGCTCGCTTGCGCACCCGTCAACCGCCCCGCACACTGACTCGCCCATGCGCACGCTTCGCCTCGGCCTCGCCCAGATCAATCCCACGGTCGGCGACCTCGACGGCAATCTTTCGAGGATCCGCGAATACATCGACCGGGCCCGATCGCTGGGCGTGGAACTGCTGGCGTTTCCCGAGATGTGCGTCCCCGGCTACCCGCCCGAGGACCTGCTCCTGAAGCCCGGGTTCATCCAGGGCTGCATCGAGCGCACCCGCGACCTCGCCGCCTTCACCCGTGGCATCACCGTCGTGGTGGGCTCGCTCGAGCGCGACGTCGACCTCTACAATTCCGCCGCCGTACTGCACGACGGCCGCTTCGTGGGCACGGCCCGCAAGCGCTACCTGCCGAACTATGGCGTGTTCGACGAGAACCGCTACTTCATGGCCGAACGCAGGAGCCTCGTGTTCGCGCGCGGCGGCATGGTGTTCGGCATCAACGTCTGCGAGGACATCTGGCTCGCCGGCGGTCCGTCGGAGGAGCAGGTCGTGCGCGGCGGCGCCGAGGTCATCTTGAACCTGTCCGCCTCCCCGTATCACGCCGGCAAGGCCGGCGAGCGCCGGCGCATGATCTCCACCCGTGCCGCCGACAACCAGGCGATCGTCTGCTACGTGAACCTGGTCGGAGCGCAGGACGAGATCGTGTTCGACGGCTCGAGCCTGATCGTGGACGAGCACGGGCGGGTCGTGGCCGAGGGCGCGGCGTTCGCCGAGGACCTGGTGCTGGCCGACGTGGACCTGGACGAGGTGTTCCACAGCCGGCTGCACGACCCGCGCCTGCGAGAGGAGCGCTCGCTCGACGAGTCGGAGCCGATGCCGCGCATCCACCTGACCGACCCCGGCCGCGAATCGGCCGCCGGCGGAGTGGCGACGCTGGCCCGACCGGAGCTGGCGGTGCGCGCGCCGCGCGAGGAGGTGAGCGAGTCGGCGGAGGTGTACGCCGCGCTCACGCTCGGCGTGCGCGACTACGTTCGGAAGAACGGCTTCAAGACGGTCGTGCTCGGGCTCTCGGGCGGCATCGATTCCGCGCTCACCGCGTGCCTCGCGGTGGACGCACTCGGCGCCGAGCACGTGGTCGGGGTGTCGATGCCGTCCCCGTACACGTCGCCGGCGTCCGAGGAGGACGCCGCGGCGCTGGCGAAGGTGCTCGGCATGCGCTTCCAGACCATCCCCATCCGCGAGGTGCTGGCCGCCTACGAGCGCGCGCTCACGCCATCGTTCCAGGGGCGCGCCCCCGACACCACCGAGGAGAATCTCCAGGCCCGCATCCGCGGCAACACGCTCATGGCGCTCTCCAACAAGTTCGGCTGGCTGGTGCTCACGACCGGCAACAAGAGCGAGACGAGCGTGGGCTATTGCACGCTGTACGGAGACACCGCCGGCGGCTTCGCGCTGCTGAAGGACGTGTACAAGACGCAGGTGTACGAGTTGGCGCGCTGGCGGAACGCGCTCTCGCCGGTGATCCCCGAGCGCACGCTCACGCGCCCGCCCACGGCGGAGCTCCGGCCCGGGCAGACTGACCAGGACTCGCTGCCGCCGTACGCCACGCTCGATGGGATCCTGCGCGAGTACGTCGAGGAAGACCGCTCGATCGCCGAGATCGCGCGCATGGGCCACGACGAAGCGGTCGTGCGCAAGGTGGCGCGCCTCGTGGACCAGGCCGAGTACAAGCGCCGGCAGAGCCCGCCCGGAATCAAGATCACGACGCGCGCGTTCGGGAAGGACCGCCGGCTCCCGATCACGAACCGCTGGAGCGGCTGAGCCGGCACGAGGTCCGCCGGCGACTCCGTCCGCGGGCGGCGGTCAGCCGCGATCGCCGCCGCGGCGCGAAGCACGGGCGGCGTCGCCGTCCCGGCTGGCCGACGCGAGCGCCTGCGCGATCCAGGCGAGCACAGCGTCCCGGCCCTCGCCGGTCTCGCTCGAGCACCCGACGCGTGGCTGCGACTCCGGCAGCTCCAGCGCGCGGAGCAACGCGCGCAGCGCCGGCTCGCGCTTGCTCGGGCCGAGCTTGTCGATCTTGGTCGCCACGAGGCAGAACGGCAGCTGCTCGTCGCACAGCCAGCGCACCATCTCGCGATCCTCCCGCGACGGCGCGTGCCGCGAGTCCACCAGTTGCACCACGCCCACGAGCTGGTCGCGGGTCCGGAGATAGCCCTGCATCATCGCGGCCCAGCGATTGCGATCGGAGCCCGAGGCATGCGCGTAGCCGTACCCGGGCAGGTCCACCAGGTGGAACCGGTCGTTCACGAGGAAGTAGCCGAGCCGCTGCGTCTTCCCGGGTGTGCCGGAGACCTTGGCCAGGCCCTTCCGACGGAGCATGAGGTTGATGAGGGAGGACTTCCCGACGTTCGAGCGCCCGGACATGGCGATCTCCGCCCGCGGTCCCGCCGGGCACTCCGACACTTCTCCCGCGCTCATCACGAACACGGCCGAGTCGATCTTCATGCCGTCGGGTCTCCGCGGGAGGGACGGACGGCGGCGGGGCGATCCGCGGTCGCGGGTCCCTACTTCGCCGCGCTGATCACGGCGATCACGGCACCGTGGGTGAGGGTGATGTCGAACGTGCCGTTCGCGACGATGTAGAGCGCGAACTGTCCGTCGCCCTCGATCTCGTCGGTCAGCGCCTGGCGGCCTGCGGGCACGATCAGGCTGGTCGAGCGGTTCCAGCCGACGTGCTCGGTGGCGCCGGCGGCGACGGCGAGCGGGCCCCACAGGAGAACGCCGTTCGCCGCCAACTGGCTGGCCGGAAGCTGCACCGCGCCGGACGGCACCAGCCAGATCTCCACGTTGGCGGTGGAACCGGTGTTGTTCGTGAAGTCCCCGATCAGCGCCAGGTCGTCCACGCGCTTCAGGTCCTTCCGGTTGTCCCGGTAGTCACCGATCGTGTTGAGGTCGACGGGCACACCCGTGAGCGTGACCGCGCCCAGCGCCGGCAGCGGGGTCGGCAGCTCGTAGTTCACGGCGAACTGGCCCGAGAGGAGGAAGCACCCGGCCGCCGCCAGCGCGGCCAGTGCCAGGACGGGCACCGCGCTCCGAAGCGTCGTCATGGTCGGGGTCCCGTTCATGGCAGGTGGAACAGCGCGTAGGAAGCGCCCAGCGTGAAGTTGCCGACCTTGCGCGAGACGCTCCCGTCGACCGCGGCCTGCAGTTCGGCGCGCAGGTCGATGCTGAACTTCGGCAGCGGCGACAGGCCGAGTCCGAGGCCCATCTGGTAGGCCGTGAACGAATCGTCCTGTCCCGAGCGCGTATATCGGGCGTGCCCGATGCCGACGAATGGATAGAACGTCACCGGTCCGCCGAACGTGAGGAGCGCGTTGAGCCCGTACGACTTGACGTCGGAGCCCTCGCGCGTCGCGGTCACGCCGGGCTCGATGTCCAGCGTCACGTCGCCGAGCGTGGAGGACGAGTAGAACGCCTCGGCGGTGAAGAGCGGCACCAGCTTGACGGGCGCGCGCACGCCGTACACCGGGCCGTTGCTCTCGTCGGCCTGCACCACCGGCACCCCGGTGCCGGCGAACACGCCCACGCCGATGCTGCCGGCGCGGGCGATGCCCGCCGCCCACGCGAGCACGGCGAACGCGAAGAGCGCGGACGGAAGACGCTGATTCATGCGGGACTCCTTCCGGGTGCTGCCACTCGCGGCACCGCCAGTCGGGGCACGAGACACGCAGGCTTGCCGAGCGCGCGGCAGGGGTCAAGCGCGGACCTGTCGGGCGGCCGTGAACGGTTGCAAAACCGCGCGTTGCGCGGCGGCGGAGAACGCTACTGCCGCGTCTGGACCAAGTGGACCGTGGCGCCGCAATGGCGCGACAACAGGTCGGCGACGCGCGCGAGCATGGCCGACAGGTGCTCGCTCGGGCGCTCGGTCGGGCAATAAATGACCGCGAGCACCGCGCGGGTCCCGGCGGTGACCTGCGTGCGGGCCGAGTCCGCGGTGGGCGCCCCGAACGGACCGTCGTCATCGGCCAGCAGCACGCGGCCGGTGAGGTTCACCCGGCCGCGGCGAATGCCTTCGTAGCCCTCGGCCGGGCGGCCGACGCGCGCGTAGATCGCGCCCTTCACGTGCGCCCGATCGTAGAGCCCGAGCGGCAACTGGTGCTCGAGCGAGGCGAGATTGCACACGTCCACGGCGGGGTGGATGAGCGGCAGGCCCTTCCCCTGGAGGACGCGGCGCAGCAGCGCCTCGCTCGCCGGGCGGGACTTCGTGGGATCCACGCCGAGGCGGTGGAACATGCCGCGCGTCTCCGCCACGCCGGGGATGTCGGCCGCCGGCCGGCCCGTGAACCGGCGCAGCAGGGCGCGGATGGCGTCGTCGCGTTCGACCGTGTACGCATCGCCCAGCGGCTCGCCGTTCAGTCCGTCGGCTTCCAGCCAGCCGAGCGTCACGGTCCCTCGGAGCGCCTCGTCCATCTCCAGCGCAAGACCACCGGCGCGGGCCTGCAGCGACATCTCGAACTCCTGGCCCATTCGTGCGCCGTCGCGGGCCTGCGAGCGGCAGAGAATGAGCGGGCGGCGGGAAATCCTTTTCCGACCCAACGCACGGATCGACGCGGACGTCTTTCCGTGAGGTTGTGGCCTAAACTCTTGTCATCGCCGCCCGCCGGTCCCTGAGTCCTCAGAGTGCTGAGCCAGAAGCTCGCGCGTACGCTGTCGGGTGATCCTCGCGCGCTGCTTCGACCGGCACGACCATCGCGCGTGCTGCTCGTTCTGGATGCGCGACAGGCGGTGTGAAACGTGGGCGGACCATAGCGTGCGCGGCTCGCGGCGACAAACGTTTTTCGCGTGCAGCGGGAAGAATTTTCGCGCGCCCTCGGACGACGCCGACGCGTGCCACGCGTGCGTGTCGCACGAAGAATTTTTTTTCATTTCACTCGCGGCGTCGAGGGGGCGGTCGCAACGCGCGCGCGCGCGGCGCGTGTGCTCACCGGAGCTGCGGGCGGGTGCGAGACGTCGCGGGGTCGCGCCGCGCCGCGAGCGCGGAGCCGTGTGCCGCGCGAAAGCACTGCGAATCCACGCGCTGCGGGGCGCGCTTCAGGATGCGCTGGAAGGCGTCTCGGCCGGCGGCAGGCGCCGCTTGATCGAGCGCACGCGCCACGTGCGGCGCTGGTCCCCTTCGCCCAGCTCGAGCGAGTCGCCCACGCCGTGGCCGAGGATGGCCTTCGCGATGGGTGTCTGGTGCGAGATGACGTGGGCCCCCAGGTGATGCTCGCCGTCCCCCAGGATCCAGTAGGACGCGGTCTCGGGCCCGCTCTCGAGAACGACCTCGGTGCCCAGCCCGGCGATCCCCTCGCGGTAGTCGGCGTCCTCCACGAAGCGCGCCCGCGAGATCCGCATCTGGAGCGAGCCGGCGCGCTTCTGGGCGTTGCTCTGCTTCAACTTCGCCGAGTGGTACTCGGCGTTCTCCTTCAAGTCGCCGAGTTCGCGCGCCTTCTGGATCGTCTGAGGAATCGTCGTGCGCAGCTCGCGCTCGAGCTCCTCGAGCTCGCGCTGCAGCACGGCCCACGTGGCGCGCGTCATGACCGGGCTCGAAAACTCCTCCGCCTGCTCCCCGACCTGGCTGAACAGCGCGTCGGTCTTCTTCTGGCGGTGGTCGAGCACCCACTGCTTCTCGCCCGGCATCCCGACCCGGGCAACCGCATCGAGCGACGGGAAGAGGTAGCGATCGCTCGAGTGCCACTGCCGCAGGAGCACGCGCAGCTTCAACCGGGCCTCGTTGGGCGGCGTGACGCCGGCCAGCATGCGCTGGAACGGGCCGCCCGCGTCGATCCAGCGCAGGACCTTCTCGCCCGTGGACGGCTTGGGCTTCTCCTCGATCAATTGCAGCGCCGCGATGAACAGCCGCCAGGCGTCGGCGGGTGCCGTGGGCGCCGCGATGTCGTCCTCGATGAGCCGCAGCATCGCCGCCGGGTAGCGGACCGCGCGGTCCACGAGCGTGCGCCGGAGCTGCGCCTTGCCGACCTCGTCCACGGTCGCGAGATCCCGCTCGGCCTGCTCGCGCACCGCAGAGAAACGCGAATCGAGCGCCGACAGTGTTGCCTCGGCCACGACGCCGGCCGCGCGCGAGTCGGCGAGGAACGCCAGTTGCTCGTCCTCGTAGGAGAGGTCGCTGATCCCGATGTCGAGGCCCCACAGCGCGCGCACGACGCCGAGCCACACCTCGCGCTGCTCCGGGAACCAGCGCGCGAAGTAGAGGCCGGCCCGCGCGCGGTCCGAGCGGTCGCCATCGGGGTCGAGCGCGATGCGCTGGACGAAGCGCCCGAACCGGGCCTTCAACGCCGACTCCGCGCCCGGATGCTGGGCGAGGAACTTGCGGATGGTGCCGAGGTTCGTCTTGGCCGGCTTGCGGACCTCGAGCGCGGGTAGCGGGGTGTCGTCGTGCGACGTCCCGGAGCCGGGGGCGCCGGAGCCGCCTCCGCCCGCGGCGCGCGCCGCCTGCGCCTCGGTCGCCAGCTTGTAGAACTGCTCGAAGGCGCGCGCGTGGTCGATGCGCGGATCCCGCTCGGACGCCGCCTTGCCCTTCCGCCAGAACACGGTCCAGTCCTTCGCGGCGACGAGGTCGGTGCTGATCAGGAACAGCTTCAGCCGGTTCGCGTCGGCCGCGCCGCCCAGGCACTTGAGCGCGCTGACGATCATGCTCGCCTGGTCCTCGGTCCGCAGGCGCACGATCTCGGCCGGATTCGTGTAGCGGATGAGCCGGATGTCGTCCTCGGGGACCGGCGTCAGCGTCCGGCGCGCGGCCAGGTAAGGCATCTTGTGGCCCTTCGACTTCATGAAGTCCACGGTGACGGTGACCGTGTCGTTGGACACGATCCGGCCGGGCCCGAAGCCGTCGTGCAGTACGCCGCAGCCGGGCGCGAGCGAGGCGATCGTGTCGAACGCCTCGATCGCCCTCGGCAGCGGGGTGTTCTCGTCCGCGAGACCGCTCTGGGCCACCGCGTCGGCGAGCGCCGGAACGCGCTTGCCCGGCCCCTGCTTCAACGCCTCGGTGACGGCGGCGCGGTAGGGCTCGGCCGCGTCGTCACCCTTGGTGGTGACCGCGATGCCGACGACCTTTCGCAACGGCTCGAGCGCCTCGCCGGCGTGGCCCGTGCGCCCGAGCCCGGCGAGCGCGATGTCGGCGATGCGCTGCGACTCCTTGAACGCGCCCTTCCCGGCCACCGCGGGCAGCGCCGCGGCGACGTGGATCAGACCTTCCCAATCGTCGTGCTCGGCCAGCTCCTCGGCCGCCTCCTCGAGGTCGTCGTAACGGCCCTCCTCGGCGAAGCGGGGCGCCAGGTCACCCAGCAGCGCGCGCCGGTCGTCGCCACGGCCCGCGTCGCCGAGCCGCTTCGCGAGTTTCTGCGCCAGCTCGAGGTCGTCCGGCATGATGGCCCACGCGCGCGAGAGCGCGTCCAGCCTGGCCGGGTCCTTCCCCATTCCCTCGTGCGCCTCGACCAGCAGCCGCGCCGCCGCCTGGGTCTGCACCAGCGACAGCGAGCGCTCGGCGATGGCCGCGAGCGGCTCCCACTTCTTCGCGGCCAGCACCTTTTCGCCGAGCGCGAGCAGGGTCTGCTGCGCACGCTCCACCTCGCCGTGCAGCGCGCACACGGCTGAGAGCAGGTAGTAGACGGCCCACGACGCGGGCGGCTGGGTCTGCTTCAGCCGGCCGCCCAGCTCGTCGCGCATCCACGGCAGCCGCTTCTCCTGCTGAGCCTCGTGCGCAAGCGATTCCAGTTCCGCGCGTGCAGGGGCCGACAGGTCGGCTCCGACTTCTCCACGGAGCACAGCGGGCAGGGCGTCGCGGACGGGCATGGCCTCGCAGGTTGGAAGAGTCTGCGGCACGGCTGAAGGGCAAGGGAATATGCCCCAAGCGCGAGTCGAGCGCAAGCGAGCGGGCTCCAACCGCGCAAGCGAGCGGGCTCCAACCGCGCAAGCGAACCGGAGCGGAGGCGCGCAAGCGAGCGGGTTGGAACCGCGTCAGCGAACTGGCAGCGACCGCGCAAGCGAGCGCGGGGACAAGCTTCTCAGTTGCCCGGCGCGCCGCTACACTCCCGCACCATGAAGATCTACACGCGCAGCGGGGACGACGGGACGACCGGGCTGCTCGGCAGGAACCGGGTCGCGAAGCACGATGCGCGGGTCGAGGCGTACGGCAGCGTGGACGAGCTGAACGCCGTGCTCGGCGTGGCGCACACGCTCGACCGCGACCGCTGGTTCGGCGAACTCGTGCCCGGGCTCCAGGCCAGGCTGTTCCAGGTCGGCGCCGAGCTCGCCACGACCGACGCCGCCATGCTCGCGAAGCTGAGCCGCGTTTCGGACGACGACGTGTCGGCGCTCGAGCGCGAGATCGATCGGCTCGAAGCGGACCTCGAGCCGCTCACCCGGTTCGTCCTGCCGGGCGGCGCGCCGCTCGCGGCGGCGCTCCACCACGCGCGGACGGTCTGCCGGCGCGCGGAGCGGCGGGTCACCGCGCTCGCGGCCCGCGAGGAGCTGAGCCCACGGCTCGTGCGCTGGTTGAATCGTGCGGCGGACCTGCTGTTCGTGATGGCACGCTGGGCGAATTTTCGCGCCGGTGTGCCCGACCGAACCTGGGCCGGGGGTGGCGGCATCTAAATGGCGGTTCAACTGCTTCCCGAGCCCGTCGCTCGGGTCGCCTGATCGGGGCCCCTCATCAGTAGGCTCCGGCCGGAGTGCGATTCGGCGCCCGCCAAGCTCCACTTGAATTCTTCCGGCGCCCTGCCGATAATCAATCCGTCACCTTCTACGCGGTGGAGCCGCGGCCAGTCGCTTGCGCCGTGCCTCGCATTTCCCCCCCCGCGGCCGGTTCGCGACGCGTACCGCGCTTTCAATTGGCGCGACGGCGTCCGAGCGTGTAGCTTCCCGCGAGTAGCCTCGTGCGCTGGGAGCAGAAGGCCGAGGCCGATGGTGCCAGGCGCCGCTTGCGGCGGACCTGGATGCCGAACGAATCCCCACCGTGATGTCGATGTCGGGCACCGGTGACGCCGGGGCGAGCGGAATCGCCGCCCACCGGCAGCAGGCAGGTCGAGCGCGCCACACTCCGCGCGCGCGATGAATCCGTGGACGTACACGGCCATCGCCCCGGAAGCGCTCACCGGTTGAACCGCGCAGCGTTTGGGCTCACACGGGCCTCGCTGCACACAGGTCCACCCCCCGGTGCACTTGGAGTCACTGACTGAAGAGTCGATGACGAGGAGTGCGCGCCGGAAGGAATGTACATGAGACCACGTCGTCGCCGCCCCCGCGGCATGCGCCCAAACGAGCCACAGCCGCCGGGCGCCGCCTATGAAGGAACCACTTATGACTCACCGCAGTCCGATTCACCTCCCGCCCCTTCGTCCTACGAAGGCGGCTCCTCGGCCGACTACTCGGCCCCGCCCTCTCCCGGGGGCCCCCCGATGAGCGGCGATCCAATGGACGCCCCCGGCGGCGGCACTCCCGGCGGCCCCCCCGGCGGCATCCCCGGCCCGAACGGTGTTCCCGGAATGGGTTACGACCGCCAGGGCGGAGGCGGGCGCCGGCGGCGACGCCGCCCGCGCGGCCGCCCCCAGGGCGGCAACCCGCAGCAGCAGCAACAGGGCGGCTTCGTCCCGTTCAACAACCAGCAGGGAGTCGGCCGGCGGCAGCGCGGCCGTCGCCGTGACGGTGGTGGCGGCAACATGAACCGCGGCGGCCGTCCGCAGCGCCCGGGCCTCGAACTCCTGAAACAATTGCAGACCGCCGGCGCCGCGCTCGATCCGACCGAGCGCCTGATCCTCGAACTGCCGGCGGGAGCGGGCGATCCGCCGTACGGGGATCGCATCACCGGCCGTGCCATCGATCTCATCGCGCCGCTCGGCCGCGGCCAGCGCTGCCTGCTCGTCGCGCCGCCCAAGGCCGGCAAGACCCGCATCCTCCAGGCCATCGCCGCCTCCGTCGCCCACAACCACCCGGACGTGAAGGTGTACGCGCTGCTGGTGGACGAGCGCCCGGAGGAGGTCACCGACTTCAAGCGCAACACGCCGGCGGAGGTGATCGCCGCCTCGAGCGACATGTCGGTGGACGAACACATCGAGACTTCGGAGCTCGCCATGAACAAGGTGGCGGCCGACGTGCTCGCGGGCAAGGACGTGCTGCTGCTCCTCGACTCCATCACCCGGCTCGCGCGCGCCTACAACGCCGCTGCCGGCAACGGTGGGCGCACCATGTCGGGCGGACTCGATTCCAATGCCATGCAGTCGCCGCGGCAGATCTTCGGCGCGGCGCGCAAGATCGAGAACGGCGGCTCGCTCACCATCGTCGGCACCGCGCTGGTGGACACGGGTTCGCGCATGGACCAGATCATCTTCGAGGAGTTCAAGGGCACGGGGAACTCCGAGATCTTCCTGTCGCGCGAGCTCGCGGAGCGTCGCATCTACCCTGCGATCGACATCCCCAAGAGCGGCACGCGCAAGGAAGAGAAGCTCATCCCGCCGAACCAGCTCACCACGTTCCAGGCGCTGCGCCGGATCCTGGTGCAGATGCCGCCGCAGGAAGCCATGCTGAAGCTCGTCGACCGCCTCGGCCGCACCAAGACGAACGAGGAGTTCTACAACCTCGTCCGGGTGGGTGACAGCTAGGCGACGGGCGATTCCGCGGTTCACGCACGAGGCGTGATGCAGGACCTGGCCACGCAGTTCGGCCCGATCGACATCTACCTGTTCGATCAGTTGCTGCGCGGTCGGCTGTCGCCGCCGATGCGCGTGCTGGACGCGGGCTGCGGCTCCGGACGGAACCTGCACTACCTGCTGCGCGCGGGCTTCCGTGTCACGGCGTCGGACGCCGATCCCTCGGCCGTCGCGGCCACCCGGACGCTGGCGGCCCGCCTCGCACCCGACCTGCCCGCCACCGACTTCCGCGTCGAGCCGGTCGAGGCACTGTCGTTCGCGGACGGATCCGCCGACGTCGTCCTGAGCATCGCCGTGCTGCACTTCGCGCGTGACGACGCGCACTTCGCCGCCATGCTCCGCGAGATGTGGCGCGTGTTGCGCCCGGGCGGCCTGTTCTTCTCCCGGCTGGCCTCGGACATCGGCATGGAGCCGCGCATGCAGGCGCTGGGCGGTCGGCGCTACCATCTGCCCGACGGCTCCGATCGCTACCTCGTGAACGAGGCGATGCTGCTGGAGTGGACGCGCGAGTTGGGCGGTCGACTCCTCGACCCGCTCAAGACGACGGTGGTCCAGGACCAGCGCTGCATGACGACGTGGGTGGTGCGGAAGGGCGGAGGCTAGCTAGACGCCGGGTCTCTCGGGGTCGTTCACACGTCGAGTCCGTTCATCCACCGGCAGCGGTCATCACTGGGCCTGGATCTCGGCGCTCGGAGCCGGCCTGACGCTTCGGTGCAGCTTGATCCCGATGTCGATCAGCGTGATTGCGACGATCAGCACCAGGAGCGGCTTGACCACTCGATCGCCGCTCGTCGCCATGAATACCGGTCCATCCAGGACGGTCCACGCGAGCACCGCGCACATGGCGAGGCTCAATCCCAGCTGAACGCGGCGCGTGCCGACCGTCCAGCGACCCTTCACGATGACGGTGATGAAGACGGTCATGTAGAGAAGGATGAGCGCCAGCAGGCAGGGCCCCTGGTGCCGGCGGAACGCATCGGTGTACGTGAGCGCATCGTAGGCCGCGACTGCCGCCCGCCCGCGAAACAGGACGTCCAGCACCCAGCGGGGCTCGATGGCCAGCGCCAGGCCGCAGACCATGTAGACGAGCCCGAGCACGAGGCCCGCACGGGCCCAGGAACCGCGATCCCCCGTGCGCGGCGTCCACTCCGAGGTCTGCGGCCACCGGCGGCGGACCCACGCGCCGGTGCCGAACCCCACGACCAGGACGCCTGGCCACCACAGGGAGGGAATCACCGTGGCGCTCCACCAATGGCCCACCGCCACGAGAACGTCCGATGCGGAATGGATGGGCCGCAGGAGGTCCAGCAGGAGTCCCAGGCTCCAGATGACCGTCAGGCCGACGACCGTCGCCCGCAGGAAGCGATGGCCGTCCGCGGGGTCGATGATGGTCAGCGCCGGCCGATAGCGCGCAGCCACATCCGCAGGCCGGCCAAACGCGCGCAACAACTCGATCGCCATGCCGGCATCGGCGTCGCGCCCGGCGGCCTCGGCCCTGGCGTGCAGCTCATCGCCGAGCAGCGCACGCAATTCGAACGCCACATCGTTGCGTTGCTTGCGTGGAAGCTGCACGGCGACATCGCTGACGTAGGACTCGATCACTTCGTTCGCAGTCACGGCCCGTCCTCCTTCAGGAGTAGATCCATCGCGTCGTTCATGCCCTGCCATGATTCCGTGAGCCTCCGGACCAGTGTCCGGCCGTCCGCATTCAGCGAGTAGTAGCGCCGGGGTGGCCCGTCCTCGATCTTCCACTCGCTCTTCAGCAGCCCCTGCGTCTCCAGGCGGCGCAGCAGCGGATAGAGCGTGCCCTCTTCGATCGGCATTCCCTTGTCCGCCAGTGCCTGCCGCAGCTCATAGCCGTAACGCGGACGACGCAGCTGCGAGAGCGCGGCCAGCACGACCACGCCGCGCCGCAGCTCGAGCTCCAGTTTGCCGAAAGCGTCCGCATCAACCATGTGACACACTGTACTGTGTTGCACACAGTATGTCCACGCAATTCGCTCCGCACGTGGCATGAGCTTCGGGGTCGAGCCCTAACGTGTTGCCATTAGACGGCTTGGGCGATTCGACCGCTACCGCGGCGTGTCTCCGGCAGCCCCCGGGGTCGCCGCAACTCCCGCTTCCGCGCCGCGCCGCGCGCGCTCGTCCCGCGCCACGGCGCGCTTCTCGATGCAGCGGATCGCCAGCGCGGTCCAGCCGGTCTGATGACTCGCGCCGACGCCGCGGCCGGTGTCGCCGTGGAAGTATTCATGAAACAGCACCAGGTTCTGCCAGTGCGGGTCGTCGGCGTAGCGGGCGTTGTCGCCATGGCACGGGCGACGACCGTGCTCGCCCGGAAGAAACAGCCTCGCCAGCCGATCGGCGATCTCGCGTGCGCCGTCGAGCAGCGTCACCCATCGCCCAGAACCGGCGGGACATTCCACCCGGAGGCCGTCGCCGTAGAAGTGGTGGTAGCGCTCGAGGGCCTCGATCAGCAGGTAGTTGGCCGGGAACCAGATCGGCCCGCGCCAATTCGAATTGCCGCCGAACAGCGTGGTGTCGGACTCCCCCGGCGTGTAGCGGACGGTGTGGTCGACGCCGTCGGAGTGGAACTCGAACGGCTGGTCGCGGTAGGCGGCGGACAGCGCGCGCACACCGTTCGGCGCCAGGAACTCGCGCTCGTCGAACAGCACGCGCAGCACGCGCTCGAGCCGCTCGCGCGACGGGATCGCGAGCAGCCGGTGGCCGGCGTGTTCGCCCTCCCCCGTGGTGGCGTGCGCGATCTGCCTCGCCAGGTCGGGACGGTTGTTCACGAACCAGTCGAGCCGCTTCTTCAGCCCCGGCAGCCGGTCCAGATCCGACTGCTCCAGCACCTCGCTCGCGAACAGCGGGATCAGGCCGACCATCGAGCGGAGGCACATCGGGACGTGATGGTCGTCCATGTGCAGCTGGTCGTAGTAGAAGCCGTCCGCCTCGTTCCACAGCCCGGTGCCGCCGAGCGTGTTCATCGCGTCCGCGATCGCCACGAAGTGCTCGATGAACTTGCTGGCCACGTCCGCGTAGGCGTGGTCGTCCACCGCCAGCTCGATCGCGATCGCCAGCATGGTCGTGCAGTAGAACGCCATCCACGCGGTGCCGTCGGCCTGCTCGAAGTGCCCTCCCCCGGGCAGCGGCATCGAACGGTCGAACACGCCGATGTTGTCGAGCCCGAGGAACCCGCCGGCGAAGATGTTGTTGCCGTCGAGGTCCTTGCGGTTCACCCACCAGGTGAAGTTGATGAGCAGCTTGTGGAACGCGCGCTCGAGGAACAACCGGTCGCGTTGGCCCTTCCCGTCCGCGAGCTTGTAGACGCGCCACACCGCCCACGCGTGCACGGGCGGGTTGGCGTCGTCGAAGGCCCACTCGTACGACGGCAGCTTGCCGCTCGGGTGCATGTACCACTCGCGCAGGAACAGCAGCAGCTGCGACTTCGCGAATTCGGGGTCCACCTTGGCGAGCGGAATCATGTGGAACGCCAGGTCCCACGCCGCGTACCAGGGGTATTCCCAGGTGTCGGGCATCGAGATCACGTCCCGGTTGTAGAGATGCGCCCACAGGTGGTTGCGTCCGTTCCGGCGGGCCGGCGGGGGCGGTGGCTCCGCCGGATCGCCTTCGAGCCAGTCCTTCACGATGTAGTGGTAGAACTGCTTGCTCCACAGGAGCCCGGCGTATCCCTGCCGGCAGACGTTGCGCTCCTCGGGCGTGAGGTTCGTGGCGAGCACGCCGTCGTAGAACTCGTCGGCCTCGCGGAGGCGCGCCGCGAACACGTCCTCGAAACCGTGCCCGAAGGGCTCCGCCGTCGCCTCGCCCGCGGCGGTGAGCCGCAGGCGCAGCTCCCGGCTCTCCCCCGCGGGCACGCTGAAGCGGTACCAGGCGGCCGCCCGCGTGCCCTCGCCCGCAGCGTCGACCGCGTCCATGTGCCCGTGGACCACCGCCTCGTGGAAGCCGTCTTTCACATGGCGTGACGCATTCGGGGTTCCATAGAGCCGCTCCGCGTTGGTCTCGTTGTCCGTGGCGAGCCAGACCGGATCGCCCGCAGGTCCGCGGTCGGCCGCGAGCCGGAACTCGCCGAGCGACGCGTGGCTCGCGGCAACCACATTCCCGCCGCCGGCGCGCCGGATCGACGGCTTCGGCCAGTAGCCTTCCCCCGAGCGCCCCCAGCTCCAGGTGTTGCGGAACCACAGCATCGGGAGCACGTGGATCTCCGCGGCCTCGGGACCGCGATTCGCGAGGGTGATGCGCACGAGCAGGTCGTCGGGAGAGGCCTTGGCGTATTCGACGAACACGTCCCAGTAGCGGCCGTCCCGGAACGCGCCCGTGTCCTCCAGCTCGTACTCGAGCGCCTCGATCCCGCGGCGCTTGTTCTCCTCGACGAGATCGCGGTACGGGAACTCGACCTGCGGGTACTTGTAGAGCGCCTTCATGTACGAGTGCGTCGGCGTGCTGTCGAGGAAGTAGTAGTTCTCCTTCACGTCCTCGCCGTGGTTGCCCTCGGACCCGCTCAGGCCGAACAGCCGCTCTTTCAGGATCGGATCGCGACCGTTCCACAGCGCCAGCGCGAAGCACAGCCGCCCTTCCCGGTCGCACACGCCGAGCAGGCCGTCCTCGCCCCAGCGGTAGGTGCGGCTGCGCGCGTGGTCGTGCGGGAAGCTGTCCCACGCCGCGCCGTCCTCGGAGTAGTCCTCGCGGACGGTGCCCCATTGACGCTCGGCGAGATACGGGCCCCAGCGCTTCCAGTTGCGTTCGCGCCGCGCGTCCGCGGCGAGCCGATCGCGCTCGTGTTCGTGTCCTGAGATCGCCATGGTGGCAGGCCTTCCCGATGAGCACCGGCATCGCGTCGTTTGCGAGAACACTCGTGGGCGCGTCCGCGCGGCAGGAGCACGGACCGTCGCCGACCTCGGCGAGCGAGCCTAGCGCGTCCCGCTTGACCGTGCGACGGTGCCACTCCCATCCTGCCGGCCATGCTCAACTGGATCTGGGCCGCGTTCTTCCTGATCGCGTTCGTGACCGCGGCGGTCGCCGCGTTCGCGCTCGGGAAGCCGGACGTCATGAAGGACGTCGTCACCTCGCTGTTCGACTCGTCGAAGACCGGCTTCGAGATCGCGATCGGCCTGACCGGGGTGATGAGCCTGTGGCTCGGGCTCATGCGGATCGCGGAGAAGGGCGGCGTCACCGAACTGATCGCCCGGATCGTGGGACCGCTGTTCGCGCGGCTCTTCCCCGGCATCCCGGCGGGGCACCCGGCGTCCGGCGCCATCGTCATGAACCGCTCCGCGAACATGCTCGGGCTCGACAATGCCGCGACGCCGCTCGGCCTGAAGGCGATGAAGGAGCTCCAGAGCCTCAATCCCACGCCCGACACCGCGTCCAACGAGATGATCCTGTTCATGGTCATGAACGCGTCGTCGGTGACGCTCGTGCCGATCTCGATCCTGACGTTCCGCGCCCAGCTCGGCGCGGCGAATCCCGCCGACGTGTTCGTCCCCATCCTGATCGCGACCTACATCAGCGACCTGTTCGGCCTGCTGCTGGTCGCGTGGATCCAGCGCATCAACCTGTGGAACCGGGTCGTGGTGGCGTGGCTCGGGGGGCTGACCGCAATCATGGCCGGCCTGGTCTGGTACTTCTCGCGGCTCAACCCCGCGGCGGTGGCCGCGCAGTCGGGGCTGCTCGCGAACACCATCCTGATCGGGCTCATCACCGCGTTTCTCGTGGCGGGAGCGAGGAAGAAGGTCCCGCTCTACGAGACGTTCATCGAAGGCGCGAAGGAGGGCTTCCAGGTCGCGATCGGGATCGTGCCCTACCTGGTGGCGATCCTGGTGGCCGTGGGGGCGCTCCGGGCGAGCGGCGCGCTCGAGGCGTTCCTGGGCGCGATCAAGGCCGGGGTCGGTCACCTCTCGCTCGACACCCGGTGGGTGGACGCGCTGCCCACCGCGCTCATCAAGCCGCTCTCCGGCGGCGGCGCGCGCGGCATGATGGTGGACACCATGAAGGCGCTGGGCGCCGACTCGTTCGCGGGCCGGCTCTCGTGCGTGATCCAGGGCAGCACCGAGACCACGTTCTACGTGCTCGCCGTCTACTTCGGCTCCGTGGGCGTGAAGAAGACGCGGCACGCGCTGGGCTGCGCGCTGGCGGCGGAGCTGGTCGGTGTGCTGGCGGCGATCTTCGTGACGTACCTGTTCTTCGGGTGAGCGGCGCCGCCGCGCCCCGTCAGAACCGGACCGCGAGCCCCGCAGAGGACGTCCAGTAGTTGCCGTCCCCCTGGCCCCAGCCGAGGACGTCGATCGGGTCGCGCAGGAGCACCCGTCCGCCTTCGAGATAGAAGCCGCTCGAGCGGCCGAGCGCGGTCTCGATCGCTCCGCCCGTGAACGCGTTCAACTGCATGGGCAACGTCACGTCGCCCATCGGGTCGGGACCGCCACCCCGGGTGAGCACGACACCGGGCGTCCCCATCAACCATCCCCGAAGCCAACCCATCCGGATCGGGATCCGGCCCGGGGGGCCGACGGCGCCGAGGACGATGACGCGGGTCTCGGTGCCGGGGATCGGAATCGGATTCTCGGGTGAACCGAGCTCCGGCGCCGGCCGGGTGACGCGCGGGCCCTCGAGCACCGGCGGGCGCGAGGCGGCGTTGCCGCTCGCGAGCGTGCGGCCGGGCAGGACACAGATCACGGCGAGACCGAGCGCGAGGTGCAGCGCTGCGAGGTGGATCCGGTGCACGCGTTTCATCCTGCCACCTCCCTCCGCAGACGGAGGGCCTGCTTCAGATCATTTGAACCTGCGAACCGGGGCGCCCGTCACCGGGTGGCCGACCACGGCATGCCCGTAGTACGGGACGTACGGCCGGTAGTACGGCCGATAGTAGGGCCGGTAGTACGGACCATACGGTATGTACGCGTGGTAGTAGCCACCGTAGTAGTAGGGGTAGCCGAACCCCAGGTACCACGACGAGGTGTAGTGCGGTGCGTTCGCCTCGGCCTGCTTCTGCGCGTCTTCCGTCGCCAGCATCGACATGACGACATCGTTCGACACACCTGCCGCCCGGAGCAGGTGAAGCTCCTTCACGCCCAGCTTGAAGACCGTGCCGCTGTGCTGGATCTTCATGATGATCAGCGAGTCCGCAATTCCGTCCTGGTGCATGTCGACGACGTCCATGACGCTCAACGACGAGCCCCAGAATGCCGAGGCGGTTCGAGGGAGCGCCTGGACCAGCAGGAATGCCGCGGCCGCGACAATCAGGATGCGTTTCATATCGTGCCTCACTTTGCTCCGACTCTCGGTGATGCGCCCGGCGGGGGGAGGCCGCCGAGCCTGGGTGATGCGATCCGTGACGGGCACGGCCAAGTGCGGGCCCGGACTTGCGCGGGTCGCCCCGCGCGGTTCCTCGATAACTCTAGCGCTTCGGGGCTCCTTCCGCCCCAATTGTTTGTGAACAGGGGGCTTCTACTGAGAGAGACGTTCGCTCCCGGCGCCGGGTTCCCTGGGCCATTTTCCTCGGGCCCGAAGGGGCTGCCGGCGTGGCGACCGGCCGGCGATGCCGTGGTGCTTCGCGGCACGTCCCTGATGGGAGCGGAGTTTCAGTCTTTGTCATGACGTTCTCCGCAACATCAACAGCGTCACGTCGTCCTCGAGCGGGGCGCCGCTCCGGTGCGCATCGAAGCGCGTGACCACGCGCTCGAGCAGCTTGGGCAGCGGGAGCGGACCTGCGCCGCGGATCGTCCGCCGGAGGGCGTCGTCTCCGAACAGCTCCCGGGTCGGACCCATGCCCTCCGTCAGTCCGTCCGTGTAGAGGATGAGGGTGTCGCCGGGCCGGAGCACGCTCACGCCCGACACGAACAGGCTGTCCGCGAAGAGTCCGAGCGGCGGCCCTCCGCACAACGGCAGCTCCTCGAGCGTGTCTCCCCCGCCCCGCAGCAGCAACGGCGGCGGGTGGCCCGCGAGCGAGAACGTGACGCGCCCGGTGGCGGGCTCGAGCGCGGCGTAGCACGCCGTCACGAACCGGCCGCTCGGCACCGTGCGCGCGAGCTGGCTCCCGAGTCGGGCGAGCACCCGCCCCGGGCTGACGAGCGATTCGGCCGAGGTCTGCAGCAGGACGCGCGTCATCGCCACCAGCACGGCCGCCTGCGCACCGTGTCCCGAGGCATCCCCGATCAACACCCCGATGCGCTCTTCCGGAAGGCGGAAGAAGTCGTAGTAGTCGCCGCCCGCCTGCGTGCTGGTCGCGTAGAAGAGCTGCCACTCGTAGCCCGGGACCTCGGGCGGAGCGGCCGGCAACATCTCCCGCTGCAGATCGCCGACCGCGCGCGTCTCGCGCTCGAGCACCGCGGTGACGTGCGTGAGCTGTTCCACGAGCTGCCGTTCGTGCCGGAGCCCGTCGCGAACGCGGGCGACCGCGACCGCGACGGTGCCATAGATGACGAGCTCCACGCCCAGGTTCCAGTAGAAGACGCTCGCCTTCGAGAACACCGGCCCGACGATCTCGACCGCGCCGCCCCAGGCCACCGCGCTCAGGCATGCGATCACCAGCCCCGAGCGGAGCCCGATGAACCAAGAGGCGACCGCGATCCCGACCACGTAGAACAGCGATGCCGAGACCTCGTTGCCGCTCACGCAGTCGAGGAGGAACGCCCCTGCGAGGAGGGTGGACGCGAACAGCGTCCACAGGGCGGGCTGGAGTCGGCGCGTCCCTCCGCGCTCCGGCCTCTCCGCGACGCGGGGATTCGTCGCGCCCGGATCCCGCGGGCTCACGAGCGCGGGCGCCCTCGCCCGCCGGTGTCCGCGCGCGCCCGGCATCCCGCCGGTATCGACGAGCACCGGGGCGTGCAGCGGTCGCTGGCGTGCGGGTGCGGGCGGCATCATCGGGCCGCGCCTTCTCTCCGGCTCGGGATCCTACTCATAGCGCAGGGACTCGATCGGGTCGAGCGCCGCCGCGCGCCGTGCCGGCCACACTCCGAACACGATGCCGACCAGCGCGGAGAACGCGAACGCGACGACGACGGAGCTCGGGCTCACCGCCGTGGTCCAGTGGAAGGCGACGCGCATCGCGATCGCTCCGCCCGCACCGAGTGCGACCCCGACCACGCCTCCGAGCATGCACAGCACCACCGCCTCGATCAGGAACTGCATCAGGATGTTGACCTGCGTCGCCCCGAGCGCCTTCCGCACGCCGATCTCGCGGGTGCGCTCGGTGACCGACACCAGCATGATGTTCATGATGCCGATGCCGCCGACCAGCAGGCTCACCGCCGCGATGCCGGCGAGCAGGAGCGTGAACACCTGCGTCGTCTGGCCGAGCGTGGCGAGGAAGTCGGACTGGTTGCGGATGTCGAAGTCGTCCGGCTGCCCCGGCCGCAGCCGGTGCTGGCGGCGGAGGATCTTCTCGATCTCCGCCATGGTGAGCGGGATGTCGTTCTCGGTCGGTGCGAGCACGTTGATGGTGCGCAGGCGATCGCCTCCGACCACCCGGTAGCGCGCGGTCTGGAGCGGGATCAGCACCTGGTCGTCGGGGTTCGCGAACCCGCCGCCCTGGCCCTTCGAGGCCAGCACGCCGATGACGTCGAACTGGACGCCGGCGATGCGCAGCTGCGCGCCCACGAGGCTCTGGGGATTCGTGAGGCCGAGGTCCGCGAGCACCTGCGCGCCCACCACCGCGACCCGGCGCTTGGCCGCGTCCTCGGCGGTCGTGAACATCCGCCCCGCGTCGAGCGTGAACTTCCGCACCTCGAGGTAGTTCGCGGTCGCACCGGTGATCGTGGTGTTCGTGTTGCGCGTCTCGTACTGGACCTGCAGCGACCGCGACATCTCCGGCTGGACGGCGGCGAGGACCACGCCGCGGTCCTCGAGCGCCTGGCCATCCTCGACGTAGAGCGGGGCGCGATCCGCGGCCGACGCGACGCCGCCCGCAGTGCGCGCCTGTCCCGGGATCACCGTCAGGAGCGTGGTGCCGAGCGCGGAGATGCGGTCGTTGACGGACTGCTGCGCACCGCGGCCGAGCGCGACCATGGCGATGACGGCCGAGACCCCGATGACGATGCCGAGCATGGTGAGGAACGACCGCAGCTTGTTCGCGCCCAGGGCTTCGAGCGCGACGCTCAACGTTTCGCCGAAGTGCATGTCAGCGCCCTCCGCCGGCGCCGCCGCGGCCGCCGCCGCCGCCCGTTCCGCCGCTCCCCGGCAGGCCATTCCCCACGCGCTGGGCGATCTGCGCCTGCTGCTGCCTCCGCTTCGCGGTCTGCTCGGCCACGCTCAGGAGCACGACCGGCTCGCCCTCCTGCACGCCCCCCAGCACTTCGGAATAGTCGAAGTCGCTGATGCCGATCCGAACGAGCCGCGGCTCCAACCCGGTCGCGGTCTGGACCATGACGAACTGCGCGCGCGCGCCGCGCGCGGCGGTGGACCCGCCGGAGCCGGCGCCCGCGCCATTGCCGGACGCATTCCCCCGGTAGCCGGCCGCCGCGGTCGCTCCTGCGCCCCGGCCACCGCCACCACCGCCACCACCCGACCACCGATGCCCGCCCGCGTGGGACGCCCGCGCGGCGTGCTGGCTGGTGTCGGCGGCCGCCGCGGTGGTGTCGCCGGAGGCCTTCGCCCGCGCCGCGACGCGCGCGTCGAGCTGGCGCTGCACCTGCGCCTTGAGCGAGTCCGCGTTCAAGCCGAGCGCCACCGCGATCGCGGGCAGCTCGCGCACCGTACGGATGGCGTCGAGTGGCACCGCCAGCGCCTGGGAGCGAAGCGCGATGTCGATCGTGACCTCGCCGTTCATGCCCGGCAGCAGCAGGCCGTTCTCGTTGTCGATCGCGACGAGCACGGGGAACATGGTCACCGACTGCTGCACGACCGCCTGCGGCTCGATCTTGATCACCCGGCCCGTGAACGGGCGATTCGGGAACGCGTCCACCGTGACCCGGGCCGACATTCCTGGCGCCAGGCTGCCGATGTCGGTCTCCCCGACCAGCACGTTCATCTCGATCCGGTTCAAATCGGCCATCTTGAGGATCGTCGTGCCACCGCTCGGCGAGGACGTCGCCGAGGTGATGACCATGCCCTTCGTGACGTCCTGCTCGACCACCGTGCCGTTCGACGGCGCGCGGACCGTCGCGTCGTTCAGGGCCTGGCGCGCGATCTCGAGATCCGACTTGGCCCGCGCCAGCGACGCGAGCGCGTTCGCCGCGGCGAGCACCGCCGCGTCGTGGTCCACCGCGGTCATGGCCTCGCGCGACGAGAGGTCGTCCGCCCGCTGCTGCTGCGCCGCGGTGACCTGCACGTCCGCCTCCGCGGCCTTTTCCGCCGCGAGCGCCTGCGCGTACTGGTTCCGCACCGTCAGCGGGTCGATCTGCACGAGCAGGTCGCCGGTCTTGACGACGGAGCCGATCTCCACCGGCATCTGGAGAATCTGGCCCGAGGCCTTCGACTTGATCTCGACCACTTCGACGGCCTGGACGGTTCCGGTCGCCTCGACGGTCTGCGAGATGTCCCTCCGGCTCACGGGCTCGGTCGCGATCGTCGCCGACACGGCGCGCGGCGTGGAGAGCGCGCGCAGGCCGAGCAGCGTGGCGACGATCACCACCACGCCCACGAGCAGCAGCGGCAGGCGCGCCTTCGGGTTCCAACGGGGCGTGGTCACGACTTCCTCCCTGTGACGGCGGGCTCGCCGGCGGTTCGGGTGGTGGTTTTCATGTCAGAGGCTCCGGCCCGTGAGGGCTTCGAGTTGCGCCTTGGCGATCCGCCGGTCGTAGCGCGCCTGGATGAGGTCGTGGCGCGCCTGGACGAGAGTCGCCTGCGAAGTGAGGACATCGAGCAGCGTCGAGGTCCCGACCCGGTACTGCTCCTGGTGCTCACGCAGGTCCTCCTGTGCCGCATCCAGCGTCGCCGCCTGCGTGGAGACGCGTTCGTCCGCCGCCCGGTAGCTCCCCAGCCATTGCGTGAGGCTCTCGAGCGCGGCGAGGCGCGCGTCGCGCAGCTCGGCCTCGGCGTCGTCCAGTGCCGCCTTCGCCGCCGTGGTCTGGCTCGAGCGCTGGAACTGGTCGAACACCGGCAACGAGAGCGCGACGCGCATGGCCCCGGAGTAGCCGAAGCCCTCGTCGCTCGCCTGGAACTCCTCCGAGGTGCCGGTGCCGGTACGCGAATAGCTCGCGGTCACCGTGGGCAGGTAGCTCGCCCAGCCCAGCCGCACCACCGCCTTCGCGGCCGCGACGCGGGACGAGGCCTCGTGGACGAGCGGCCCGTCGAGGGCGAGTCCGCGCAACTCGTCCTCGCCCAGCGCGAGGGTTGCGGCATCGAGCGTATCCCCGCGCGCCGCCGTCACCGGAAACTCGGTCCCGACGATGCGCGTGAGCGAGGCGTCGGCCTGTTCCAGGGCGGTGCGGGCCGAGGTCAGCGCCAGCTCGCCATCGCGAACGAGGATCTCGGAACGCAACGAGTCCGAGCGGGTCACGGTGTGGTCCTTGAGGTGCAGTTTCGACATGCTCAACTGCTGGCGCGCGAGCTCCAGCTGCGCGTTCGCCGCCGCCTCCGACTCGATCGAGGCCAGCACGTTGAAGAACTGCTGCTTCGCCGTGAGCCCGGCGACGGCGCGCTGCTGCACCACGTCGACCGTCGCCGCGTCGGCCAGGGCGTGCGCCTGCTGCAGCGCGAAGAACCGGGAGCCGCCGCTGAACAGGTCGACGCTGGCGTTGAGGCCCAGCGAATAGGACCACGGCGCCGACGACAGCGTCACGACCTGGCCGTTCTGGACGACCGTCTGCCCGCGCTGTTCCGGCACCTGGCGGTTGGTCCCCGCGCTCACGCTGACCGCGGGCAGGAACGCCCCGTACGCCGCGCGCACCGACGCCGAGGAGGTGCGCGTCTGTCCCAGTGCGTGGATCACCGCCGGGGCGTTTCGCTCGGCGAGCGTGACCGCATCCGCCAGCGTCAGCGTGTGCACCACCGTGTCGGCGGGCGCGACACCCAGCGCGGCGGCGAGGAGGAGCGGCGCGAACGCGATCATGACGCCACCTGCTTCGCGCCGTGGCGCTCGTCGGACTCGATCTTTCCGTCGCGCAGGACGAGCCGCCGCTGCGCGTGCGAACCCACATCGGGGTCGTGGGTCACGACGACGATCGTCTGTCCCTCCTCGTGCAGTTGCTGGAACATCGCCAGCACCTCCTCGCCGGTGCGGCTGTCGAGGTTGCCGGTGGGTTCGTCGGCGAGGAGCAGGGCGGGCTCGGTCACGAGCGCGCGGGCGACGGCGACGCGCTGGCGCTGGCCGCCGGAGAGTTCGTTCGGGCGGTGGTTCAGGCGGTCGCCGAGCTGCACGCGCGCCAGCGCCGCCACGGCGCGACGCCTGCGTTCCGCGGCCGGCACGCCCGCGTAGACGAGCGGCAGCTCGACGTTGCGCAGCGCGGTGGCGCGCGCGAGCAGGTTGAACGTCTGGAACACGAAGCCGATCTCGCGGTTGCGCACGTGCGCCAGCGCGGCGTCCGTCATCTGCGAGACCGCGATGCCGTTGAGCCAGTATTCCCCCCGGCTGGGCGTGTCCAGGCAGCCGAGGATGTTCATGAGCGTGGACTTGCCCGAACCGGACGGGCCCATGATCGCGACGTACTGGTTCCGCGGGACGACCAGGTCGAGCGGGCGCAGCGCGTGGACGATCTCTCCGCCCATCGCGAACTCGCGCGTCACGCCCTTCACGCGGATCACGTCCGCGGACCCGGGTCTCCTCTCGCTCTCGATCGTGTCCTGCATCGTCGCCCCCTCGCGCCTCGCGTCACGGAGCCTGGTGTGGACGCTCTACGGGAGATTGGACGCACGAGACTGTTGCAGGACTGTGGCGGGCCCGGGACAAATCGCGATCCGGGGCCGGATCGGGACGGCCCGCACGGCAGGTCCGCGTGGCCCCATGCCGAGGCCCCGGTCGGAGCACCGGGGCCGGTTGTCGCCGAGTCGGGGGAGGAGCCGGGCCCCGCCCTGCCTTGGGGTGAGGCGGGGCCCGTTCGCGCCCTGCTCGTCCCGCGCGAGCCGACCGGGCACGAGCCGGATGGAACCTCAAGTCCGGGGCGGCCTTCCTGACCGCCCGCGGTGAGGAGACGGACCCGGCCCCGGTCACGCGCCGCCTGCCTGCAGCGCGCCCCAGAGGCCGTCCGTCCCGCGCCGGCGGGGAATGGCGTGCTCCCGCCAGAACAGTGCTTCGCGATGACCCTCCAGCCAGGCGGCGAGCCGCGCGGGCGTGCCGAGGTCCGTCCAGCCGCAGTTCGGCACCTCGATCAGGCGCAGCCGAGCGGCATTCCGCTGCAGCACGTCACGGCTGAAATCGCAATCGGGAAGCGACTCGAACATCGCCGCGATGGCCCGAGCCTCCGCTTCGCCGCCGGCGAAGCTCTCGAGATGGTCCATCGCCAGCGACGGAAGGGCGGCCTGGAACGCACCCGCGAGCGCGGCGCCGGTGGAGGCGAAGATGAAGCTGTTCCACAGCGCCCCGGCGCGCGCGAGGTGCGCGGCCGTGGTCAGCGTCGGCTTCTCGACGAACTCGCGGACCGGTCTGCTCGCGTGCCGCGTCCCGGCGCCGGGCACGATCAGGCCGTACTCGGCGTCCAAGTGCGACGGCGCGATCCCGAGGATCACGAGCGCGGAGGGAAAGAGCCCCGCGGTCTCGGCGGCGCAGCCCACGTAGCGAAGCAGCAGGTCCTCGTCGTCGAAATCGTGATCCGAGGGCATGACCACGAGGCGCGGCGACGGATCGTTGCGTCCGATGTGCACGAGCGCATGCAGGATCGCGACCCCCGTCCCGCGATTCGCCGGCTGAGACAGCACGTTGGCCGCGGGGAGCTGCGCCAACTCGGACTCCCACCACCTCCGGTGCGCCTCGACCACCACCACGACGATCTGCTCACGCGGCGCCAGCCGCATCGCACGGGCGAGCGTGGCTCCGAGGAGCGAGCGCTCATCGCGGAAGTGACAGAACTGCTTCGGGACGGCGACACCATCCTCCAGCGTCGTGAACGCCCGCACGCGGCTTCCCTCGCCGCCCGCGAGCACGACGACCCAGGGGCTCGCATCCGTGCGAACCTCACGCCGGGCAGGCTTGGGAGCAGGACGGATGGCAGCGGAGTCGTCCGCCTCCGCGTCGAGCAACGCAATCTCCTGCTCCCGTTCGAATGCGCCCCAGCCGTTGCCGCCGCCCCTCGGATTCGCCTTCATCTTCCTCTTCCTTCGTACACCGGCCTCGTGGTTGCGCGGACGCGCACGGACATCGCGAGAATCGTGCCGGGCGCGGCGCACGCGTAATTGTCGGAATTCGCGGGCCGGTTCGCCGCGCCGGCCGTCGCATCCGCCGGGGCGCGGCCCCAACCTGCCCCGTCCCGCGCGGGCACGGAGCCTTTTCGCAGCGCGGCAGCGGGCCTGCGATTCGCGAGCGGCGTGGGGCGTGTTGCCCCATGCGGGGCGGTCCGCGCCGGCTCGTCGCCTGCGTGTCAACTGTCCCCGTACTGCTTGAGTTTCCGGTACAACGTCTTGCGATCGACGTTGAGCAGCCGGGCCGCGGCGGCGCGGTTGCCGTCCACGGCGCGGAGTGTGCGCAGGATGTGCTCCCGCTCGAGTTCCGCCAGCGACGCCGAGGCGGTGCCCGTGTCGAGCGCGACCGCCGCCGGGAGGAGCGCCCCCTCGGAACGCAGCGCGGGCGGCAGGTCCGCGAGCCCGATCGCCTGGTCGCGGCCGAGGACCAGCGCCCGCTCGATGCAGTTCTCGAGTTCCCGGGCGTTGCCCGGCCAGGTGTGGCGGCGCATGGCGTCGAGCGCCTCGGGTGTCACTCCCGCGGTGGGCTTCCCCTGCCGCCCGTGCTTGGCGAGGAAGTGCCGCACCAGCGGCACCAGGTCCTCCATGCGCTCGCGCAGCGGCGGCACGCAGACGCTGATGACGTTCAACCGATAGTAGAGGTCCTCGCGGAACTGCCCCTCGCGCACCCGCCGCTCGAGATCGGCGTGCGTGGCGGCGACGATGCGCACGTCCACCGGCACCGGGAGCGCGGAGCCCACGGGCTGGATCTCGTGCTCCTGGAGGACGCGCAGCAGCTTCGCCTGGAGGAGCGGGTCCATGTCCCCGATCTCGTCCAGCAGCAGCGTGCCGCCGTCGGCCTCGCGGAACAGTCCGCGGTGGTCCTGGCGCGCATCGGTGAAGGCGCCGCGCCGATGGCCGAAGAGCTGGCTCTCGAGCAGGTGCTCCGGAATGGCCGAGCAGTTGACGGCGAGGAACGGCGCCGCGTGGCGCGGGCTCGCCGCGTGCAGCGCCCGCGCGAGCAACTCCTTCCCCGTGCCGCTCTCGCCCAGGAGCAGGACCGGCGAGCCCGCGGAAGCGGCGCGCAGCGTGACCTCGACCGCCGCCCGCATGGCGACGGATTCCGCGACGATCTCGACCGCGCCGGCGCGGGCCGCGGCGCCGCCCAGCTCGAGATCCTTCCACAGCCGCCCGTGGGTCATCGCCGCTTCGACGGTGGCGAGCAGTTGCTCGAGCTTGAAGGGCTTGGCGAGGTAGTGGAACGCACCGGCCCGCATGGCGGCCACCGCGGATTCGATGCTCCCGAACGCGGTGATCATCACGACCGGGATCCCGAGGCCGCGGGCGCGCATCTCGGACAGCAGCTCCTGGCCGCGCATCCCCGGCATCATGAGGTCGGTCACCAGCACGTCCACGTGCGCGCTCGCGAGCCGTTTCAACGCCTCGAGTCCATCCGCCACGGGCACGACGTCGTAGCCCGCCTCGCCCAGCTCCTCGGTGAGGAAGCTGCGCATCTCGGCGTCGTCCTCGACGATCATCACGCTGTGACTGGGGCTCACGCCGCCTCCTTCGCGGTGCCGCCCCCCGCGCGCCCCGCGATGGGGCCGAGGGGCAGGCACACGGTCATGCAGGTCCCGCGGCCGAGCTCGCTGGCGACGTCGATCCAGCCTCCGTGCTCGCGCACGATCCCGTACGAGATCGACAGCCCGAGTCCCGTTCCGCTCCCCACCTCCTTGGTGGTGAAAAACGGCTCGAACACGTGTTCGATCTGTGACGGCGAGATGCCCACGCCGGAGTCCTCGAACGCGATCGTCACGCACGGGCGGGACGCTTCGCCGTGTTCGGGGCTCGCACGCTCGGCGACGGCAACCCGGATGTGCAGCGCGCCTCCCGCCGGCATCGCGGCCGCGGCGTTCAGCGCAAGGTTGAGGAACACCTGCTGCAACCGGTCCGGATCGGCGGCGATCGGGGGCAGTGCCGGCGGGACCGTCCGGCGGATCTCGATGCCGTGGGCCTCGAACCGGTCCTCGACGAGCTCGACGACCGTGTCGATCACGGGTGGCAGCTCGGTCGGAAGCAGCCGCAGCTCGCCCGCGCGGGCGAAGTCGAGGACGCCACGGACGATGCGCGTGATGCGGTCGATCTGCTCGGCGATGATCCGCAGGCCGCGAGCGGAGGCCTCGTCCATCCCCGGGCGCCGGAGCAGCGCTTCGGCGCGGCCGCCGATGACGTTGAGCGGCGTGCCGATCTCGTGCGCGACTCCGGCCGCGAACCGCCCGAGGCTCGCGAGACGCTCGGCTTCGCGGAGGTCGGACTCGATGCGGCGGCGCTCCTCCTGCTCCGCCACGAGGCGCGCGTGCATGTCGGCGAGGCGCTGGCGCATGCTGTTGAACTCGCGGGCGAGGCCACCGAGTTCGTCCCGGCGCCCGGTGGGCACGACCGCACCCCAGTCGCCGTCTCCGATGCCGCGGATACTGCGGACCAGTTCCTCGATGGGACGCGCCACGCTGAAGCGGGTCACCGCGAACACGGTGAGCGCGACGGCCAGGATCAGCATGGCCGCGAACAGCGCGATCGCCCGGCTGGAGGCGGCGGCGTCCTCTTCGACGAAGGATTCGCGCTGCAGCACCTGCACGGCTCCGAGCGGCCGGCCCACGGGATCGTCGAGCGGCGCGAGCCAGCCGAGGACCGAGTGCCCGGCGATCGTGAACCGGTCGCGGGTGATCCGGTTGCTCCGGATCGCGGCGCGGACGTCGCCGGGGGTGGGCAACGGCGCCCGGACCGGGTCGCGGGGTGCATAGACGAGCCCGCCCGTCACCCCGAACAACCGGATCGCGAGGATTCGTTCGTGGCCGCTGATGTCGTCGATGAGCCCGTGAACGTCGGCCAGCCGCCTGTCGCGGAGCGCGTTCGTGGTCGCGATCTGCACCGCCCGGGCGATCACGAGTCCCTCGCGCGCCACCTCCTCGCGAGACCGGCTTCGGTTCGCTCCGTCTTCCAGGATCGCGAACACCGCGATCAGCAGGGCGGCGGGGATCGCGAGTGCCACGAACAATCGCGTGCCGATCTTCAGGCTGTCCTCCGGGAATGCCGGCCGCAGGCGAGCAGAGCGTGCGCAGGCAGGGGGCGCCCGGCGCCCTCCCGAGGCCGCGCCGCCCCTCCCTGGATACTCGAATGGACGCTCGACGTTGTTACAGGACTGTGGCACTGGCGCGACAATTCCTGTCCGGCTGGACCGGCACAAACTGTCGCGGCATTGTCACGCTCCTGGCACACCTCGACCGTAGTCTGGGTGGCGCCGGGGCCGCCGGAGCCGCATCCGGAAGGAGCGCTTCATGAGCCAGCGTGTCCTCATCGTCGAGGACGACCCGCGGATCGCGGACATCATCGGCAAGAACCTCGAGGCGGTCGGCTACGAATGCCAGAGCGCCCCGGATGGCGGCTGGGCCCTCGCGAACCTCGAGCGGCTGGCCCCGGCGCTCATGATCCTCGACCTCGGCCTGCCGGGCCTGGACGGCCTGGAGGTTCTGCGGCGGGTTCGGCAGCGCCACGCCGTCCCGGTGCTCGTGGTGACCGCGCGCTCGAGCGAGAGCGACAAGCTGCTCGGACTGGAGATCGGCGCCGACGACTACATCACCAAGCCCTTCAGCACCGCCGAACTCGTCGCCCGCGTGCGCGCGTTGCTCCGCCGCTCGAGCGGGACCGTGACCGAGCGCGAGCTGCGGATCGGCGAGCTCGCCATCGATCCCGCGCGTCGCAGGGTGGAGCGCGCCGGGACCGTGCTGGAACTCACGACGCTCGAGTTCGACCTCATCTACTTCATGGCGAGCCGGCCGGGACGCGTGTTCACCCGCGAGGCGCTCATGCAGCACGTCTGGGGCAGCGACCGCGTCGTGGACGGGCGCTCGATCGACAGTCTCGTGAGCCGCGTGCGCCGGAAGCTCGAACAGGACCCGGCCCGCCCCCGCTACCTCCAGACGGTGTGGGGCGCCGGCTATCGCTTCGTGGAGGAAGTCGCTTGAGCGGACCCGGGCGACGGCGCAGCCTGTTCTGGACCCTCGCCGGCGTCTTCCTGCTCGCCGCGATACTCGCCACGCTGGCGCAGGTCGTGATCACGTCGCAAGTCCTCCGCCCGATCGAGGAGCGCGAGGTCCACGCCCACGCGGAAGCCACCGCGACCGCACTCGCACGCGAGCTGGAGGGCACGAGCCGCCCGTACACGGACCGCGAGCTGGACTCGCTGTTCGTGCGCTGGCGCACCCGGCTCGGAGATCGTCCCCCGTGGCTCATGTTCCAGCGGCCCGACGGGACGGTGAGCGGCGCGCCCACGCTGCGCGTGCACTGGGTGCAACCGCTGTTGCCGCGGATCGACCAGCCGCCGGTGTTGCGCGCTCCGCCGCCCGGCTCCGAGGGCCCGCGCCGGCTCGACCTCCTCGCCCACTCGATCGTCCGCCGCGGCGGCGAGACGCTGGGCCAGGTGTTCGTGATCCAGCCCGCTCGCCCCGAGGGCCCCGGCAGCATCCTGACCTCGCCCGCGACGCTCATGTCGGTGCCGCTCGCGATCCTGTTCTCCGCATTCGTCGGGCTCGTGCTGGTGCGGCTGCTGGTCCGCCGCCTGGACGCGTTGAACACGCTGGCCGCGCGCGTGGCGGAGGGGGACCTCTCCGCGCGTTCGGGGGACACGAGTGGCGACGAGATCGGAGAGCTCGCCGCCCGCCTCGACCGGATGACGGAACGCCTCGAGCAGGCGCGCGACCAGCTGAAGGCGACGGAACAGCAGCGCCGCCAGCTGTTCGCCGATATCACGCACGAGCTGGCGACGCCGCTCACCTCGATCCGTGCGAACGCCGAGACGCTGCTCGACCCCGGCGTGCCTCTCGATGCGGCCGATCGCACTCGCTACGTGCAGGGCGTGCTCGAGGAGTCGCGCCGGCTCGACCGGCTGATCCGCGACCTGTTCGACCTGGCGCGGCTCGAGGCCGGCGCAACGCCGCTCGTCCTCGAGCGCCTCGACTGGGTGGCGCTGTGCCGGAACACGATCGAACGATTCGAGCCGCGCTTCCAGCGCGCCGGGCTCGATCTCCGCTGGGGGCCCAGCGAGAGCGAGGCCTGGGTCCAGGCCGACGGCCACCGCATGGAGCAGGTGCTCGAGAACCTGCTCGGGAACGCGCTCCACTACGTGCCGCCCGGCGGCCACGTGGAAGTGGCACTCACGCGAACCGCGCTCGGGCCGCGCCGCTATCGGCTCGAGGTCAGCGACGACGGCCCCGGCCTGCCGGAGGCGGAGCTGCCGCGCGTGTTCGAGCGGTTCTATCGCGCCGCCGACGCGCGCGGCTCGGGCACCGCGCACGAGCTGGGCGGCTCAGGCCTCGGGCTCGCGATCCTGCGCGAGATCGTGGAGCGGCATGGCGGGCGCGCCGAGGCACTGCGCGTGCGGCCCTCGGGACTGCGCATTCGAGTCGAGATGCCCGCCGCGGCCTGAACGACGGCGCCGGCCACCCCGTGGCATGCGGTGGTCCCGGTCTCAGTTCGGCGCGGTCGAGTCGCGCGCGGGGAATCTCGCGGCCGATCGCGCGCGCGCCTTCGCCGCCTCCGCCTCCCGGTCCCGCGGCGCGGCGTTCGTGACCAGCGCACCGAGCAGGTCGCGCGCGACCTGCGTCACCTGGTCCACCGCGCGGTCGAATGCGGGCTCGTTCGCCCGGGACGGGCGCGTGAACCCGCTCAGCTTGCGCACGAACTGGAGCGCCGAGGCGCGGATCTCGTCGTCCGTCGCGGGCGGCGAGAAGTTGTAGAGCGTCTTGATGTTCCGGCACATGGGATCGCTTCCTCCGTCAGGAATCGCGTGTTCCGTCAGCGGACTCCGACGTGGAGGAAGACCAGCACCGACGCCGGATGGCCGCCGTAAGCATTGTGCAGCGCGCTCTCCACGAACGCCAGCGTGCCGAGCGCCCCCAGCCCCGTCGCCGTGTGCTCCGTGCGAAGGAAATCGAAGCGGTAGCCGGCGCTCAGTTCGCCCACGTCGAAGATCCTGCCGGCGCGCGGATCCGGCGCGACGAAGAGTTCGTCCTTCTCCACGAACTCGGCGCGGAGCAACAGCGTGTGCGCTTCGTGCAGCGCCGCGCTCGCCTCGGCGGTGAACGCGTCGAGCGTGTTGCCCGGCCGATTGCGAGTGTGGCCCCACGCCAGCATCCCCTCCCAGCGCCCGCTGTCGAACGTTCCGTCGTAGAGAGCGGACGCCGTTGTGCGGTCCTGGTCGACGTCGGGCTCGAGCTGCTCCGGGCTCGTGAGGCGCCCGTAGCTCATCTGCAGCGCCCATCCGCCGGACGGGTTCACGCTCAACCGGAAGGACTGCGAATCGAGCCGGTTCGGCGGCTCGATGTTCCAGCGATTCTCGTCCGGCTCGCGGCCGCGGAACACGGACGCTTCGAGCTTCACGCGGTCGGCGACGGCGCCCGCGGTCAGGACGCCGTACGCGATGTGCGTCGAGTCGAGCCAGTGATGCGTGATTGGCGCCTCGGGGATGTTCATGGCCGAAAAGCGGTGCATGAACGCAGGCGGCCCGAGCGCGGGTTCACCCGGCAGTCCGCCGTAGACGAACAGCGCGCGATCGCCGCGCGCGACGCTCAGGCTCGCGGCGAGTTCCATGAACAGGTCGTGCGGATGCTGGCGGTCGACGAGCGGCGTCACGCCGTCCGCGGTCTCGCCTGTCTGGAGGAGCAGCGGATAGCCCTCCTTCCCGATGGTCGCGGGCTCGGCCGAGAGCATCGTGCGGAGCCCGAGCGTCGCCGCGCCGAGCGGTCGCTGCGCCAGTGCCATGAGCATGTTGTCGGAGTACCACTTCTCGCCGCCGCGCGGCCCGCCCTGCCGGTCGTGGACGAGATCGGCCATGCCGTGGAGCACCAGCATCCACTCGCCGCTCATGACGTGGATGCCGTGGTGCCCGGCCGCATCCGGTTGCCACGCGGTGCCCGACGCTTCTCGGCCCATCGCATACGGGCCATACATACCGTGCATGGCCGTTGCCGTGCCGGACATGTCCATGCCCGCCATGTCGTGGTGGTGCATCCCGGCAGTGGAACTCGTGGCGGTGTCGGCCGGCGCGCCAGAAGCGTGAACCTGGGCCCGGACCGTTCGCGGAGCGAACGACAGTGCCAGCGCGAGCACCGACGCGCCGGCGAGCGCGGGTGTCTTCATGCGGCTCCTTTGCCGTCGTCGAGGCGCAGCCCGGGCGTCCAGATCCCGCGATCGTCTCCTCTTCCGCAGAGTGGCAAAGCGCTCCAGCCGCCGCGAGCGCGGTTTGTGTCTAGACACACTGTCGTGTCTGGCCTACACGTTAAGGATAATGGGATGTAATTATCATTGTTAACTGGCCATCAGGCTAGTAACTTACCGTTCGTCTGCGTGCAAACCGTGCAGCTCTCGAGACGGATCCCCCGGTCCCGAAGCGAAGGCGCCGAGCATCTTGCTGGTGCCCGAGCAGCGCGAGCGGCACCCGCCGCGAGCGGCCGACCTCGGCCGACGAGTTACAGCGACGAGCGTACGGCGCGGGAGAACGGAGTGCGCAGACCGATCACTCCTCGGGCCCACTCGAGTGGTGATCGGCCGCGTCGTGGCGCGCTCCCGGTCAGACCGGCTCTCGAGCGCGCCGCGCTCACCGATGGGGGGTCCCCGTGTCCACGCGTCCGCTGCACCATCCGCCTGCTGCAAACGGGAAATGGTTCACACTGCTTCGCAGGGCGACATGCGCCGTGCTGTTGCTGACGCTCGCCACGAGCACAGGGTGCAGCCGCAGGGACGCGCTGGCACCCAGCGTGGCCACGGCGGAATCCCTGCGCGCCGCCGATGCATTCCGGCACCGGCATGCGAACGACCAAGTGGTGCACCTCGAGGGACGCTCGGAGTCCGGGGCGCTTTGGGTGCTCGACAAGCCCGCGAACTGGAACCGGTCGCTGGTCGTCTACCTGCACGGCTACACCCTGCCGTCCTTGCCCGTGGCGCTCCCGAACAACGGCGAGGTCCGGGATTCGCTCCTCGCGCGTGGCTACGCGGTGGCCGCCTCGAGCTACTCGAGCAACGGGTTTGCCGTGCGAGACGGCATGCGTGACTCGGACGCTTTGCGGCAGATCTTCGCGCAACGTGTCGGCGAACCACGCCACACTTACCTGTTCGGCCGGTCGCTGGGCGGACTCATCGGACTGCTCCTCACGCAACGTAACCCCGAGCACTATGACGGCAGCCTGCTGGTGTGCGGCATCGTCGGCGGCAGCACCGAGGAGGTCCAGTACATCGGCGACATCCGCGTGCTGTTCGACACGGTGTATCCGGGCGTCATCCCCGGCGACCTCGAGCACTCGACGCCGATCACCGACCCCAACACCCAGCTCATCGGTCCGATCGTGCAGGCCGTCACCGTGAATCCGCAGGGCCTCGGCATCATCCAGCTCCTCGCGCGCCACCCGCTCGCGGGCGCCAACTCCCAGGAGGTGGTGGCGTCGCTGATCAACGCGATCGGGTTCTCGATGCAGGCGGGCAGCGACCTGTTCGAGCGTTCCCACTCCACGAGCTTCTTCGACAACGCGTCCTGGACCTACACGTCCTCCGCGCTGCCGGCGCCGTTGCTCGCGGACATCAACACGCGGGTCCACCGCTACACCCGCGCGCCGGAGGCGGCGGCATTCCTGCAGCGCTACGGCGAGCCCTCGCCACGCCTCCGGATCCCGATG
>CAYSWZ010000035.1:0-30870 GCA_964434945.1 uncultured bacterium | reverse complement strand
GCCTCGATCGTCTGCGGCATGACGCGGTCGTCGGCCGCGACGACCAGCACGACGATGTCGGTGACCTGTGCGCCGCGTGCGCGCATCGCGGTGAACGCCTCGTGACCCGGCGTGTCGAGGAACGTGATCCTCTGCCCCGCCGGCAGCGTCACTTCGTAGGCGCCGATGTGCTGCGTGATGCCACCGGACTCGCCGGCCACCACGTTGGTGCGGCGGACGTAGTCGAGCAGCGACGTCTTGCCATGGTCGACGTGGCCCATCACGGTGACGACCGGTGCGCGCTGGCGGAGCTTCTCGGCCGGCACGACTTCGACCGCCTCCTCGACCTCCTCCTCGAACTCGGCCACGAACTCGACGTCGAACCCGAACTCGTCCGCCACGGCGGCGATCGAGTCCTTGTCGAGCCGCTTGTTGATCGTCGCCATGAGGCCCATGCGCATGCAGGCCGTGATGACCTCCTGCGGCCGGACCTGCATCATGTTCGCGAGCTCGGAGACGGTGATGAACTCCGGCATGCGGAGGACCTTGCTCTCCTCGACCGGGGCTCCGGTCTCGTCCTTGTCGCGGCGGTGCTTGCGGCGAGCCTGGGTCGTGTCGAGACTCGCGAGGGTCTTGCGGACGCTCTCCGCCGCGAGCTTCTCGTCGACCTGCTTCTTCTTCTTGCGATCGCGCCGGCCGCGTCCCGGGCCGCCGGGGCCGCCGCCGAAGCTCGGACGAGGTCCGCCGCCCGGCGCGCCGAAGCCGCCGTGCGTGGGCCGCCCGGTGCCCGTGCCGCCGCCCGGACCGCCGAAGCCGCCCGAGCGCGGAGCCCCCGGACCGCCGCCGGCACCGCCCACTCCGCCCCCCTGCGGTCGACCGCCGTAACCGCCACCCGGGGGACGTCCGATGGAGGGCCCGCCGGGCCGTCCGCCGCCGGAGCCCGGGCGCTGCGGACCCGATGGGCGCGAAGGCGCGGTGGGAGCGCCGCCCGGTCGCGGAGAAGAGGGCGCGTACGAACGCTGCGGCGCACCGGCCGCGGGCCGCGACGGCGGCGAACCCGCCGGAGCCCCGGGCGATGGCGCGGCCGGGGAGCTGGCGGGCCGCGGAGCAGCCGGCGGAGCCGGTGCGGCGGCGCGCGCCTGCGCGGCGGCCTGCTGCGCCTGCGCCACGGCTTGCTGCGCCGCATGCGCGCGCTGGCGGTCGTCGCGTGCGCGCTGCGCCTCGTGCTCCTGCTGGCGGACCACGACTTCACGCGCGGCGGCCTTTTCCTTGCCGAGCTCGGCGCGGACTTTCTCCACGACCTCGCCCGTCAGCGTGCTCATGTGGTTCTTCACCTCGACGCCGAGCTTCTTGGCGATCTGCTGGATCACCTCGCTCGACATGCCGAGATCCTTCGCGACTTCGTAGATGCGCAGCTTCTTGGCTGCGGGACTATTCGGCATGAGGCTCTCCTTCCGCGCCGTCGGACGGCGCGGTCGCGTCGGCCTGCAGGCCGTCTCCCGACTCCATTTCGGGCGTGAACGCCAGCTCTCCGGCGACGTCCGAGGGCGACACGCCCGGGTGCGCCGCCAGGTACTCCTGCGCGGTCAGCAGCACCTTCTCCGCGGTCTTCTCGCCGATGCCGGGGATCTCGACGAGCTTCGCGAGCGGCGTCGCCACCAGCTCCTGTGCGGTCTCGATGCCCGCGCTGATCAGCTTCTCGGTGGTCGCCTCCCCCAGGCCGAGTGCCTCGACCTCGACGCGACTCGCGCGCTCGGTGTCGTGGCGCTTCTTCTCGTCGGTCTTCGAGACCAGGTCGATCTTCCAGCCCGTGAGCCGGGCCGCGAGGCGCGCATTCTGGCCACCCTTGCCGATGGCCAGCGACAACTGGTCGTCAGCCACGACCACGAGCATGCGTTTCTCGGCCTCGTTCACGCGGACGTCGCCGACACGCGCCGGCGCCAGCGCGCGCGACACGAACACCGCCGGATCACTGGACCACGGCACGATGTCGATCCGCTCGCCGCCCAGCTCGCGGACGATGCTCTGCACCCGCGAGCCCTTGAGCCCGACGCACGAACCCACCGCGTCCACGCGCGGATCGGTCGAGAACACGGAGATCTTCGAGCGCGCGCCGGCTTCGCGGGCCACCGCCTTCACCTCGACGATGCCCTCCGCGATCTCGGGAACCTCGCTCTCGAACAGGCGGCGCAGGAAGTCCGGGTGCGTGCGCGACAGAATCACCTGCGGTCCCTTCGCGGACCGGTCCACGTTCAGGACCACGGCGCGCACGTAGTCGTTCTGGCGGTGGTAGCTGCGCGGGATCTGCTCGCGCGCGGGCAGCAGGCCCTCGGAGAAGTCGAGCTTGACGATGACGTTGCCGCGATCCACCTGTTGCACGACCCCGCGCACCAGCGTCCCGGTCTTGTCGGAATACTCCTTGAAGACCTTGTCGCGCTCCGCCTCGCGGACGCGCTGGATCAGCACCTGCTTCGCCGTCTGGATGGCATTGCGCCCGAACTCGGCGATGCTGAGCGGGATCCGCACCACGTCCCCGACCTGTGCGTCGGGCTTGTGGGCGCGGGCCTTCTCGACCGTCCACTGGAACGCGGGATCCTCGACCGTGGCGACCACGCTGAAGCGCAGCGCGCATTCGAGCCCGCCGGTCTTGTCGTTGAACCGCACCTCGACGTCGGCGGTCGCGCCGTGCTTCTTGCGCACCGCGCTCGCCAGGCCGGCCTCGAGCGTCTCGACCAGCATCTGCCGGTCGACGCTCTTCTCGCGCGTGATCTGGCTCAGCGCGTCCAGGATTTCGTTGTTCATCGTTCCACCCCTCCCCGCGTGGCCTTACCGGAGGTGCGCGCCTTGGGTTGGCGCAACCCCGCCCACGGATCGACCACCAAGCGGGCCGTTCTCACGGCGGCCCACTCGAACCACAGCTCGTCGCCTTCATCGGTGCGCACCCCTGCCTGCCCGTCCACGGGGCCGAGCAGCACGCCTTCCCAGCGGCGCCGGCCATCCCGTGCGTCATGCAGATGCAGGTTGATCCTCTGTCCGGCGAAGCGTTGCACGTGCTCGAGCGTCCGGATCGGCCGCTCGAGACCAGGTGAACTCACCTCGAGGTGATAGGAACCCGGGATGATCTGGTTCATGTCCAAGGCATCCGCGAGACGGCGGCTGAACCGCGCGCAGTCGTCCAGGGTGACACCGCCCGGCTTGTCCAGGTAGATCCGGATCACCCGGTGATGCCCGACGGACGCCTGTTCGATGTCCACCAACTCGTAGCCATGCTCTTCCGCAAGGGGTTCGGCGAGCTGGCGAACTTCTTCCCGGACTTCCACTTTCGCTCCCGCGCAGACAAAAAACGGAGTGGTCGCACCTGCCCCACTCCTGCGCCACAAACTACAGCAATGCCACCGCTCCGGCAAGCTCGGGAACGGGCTGCGAGCGTGTGGTTTGCAGCGTACTGGCATCGGGCTGTCGGCGACGCCGGGCTCGGAGCCGGAACCTCGGACGGGTGCTCGCGGCCGAGCGAGGTGCCCGGGGGTCTCGCTCGAGGCGAGTCGCGAGCAGGCCGGAGGCCAGGGATGGCCGCAGGCCGTCCGCGAGCGTCAGGGAGGTCCGGCCAGGGACTGGCCGGACCGAGCGTTCGCCTTGAGCGAGACCCCCGGGCACCTCGCCCCCTGCGTGGAAACTCAGGGTCTAGCGAGCGCGCTCTGGTAAACGATCCATGACGCGACGCGCGCGACTTCCGCGAGGCTCTCCGCCGAGACCTGGTCGGGAAGGTCCCGTGACGTGTGCCAGGCCGGGTAGTCGAAGTCGATGAGGTCCACCGCCGGCAGTCCCGCATCGAGGAGCGGGACGTGGTCGTCGATGAGCGTGTAGCGCATCACCGGGTGGAAGTGGGTGGCGCCCGTGGCCCGCGCCGCCTCGTGGACGAGTTCGACCAGGTTGGTGGCGCGCGTGGCCGAGTTGCCCTCGTCGAAGATCTGGAGATCCCGGTCGCCCACCATGTCGAACAGGAATCCGGCCACCGGCCGCGCGGGGTCGCCCACGGGCGGCAGGCGCTTCGCGTAGCCGCGGCTGCCTCGGCAGTAATCGTCCGGCGCGGTCGGGCGACCGAGGTCCTCGCCGTCGAGGAACACGAGGTCCACGCCGATCGCCGGCGCGCGCGCGTGCATGAGCTCGGCGAGCTCGAGCAGCACCGCGACCCCCGAGCCCGCGTCGTTCGCCCCCGGCACGGGACGCTGCCGCTGCGCCAGGTCCGCGTCCTCGTCGCACCACGGCCGGGTGTCGAAATGCGCGTAGAGGGCGATGCGTCGCCCGTGCTCGGGGCCGAAGCGTCCGATGACGTTGACGAGCGGGTAGACCTGGCCCGCGACCGTGTCGGCGAACGCCTGGCGCTCGACGCGCCCGCCCAGCCGTTGCAGCTCGCCCGCGATCCACTCGCGCACCGCCGTATTCCCGGGCGTGCCCGAGACGCGCGAGCCGTGCGCGACCTGGGCGCGAACCCGCTCCAGCGCGCGCGCGCCGTCCGGGCGCGGCGGCGATGCGGTGCACGAGACCGCGGCGGCGAGCAGCACGGCCGCCGCGAACGCGACGTGTGCCGGGCGGGCGGGCGGGCGGGGCATCAGAACCGGAACTGCCCGCGAAGCTGCACCTGGACGCTGCGGCGAATGATTCCCGTGGTCTCGTGGAAGTGGCTGAAGCCCAGGGACAGGTCGCCGGTGACGTTGCTGCTGAAGCCGTAGCTGCCCGTGCCGTTGATGGACAGCCGGGTGCGGTCGATCGGGTTCGCGAGCGTCGGGTCGTCGCCGATCTGGATGCCGCCCTTCTGCCGCTCGTACACGGTCGTGAGCTGCAGGTTCACGCTCGTCTTCACCGTGCTCGAGCGACCCAGCAGGCTCACCTTCTGCCCCTGCGTGTACGAGCGCGACAGGCTGAAGTTCACGTTCGTCGTCTGGTCGATCTGGCGCGAGGAGCCGACCTGGAACGCATCGCGCACGCTCGAGCGGCGCTCGAAACGGAGATCGGCATCGGTGCCGTTCCGGAACCGGCCACGGATGGAGAACAACGGGCGCCAGTCGTCGCTGCGCGAGTCGCCGCTCCGCTCGGTACGCGAGTTCTGGTAGTCGACCGAGTAGCTGCGCGCGTAGGCCGTGCGCAACTGCGGTCCCTGGAGAATGTTCGACAACCCGAGCATGTCCGCCAGGCGCCCGTAGTTGACCTCGAGATCGGGGAACCGCCAGTCCCGGGTGCGCGTGAGCACGCCGTTGTTGTTGTTGGTGCGGTCCCCGTAGGTGAACCGCGCCGCGACCGAGCTGCCGAACACCACCGGAATGTTGGTGTGCGCGTTCGTGCGCCAGTCCAGTCCGGTCGCCGAGGTGTTGCCGAGCTGCTCGTAGATCTTGCCGGTTTCGAACCCCGGGTTCTCCGCGAGGCCGATCAGGTAGAGCGGGCTCGCGGTGCCGCCGACGCGCGAGTAGTTCGAGGTTCGGCCGATGCGCCCGTCGGTGCTGAGGGGACCGAGATGGCTCAGCAGCTCACGCCACGGCAGCAGCGACCGCCGCCCGTGCGAGGCATGCGGCGCGCGCACCACGCGGCCGCTGGAATCGTGTCTCGCGGGCGCGTGCGACACCGTCGGCGGCGGTCCCGCCAGCCGATCGAACGGCAGATCCCAGTTGACGCTCAGGTCCTGGCCGTTGCTGATCGAGCGCGAACCCAGGTCGGGCGACTGCGTGTCGTTGATCTGGCCGTAATTCGACGACCAGTTGAAGGCCGGGCGCATCCACGGGTTCGGGTTCAGCGAGAGGTGCGAGTTGAATCCCTGGCGCCACGACGTGAGCCGGCCGAAGTTGATGAAGCCGACGCGGTCCATCCGCACGCCGTCGAGGCTCAGGTTGCGATGCCCTTCCACGTGGTAGGTCAGCATGTCGACCGGTCGTGCATCCGCGCCGAAGTCGACGCTCGCGGCGCGGCCGTTCTGGCTGCTCGACTGGGTCAGCACGTCGCTCCCGAACTCGCGGGTGTACGCGGTCGACTTGGTGGTGGAGACACCATAGTTCCAGTAGAAGCGCTCCGGCAGCGGGAACAGCGCCGCCTTGGTGAACGGCAGCGGCACGACCATCAGCTGGCGCAGCGCCACCTGGTAGGTCACTCCGCCGGCCACGTTGTCGCTGCTGCTGATCGAGGTGGGTGCGGTCGACTCCGTCGAGGAGCGGTTGATGTTCGCGTTCAGGCCGCCGAGCGTGAGACGCAGGAACGGGTTCGATCGATCGCTCCAGACCCGCGAGTAGGTCGCCCCGATCGCGCGCGACACGCTGTGCGTCGCGCTCTGGTCCGCCAGCGCCCCGGTGCGGACGATGTCGTCGCCGGCGCTGAAGCGCGGCCGAGAAGTGAACTCGTTCTGGGTGTAGGTCACGGGCAGCAGGATACCCGTGCCCTCGAAGAAGCGCTCGGCCTCGAAGTGCGTGCTGACGTTGAGGTTGGTGTCGTGGTTTCCGCTGCCACGGGTGTCGCCCACGGACAGGAAGTTGGCGTCGCGGGAGGTCCACGCCACGTTGTAGTCGAGGAGATTGGCCCAGCGACCGTTCACCAGCAGCCGGTCCGCGAAGCCCACGTCCTTGGCCACGTCGGTGGCGCGCAGCTCGTCGAACCAGAGCTGGCCGGTGTAGCGGTAGGCCCGGGTCGTGTCCTCGTTGAGCACCCCGAACGAGATGCGCAACAGTCGTGTGAAACTCGGGCGGCCCTTGATCGTGAGATGGTCCCCGTTCGGGAGCGTCGTGTAGTAGAGGATCGGGTCCCGCAGGTTCACGAAGTCCGTGTTGAGTTTGACCTGCGAGATCTCCTCGACCTTGGCCTGCACCTGCTCCCAGCCGATGTTGAGCGGCGTGCTCGAGCGCGGCAGCGGCCGCTTGATCTCGTAGTAGTTGTCGCCCTTGTCGTCCGAGGCGAAGCGGACGAAGTAGGACAGCGAGTCGTGCGCCGGGTCGTAGGTGCCGAGATCGTTGCCCGCGAGATCGTGCTTGCGCACCTCGAAGCCCGCCGCGTACCAGCTCAGGGCTCCGTAGCGGCTGTAGTCCTCGGGCAGCGAGAACGTCTTGAACGCCTCGAGCGTGTCCGAGGCGTAGAGGTCGGTGAACTCGAGCGAGATGGACTGCTCGCGGCGCTGGTACTCCTGGCTGCCGTTGCGCGTGGTGCCGGGATCGAACGGCGCCCGGTAGATGTCGGCGTTGTCCACCGTGTTCACCGAGTTGATCGTCACGGTCGTTCGCAGGGTGTCCCGTTGTCGGAGCGTGAGATCGGTGCTCTGCCATCGGCTGCCCACGATGTCGAGCCCGCCGATCATGAGCATCGGGCGCTGCGACTGGCCCGGGTCGGGGAGGCTCTCGTCCTTCTGCACGCCCTCGAGCCACACCCGGACGTGCTGGGCGATGGTCAGGTCGGGGAAGCCGAAGCGCACGCGCAGGCTGTCGGTGAGCGGGATGCGGTAGCGCCGCCAGCCGTTCTTCGTGGTGTCCGAGACGCTCTCTCCCGGGAAATCGCGCAGCACGTCGGTGACAAGGTAGGGGCTCGACCGGTCGCCCAGGTCGATCGTGTACTCGAAGTAGGCCTCGGTCGTGTCCGGCTGGCCGTTCAGGTTCATGTCCTCGGTGTCCGGGATCGGGAACGCCGTGTGGTTGCCCTCGGTGCCGTTGTTCCGCACGTAGCGGCGCGGGTCCACGGAGGACGGGAAGTTCTCGATGATGTTGCCCCAGTCGTCGCCCTCCGGATCGTCCGCCGAGGCGGTCGTCAGATCGGCCAGCGTCAGCGTGCCGGCGTCGACCGCGGCCCGTTCCTGCGCGTCGTTGAGCCCGTCGATGCCGGTGTCCTCGGAGTTGTCACCGGTCACCGTGAGCTGGTTGTCGCGCGGGATCCGGTCCTCGCTGTCGAGACGGCCGTTCGGCAGCCGGTTCGGAGCGCGCATCTGGTCCTCGCTCACGCGGCCGAGGTCGATGTGCAGCTTCACGCTCGATCCCGGCGTGCCGTTGCCGCGGATCCGCGGCGTACGGACCCCCGGATCGTGGTGGTCGTTCCAGTCGTCCACCCAGACCTCGATGAACTGCGAGCGCGACAGGTCGAGGCCCTGGGCGTCGAGATTGTAGGTGAGCCCCGACCACATCGTGTCTCCCGGCGCGAAGCCCGCCGGTGTGCGCGGCATCGAGATGCCCAGCACGGTGCGAACGTTCTGGGCGCCCTGCGCGTCCGGCAGCAGGGGGCGGAGGTCGCGCTCGTGCACCAGCTCGTTGTCCGTGGTGCTGCCGCGGGTGTTGACGGGCGTGAACCAGTGCACTTCCGCGTTCCGCTGCCGCGGCAGGTTGATGAACTTCTGCGTCGTGACCGCATCGCCGTTCGAGACGATCATGGCCCGGGAGGGGACGCTGGACCAGCGCCAGCGATCCGGCGTGAGCGACAGCGAGACCGCGTCGCGCACGCCCTCCATGTCGTCCACGAACACCTCGTTCTGCGTGTTCGGGTTCGGGAACGACATGCCGGCCTCGGCCTGGATGTTCAGCTCGGAGGGGGTCGTCGTGCGCACGCCCGGCAGCGCGTCGGCGAGGCGGGTGAGGAACGACGGCCGAAAGTGGAGTTCGGTGTTGAGATCGGTGATCAGCGTGTGCGACGGCTCCTCCCCGAGGCGCGGGCGCAGGTCCTGCGCGCCCTGGCTCTGGTAGAGGAACGCGCCGCCGATGCTCCTGTCCCGGCCCTCGGCGCGGAACGCGCTGCCGATGAGCGTCTTGCTGGCCTGGGCGAACAGTGGGGCGTAGGAGTAGTCGATCGAGAGCTGGTCCTGCGGCCCGAGCTGGCGCTTGAGCGTGACGCGCCCGAGGTCGTAGTCGATGGTGTAGTCCCGGTCGCGCAGCCAGCGCTCGCCGTTCACGACCACGGCCTCCGAGCTCTCGAGGATATTGCCGCGGCCGAGCGTGATGTCGCCTCCTCCCGAGCGCGCCGCCGCGAACTCGGCGGTGAAGTTCCAGACGGCGTCCCGGGTCTGCGGCACGCGCAGGTCGTACGCCGCCGCGTTCGGGACGTTGACCGAGTCCGGGGCGGTCCCGTCCAGGTGACGGTCGCGTCGCACGAGCTGGTCGATGAACACGTCGAACGGATGCCGGCCGGGGCCGGTGAGGCGGGGTGCGAACGGGCGCGGATCGGGCAGGAACAGCACGCCGTTCGTGTAGTCCACCCAGCCCCGGGTCTGCGAGTTGAACCCGTAGGAGTCCACCTGGCCGTCGTGGCCGGGGAGCGGCTGCGACGACTGCTCGTTCCAGCTGTCGAGCCCGACCATCTGAATGAACGGGACGCCGTGCAGGTCCGTGATCGGCGGATCGTTCTGCTGGAACTGCAACTTGAGCTTGAACGAACGCGGATCGATGCCGAACCCGCCCAGGTCGTAGAAGTTCTTGAGTTCCAGCTCGCGCACGATCGACAGCGCACCGGTCGTGTCGAACGACGCCCCGTCGGGCGTGGACGCCTGGAACTTGTACGGCACCCGCAGCAGCTTCATGACCAGCGTATCGGGCGCGCCCGGCACGGTCGCCAGCAGCGAGTCCCCGCCCACGCTGATCGGCGCGCCGAGCGGCCGGGACTGCGTGCCGGGGATCGCCCGATAGGTGACCGCGAGCGTGTAGTCGGACTGCGGCAGGATCTTCTGCTTCAGCCGGATGACCTTGAAGATCGTGTCGTGGAACGCGTAGACGTTGTTCAGCACCTCGTACTGCTGGTCCGCCCCGGGATTCAGGAGGTCGAAGCTGCCGATCACGGACGCGGCGCTGTCCGCGGGCGACAACCGCATGCCCATGACGCCGCCGGGGTCGACCACCGCCTTGCCGACCACCACGTTGTGGTCGTTGCTGGTGTTGGCGTCGTCGAGGAAGACCCGAATGCTCGCATCGTCGATGTCGTACACGGTGCCGAAGTTGGGGTCGTAGAGCAGGAAGTACTGGCCCTTCACCCAGTCGAGGTCCTTGAACGGATAGGTGCTTGCGGCCGCGCCGCCCCCGGAGTAGACCGCGTGCTCGCTGCGCCCTTCCTGCTTGCTCGCGAGACCGGTGAAATCGAGCGGACCGATTCGCGACGCCAGCTTGATGCCGAACAGGCCCTCGTTCTTGCCGCTGTACGACACGTACTGCGTCCCCGGCAGCGTCAGGTTCGTGTTGCCCAGGTCGAGCGCCTGGATGAAGTCGTCCTCCTCGCCGCGATAATTGATGGCGATCCGGTTCGCGAGCGGCACCTGGTTGGCCGAGTTCTGCAGCAGGTTGACCTTCACCCGGTCCGAGAGCTGGCCCTCGAGCCGGATGTCGAGGTTCTGCTGCATGTCGAGCGAGGGGAACAGGCTCGCGCGCTGCCCGAGCAGCAGGAGGTTCTGGTTCGTCCAATTGCTGGTCCCGGAGAGCTGGATCTGCTCCGAGCCGGACACGTTGAGCGCCGGCGAGCCGGGGCCGAGCCAGGTCCGCACCGGCCCCGGCAGGTGCACCGGGATCGGCACCGAGATGCCCGTGTGCTGGGCGGGCGTGTTGGTCCCGAGCGTGTTGAGATCGCGCCGGGAGCGGTCGTACCAGTGATCGCGGAACGTCAGCGCGGTCAGCTCCCGCGAGTACTGGTCGAGCGCCTGGCGATACGCCACCCCCAGCGCGACGTCGCCCACCGCGACGGCGCTCACGTAGAACCCCGAATCGGGGTCCACGGTCACGCTCACCCGGCGGGGATCGGATGCGGGCTGGAGCTTGATGGGCCCGAACGCGCTGCCGATCGGCGGCAGGCCCGGACGGACGAACGTGCTCTCAACTGCCAGCCGCCACGCCGGTTTCCAGGGCGGCGGCAGGGTGTCGGCGGCGACGGCCTCCGCCTTGGCCCGGGCGTACTCCTTCGTGGAGGGCATGGGCAACCCGTGGAGCCCCGGTAGGCCGGAGATCGCCGCGAGAAAAGCGAGTGCGGGCAGGGTCTGCGAGCCGATCATGGATTCCTGGGGCCGCGCGTCCGGGGGGTAGGGGCAGGAGCGCGACCGTAACAGCCGGCCCGGGAGGGGTCAAAGCCTTGGGGGGCAGCGAGGTGCCGGGCGCGCCATGCCTAAGGTAGTGTCCGAAGCCGTGCGCATCCTTTCGTCCTACATCCTCAGGCTGCACCTGGTTCCCTTCCTGCTCGGATTCGGGGTTGTCACGTTCGTATTCGAGATGGACGTGCTGTTCGACTACCTCGACCTGGTCATCAACCGCGGGGTCCCGGCCCCGGCCGTGCTCCAGCTGTTCGTCCTGTCGCTCGGGTTCGTGGTCGCCCTGTCCGTGCCGTGCGCCGTGCTGATTGCAACGCTGATGACGTTCGGGCGCCTGTCCCAGGACAACGAGATCACCGCGCTCCGGGCCAGCGGGGTGAACGTGTTCCGGGCGATGCTCCCCCCGCTCGCGGCCGCCGGACTGCTCGCGGCGGGCCTGGTCCTCTTCAACAACTACGTCTACCCCGACGCCAATCACGCGTTCGCCAGCCTGCTGGTGGACATCGGCCGCATGCGGCCCACGGTGAAGCTTCAAGAAGGAGTTTTCATCACCGATTTCCCGGGCTACAACCTGCTGGTCCAGTCGGTGAACGGGGCGACGAACGAGATGCGCGGGGTCACCATCTACCAGCTGCACGCCGGCAGCCCGCCGACCACGATCCTCGCCAAGCGCGGCTACCTCACGTACACGCCCGACGGCAAGACGGCGATCCTCGAGCTGGAGGACGGCGAGATCCACGAGATCCCCGCCGGTGAGGACGGGCCGAGCCGCTATCACCGCCTGGTGTTCCGCAAGCACACCATCAACATCCAGGGGGCGGGCGGGATGCTCGAACGGACCGTCCGCAGCGCGCGGGGCGATCGCGAGAAGAGCGCGACCCAGCTGCTCCTGGAACGGAAGGACGTGCTCGCCGACTACGAGCGCTCGCTCGCGAGCCACCGCCAGCGGTTCGTCGCCGCCGGCGTGTCGAAGCAGCAGCTCGCGGCCCTCGCCCCCGAGCGCGCGCCGTGGACGGCGCGGCTCGGCATGTGGTTCCACTCGGTGCTCCGGCGCAGCGACCCGCTCGACGACGTCGTGAAACAGTTCCCGGCGCTCCAGCTCGACGTCAACCTGTGGAGCATGGAGCGCAACGCGCTGCTGCGCCGGGCCGCCGGGCTGTCGGTGGAGGTCCACAAGAAGTTCGCCCTGCCGGTCGCCTGCGTGGTGTTCGTGCTGATCGGCGCGCCGATCGGCATGCGGGTCCGCCGGGCGGGGCCCGCGGTGGCGTTCCTGTCCATCGGCTTCTTCCTGTTCTACTACGTGTGCCTGATCGGAGGCGAGGAACTCGCGAACCGCCTGCTCGTGCCGCCCTGGTTCGCGATGTGGATCGCGAACCTGGTCCTGGGCGCGGTCGGCGTGGACCTGACGGCGCGGGCCTGCGAGTTGCCGCTGCCCTGGCACCACCACCGCCGCCGGGGATTCGCGGACTCCGTGGCCGAGGGCTCGCGATGAAGGCCGGCGCATGAGGATCCTCGACCGTTACCTGCTGCGGGAGTTCGTCGTCTACCTGGCGCTCGGGCTGCTCGGGTTCATCGTCATCTTCATCGTCGTCGAACTGATCGAGAAGATGGACGTGTTCCTGGACCACCGCGCCCCGTGGCTGCTGGTGCTGGAGTACTTCGTGAATCTCGCCCCCGACGTCGTGGTGAAGATGCTGCCGGTGTCACTGCTGCTGGCCACGTTCCTGGCGCTCGGCCAGCTCAACAAGTTCGGCGAACTCACCGCGATGCGCGCGGGCGGGCTGTCGCTGGTCCGGATCATGGCGCCGGTGCTGGCGGTGGCGGTGGTCTGCGTCGGTGTGTCGCTCGCGCTGGGCGAGTTCGTCGTGCCGGCGGCCACGCGCGCGCGCGACACGATCTTCGAGGAGCGCATCCAGCACCTGCAGCGCTCCACGCCCAGCGAGCGCGCCGACGTCACCTACCTCGGGCGCGGCCACATCTGGGTCGTGGGGCTCTACCTCGTGAACGAACAGCGCATGCACGAGGTGAGCCTGCAGGAGTTCCATGCCGGCGTGCTCGCGCGCCGCATCGACGCAGCCGAGGCGAACTGGGAGCACAACCGCTGGGTGTTCGTGTCCGGCTACGTGCGCCGGTTCGACCACGGTCACGAGCAGGCGGAGGCGTTCCAGCGCATGGCGGTCTCGGGACTCGGCGAGCGGCCGGAGGATTTCGCGAAGGAGGGCCACAAACCGGAGGAGATGAACTGGATCGAGTTGAAGAACTACGTCGACCGCCTGCGCGCGAGCGGCGCCCGCGTCGAGAACTACCTCGTGGACCTGCACCTGAAGCTGGCGTTCCCGATCATCTGCATCATCGTGGTCATGATCGGCGGGGCGCTCGCGACGCGGCTGCGCATGCACGGTGCGGCGCTGGGGTTCGGGCTGTCGGTGGCGATCTCGTTCCTCTACTACGGCATCATGCGCGCGAGCCAGGCGCTCGGGCACAACGGCGCGTTACCACCTTACGTGGCGGCGTGGGCGGCGGATACGCTGTTCGGTACGGTGGCGTTGCTCATGCTCGCGGACGCTCAGCGGCGGTAACTGCGCACGCCGCTCGTCACCACCCTTCGCAACGGTCCAGCGCATCGAGCGTCGCGCAGGCGGCCACGTCGGCGGCGAATGGCTCGCCGAGCGACGCCAGCCAGCGGGCGTGGTCGGCGCCGGCGACGAGAGCGCGCACGTCGCCCGCGCTGGTGCAGGCGAGCGTGGCGGAGAGGCGGGCGTCGGCGTTCTCGAGGCTCGCGCCGCGCGACACGAGGCGTGCGGCGATCGTGCCGGCGCAGGCGGCGTCCTCGAGAGCGAAACGGCCGAGCTTGCCCGCGCACACGAGCCAGAGGTCCGAGCCCGCAGCCTCCGCCGCCAGCGCCTCGACGACGGCGGACAGGCTCGGGAAGCTGGCGAGCCAGCGGCGGCGGCAGCGCGCGGCGGCCAGCAGCGCGCGCGAGCCGTTCGTGCTGGCGAACGCCAGCGTGCGGCCCGAGACGCGCTCGCGCGTGTACTCCGCGGGCGAGTTGCCGAGGTCGAAGCCGGGCACGATGCGGCCGTCGCGCTCGCCGCACGCCAGCGTGCCGGGATGTCCGTCGCGGTACGCGAGCGCCGCCGCGGGATCGGCGAACGGCTCGATGCGGGCGGCGCCGTTCGCGCGCGCCCACGCCAGCGTGGTCGTGGCGCGCAGCACGTCGATCGCCGCCGCACACGCGTGGGCGGGCAGGGAGCCCGGCGCGGGTGGCACGAGCGCCACGCGCACGCGGGCGCCGGTCACGGCGCGGCCGGCGCGGGCTGGGCCTTGAGCAGCTCCTCGACGAAACGCGTGCTCAGGTCACCGCTCCGGAACTTCTCGCTCGCGAGCGCCAGTCGGTGGAACGGGATCGTGGTCTTGATCCCCTCCACGATGATCTCCTCGAGCGCGATCTCCATGCGGCGGATCGCCTCGGCGCGGTCCTTCCCGTGCGCGATCAGCTTCCCGATCATCGAATCGTAGAAGGGCGGGATGACGTAGCCCGCGTACACGTGACTGTCCACGCGCAGGCCGGGACCGCCGGGCTTGTAGAAGTACGTCACCTTGCCGGGGCTGGGGCGGAAGTTGTGCTCGAAGTCCTCGGCGTTGATGCGGCACTCGATCGCGTGCCCGGTCCACTCCACGTCGTCCTGCCGGAACGTCATCGGCTCGCCCGCGGCCACGAGGATCTGCTCCTTCACGAGGTCGATGCCGGTCACCTCTTCGGTGACCGGGTGCTCCACCTGGATGCGCGTGTTCATCTCCATGAAGTAGTACGAACCGCCCTCGTCGTAGAGGAACTCCATGGTGCCCGCGTTGCGGTAGCCGATGGACGCCGCCCCGCGTGCCGCCAGCTCGCCCATCTGCACGCGCTGCGCGGGGGTCAGGACCGAGCTGGGCGCCTCCTCGATGAGCTTCTGGTGATTGCGCTGCACCGAGCACTCGCGCTCCCCCAGGTGCACGACCCCGCCCTGGCCGTCTCCGAACAGCTGGATCTCGATGTGGCGCGGCTTCGTGATGTACTTCTCGAGGTACACGGCGCTGTTGTTGAAGGCGGCGCCCGCCTCGGCCTGGGCGATCCCGAAGCCCTGCCGCAGCTGCTTCTCGTCCCACGCGATGCGCATCCCCCGTCCGCCGCCGCCGGCCGACGCCTTGATGATGACCGGGAAGCCGATCTCGCGCGCGATCCCGGTGGCCTCGTCGACGTCGCTCATGATGCCGTCGCTGCCCGGCACCAACGGCAGGCCCGCGGCCCTCATCGTGCGCTTGGCCTCCGCCTTGTCGCCCATGCGCCGGATCATCTCGGGGCTCGGCCCGATGAACGTGAACCCGCACGATTCGCAGACCTCGACGAAGTGCGCGTTCTCGGACAGGAACCCGTAGCCGGGGTGGATCGCGTCCGCCCCCGTGACCTCGGCGGCGGAGATGAGGCGGGCGATGTAGTTGTAGGACTGCGCGGGCGCGGGCGGCCCGATGCACACCGACTCGTCGGCGAGCCGCACGTGCAGGCTGTCCCGATCGGCCTCGCTGAACACCGCCACCGTCGCGATGTCGAGCTCGCGACAGGCGCGGATGACGCGCAGCGCGATCTCGCCGCGATTGGCGATCAGGACTTTCTTGAACATGGGTGCCGCCCGCTATTCGCGGGACATCCAGTCCGGCTTGATCTGGCCGCTGCTCGACGAACCGCCCGCCGCGGAGCCGCCGGGGCCCGGCGGCGTTTCGCTCGGGTCGCGCTCGGCGTCCTCGACCGGCTGCCAGGTGCGGTCGGAGGTCGAGGCGATGCCCTTGAGCTTGAGCGAGAGTTCGTTCGGATTGTTGCAGTTGCGCAGCGCTTCCTCCTCGGTGATCAGGCCCTCGCGCAGCAGCGCCAGCACCGACTGGTCGAACGTCTGCATGCCGTACTGGGTGACACCCTCGGCGATGAGCGTGTGCAGCGACGACACCTTGTCGGCATCGAGGATGTACTCGCGGATCGTGGGCGTGCTGATCATGACCTCGACCGCCGGGATGCGGCCGGCGCCGTCGCGGCGCGGGATCAGGCGCTGCGAGATGACCGCGCGCAGGTTCGCCGCCAGCGCCATGCGCACCTCGTCGTGCTGGTGCGGAGGGTAGAACGACACGATGCGCTGGACGCTCTGCACCACGTCGGTGGTGTGCAGCGTGGTCATGACCACGTGCCCGGTGTCGGCCGCCATGAGCGCGGTGGACATGGTCTCGAGGTTGCGGATCTCGCCGACCAGGATGATGTCCGGATCCTGGCGCAGGACGTAGCGCAGCCCGTCCTGGAACGACGCGGTGTCGAGGCCGACCTCGCGCTGGTGGATGAACGACAGACGGTCCCGGTGCAGGAACTCGATCGGGTCCTCGACGGTGATGATGTTGCGCGTGGTGGTGCGGTTGATGGTGTCGACCATGGCCGCCAGCGTCGTGGACTTGCCCGAGCCGGTGCGGCCCGTCACCAGGATCAGCCCGCGCGGCGAGAACGCCAGGTCGCGGATCGCCGGGGGCAGGCCCAGGTCCTCGAGCGACGGGACCTCGACCGGCACGTGGCGCAGCGCCAGCGCGGGCGTGCCGCGCTGCATGAAGATGTTGGCGCGGAAGCGCGCGAGCCCCGAGACGCCGAACGCGAAGTCGATCTCGTGGTGCGTGGTGAAGTGGGCGCGCTGCTCCTCGTTGAGCATCTGCTGGTAGACCTCGCGCAGCTCCTGCGAGGTGGGAGCAGGCTCGTCGAGCGTGTACAGCACTCCGTCCACCCGGACGACTGGCGGCGTGCCGGCCTTCAAGTGGAGGTCGCTCGCCCGCGCCGCGATCATCTTCTCGAGCACGCTGCGGATGTTCATGTGGTCCTCGCGCGTCGGGCGCTCGTGCGCGGGGATGTCCCGCCCCGAGCGGCCCTGTCCGACTTCCCTGTCAGATCGGCTCCACCAGGAACAACTTTTGCCCGAATTCCACCGGCTGGGCATTTTCCACCAGGACCTGCACCACGCGGCCCCGGACCTCGGCCTGGATCTCGTTCATGAGCTTCATGGCCTCGATGATGCATACGGTCTGCCCCACCTCGATCACGTCGCCCACCTCCACGAACGGGTCGGCGTCCGGCGCCGGCGAGCGGTAGAACGTGCCCACCATGGGCGAAACGATGGGCTTCTGGGTGCTGGCGGGCTCCGCGGCGGGCCGCGCCTCGACCGCCGGCGCGGGGGCCGCCGGGGCGGGAACCTCGGCGGGCCCCGCGCCGGCCGCGGGGGTCGTGGCGACCCAGGTGCCTCCGCCGGCCGGCGAGGCCGAGATCCGGACCGAGCGGCCGTTCGAGTTCAGCTCCAGCTCGCCGATCCCGGTGCGCTGGACGAGCTCGATCAGCCGCTGGAGCTCGCCCAGCCGGAAGCCGGCCAGCGCGACGTTCGGGGACTCTTCCCGCGGCGATGCCGCGGCGCGCTTCCGCGCCGGCCGCGACGCGGAGGCCGCGCTGCCGGCCGCGGGCCGCCGGCGCTCAGGCGCGCGCGCCATGGGCCTCGAGGTGGGCGACGATGCCGCGCAGCGCCAGGCGATAGCTCTCGACACCGAACCCTGCCACCGTGCCCAGCGCGGCCCCGGCGATCATCGATCCGTGTCGGAACCCCTCGCGCGCCTGTGGATTCGACACATGCACCTCGACCGTGGGGAGACCGGCGCCCGCGATCGCATCGCGTACCGCGACACTCGTGTGCGTGAGGCCGCCCGGGTTGAAGACCACACCGTGACAGCGGCCGCGGGCCTGGTACAGCGCGTCGATGAGAACGCCCTCGTGCGCACTCTGGAACGTCTCGACCTCGCAGCCGAGTTCGTTCGCCAGCATGCCCAGCCGGGCGTTCACCTCGTCCAGCGTCACGCGACCGTAGAGCTCCGGCTCGCGCGTGCCGAGCGCCTGGAGGTTGGGTCCGTGCAGGATGAGGATGCGTAGCATCGGGGCCGCCTTCAGGGACGCGTCGTCCGCGCTCCGGAAAGCGCCAGCGCGGCTCGCACGAGTCGGGATTCCACAGCGCGCGGCACGCTAGCATCGCCTATCCGGGGCGTCAATACCCAGCGGACCGTACCGGCCGCTCGCTTCTTGTCCTGATGCATCGCCGAGAGCACGCGGGCGAGGGGCAGCGCCGGCATGCGCACGGGAAGCCCGAGGTGGTCGAGTGCGGCCTCGAGCCGGATGTGCGATTCAGGCGCCAGGCCGGCGACGCGCACCGAGAGCCATGCCGCCGCGCGCATGCCCACCGCGACCGCCTCGCCGTGCAGGAGCCCGCGGTACCCGAGCGCCGCTTCCAGGGCGTGCCCGAGCGTGTGCCCGAAGTTGAGCGCCGAGCGTCCGCCGCCCTCGCGCTCGCGCTCGTCGGCCTGGACGACCCGGGCCTTGGCGACGATGGAGCGGGACACCGCGGCCGCGAGCGCCGGAGCCCCGCCGTCCGCCAGCTCGTCGAGATGCGCCTCGAGCCAGTTCCAGAGCGCGAGGTCCACGGCGAAGCCCGTCTTCACCACCTCGGCGAGCCCGCTCCGCCGCTGCCGCGCGGGCAGCGTCGCGAGCGTGTCGGGGTCGACGAGCACGCCGGCAGGCTGGTGGAACGCCCCGACCAGGTTCTTCCCCGCCGCAAGGTCCACCGCGGTCTTGCCGCCGACGCTCGCGTCGACCTGGGCGAGGAGCGTGGTGGGAACCGCCACCCACGGCACCCCCCGGAGCCACGTGGCCGCGGCGAATCCCGCGAGATCGCCGACCGTGCCGCCGCCGAGAGCGACGATCGCCCCGTCGCGATCGAGCCCGCGGGCCGCCAGCGCTTCCCACGCGCGCTCGAGCACACGCACGCGCTTCGCCGCCTCCCCTCCCGGCACCGTCAGGAGGTGGACCGCGACGCCGGCCTGCCGCAGCGCGCGCGTCGCGGCAGCGCCGTAGAGCGCGCCGACCCGCGCATCGCTCACCAGCACGACGTGCCGGGAGCCGGTCGTCGCGCGCGTGAACGCGCCGAGCCGCGCGAGCGACCCGCGCGCGATCCGGATGCGCGAGCGTGCGGGACGGCCCGGAAACTTCAGCTCGAGGTCGCGGCTCACCGCGCGAGCATACACGAGCCACACCCGTCCGGCGGGAGGTCCACCGGCGGGCCGCGGCCTAGTGCACGTGGACGATCTTTTGCGTGGAGCGGCGGCCAGCGCACTCGATGCTGCTGAAATAGACGCCGCCTGGAAGGCCGGTTCCAACGAGCTCCGCCTGCTGCGGGCCTGCTGCCAGCCACGCCTGGTCGAGCAGGGTCGCCACGGTCCGACCCTGCACATCTCGGATGTGCAGGCTGACCCGCCCGGCGACGGGCAATTCGAACCTGATGAGCGTCGAGGAGGTGAACGGATTGGGATCGCTCGGACGGACGACGACCTGATTCGGAGGAATGGGGTCATCGACCCCCGCGATTCCGAACTGGGTGATCGCGGCCAGACCCGACTGCGGACATCCACCCACCGAGAGAAACGAACCGCCGACGTAGACCATCCCACCGCCCGCGACCAGCGCCATGGGCGCAGCGTCCGTATCGGCGACCCACGCCCTGGCACTACCGGTCGACGTGCCGAGAGCGGCGAGGTTCGACCGGGCCTGTCCGCCGACGTGGGCGAAGCTCCCCCCCACGTAAAGCGTGCCACCCTCCAGAGCGAGTGCTCCAACGAAACCGTCTGCATGCGCGTCCCACCCGGACGCCAGACCCGTCGCGGGATCCAGCTGCGCGATGTCATCCCTCGCTTGTCCGCCGATGACGTGGAAGCCGCCGCCGGCATAGATGGCCCCGCTCGCCGCTGCGATCGAGTACGGCGTCTCATCGGCTCCCGGATTCCACGCCGTCGCCACGCCTGAGGCGGCGTCGAGCGCCGCAAGCATGTTGCGCGGAAGACCACCGATCTTCGAGAAGTAGCCTGTCACATAGATCGTTGAACCGTCCGCGGCCAGTGCGGTGACCCCGAGATCCGGATCGGGATTCCAACTCGTCGGAGTGCCGGTCGTCGCATCCACAGCCGCGAGGGTCCAGCGGGGCAGTCCTCCGATCTGGGTGAAACTTCCGCCTGCGTAAATGACGCCGTTTCCCGCCGCCAATGCGGCGACCCGGTCGTTCGGATCGGGAGCCCACGCGCTCAATGCCCCGGTGGTCGCGTCGAACGCGGCGAGGTGGGCCCGCGGCTGACCGCTGGCATGGTGGAACTGGCCACCCGCGTAGACTCTCGAACCGCTCACCGCCAGTGCCAGGACGATATCGTCCGACGTCGGAGCCCATGGGGCGAGGGTTCCGGTCCCCAGGTCGATCGCGGCGAGGTTCTGGCGGAATTGCCCGCCGAGGCTCGTGAGAGCGCCGCCCACGAAGACGGCGGTGTCGTTCAGGGACAGCGCGAAGATGCGGTTGTTCGCATTGGGATTCCAGGACGTGGCGGCTCCGCTCCCCGCCGCAAGCGCAGCGAGGTTGCTGCGCGGTTGCCCGCCCGCCGAGGTGAAGTCCCCGCCCGCATAGACGACGGTGTCGTTGGCGGCCAGCGCGTCCACGGTGCCGTTCGTGCCGGGATTCCAGGGCAGCGGGAGTGCGGAGGTCGCCCCGACCGCTGCGATGCCGGCCCGCAAGCTGGCACCGACACTCGCGAACGATCCTCCGATGTAGATCGTCGTATCGCTCGCGGTGATGGCATTGACGAATCCGTCCGTTGCCGGGTTCCACGCGGTCGCGGAGCCGGTGACCGAGTCCAGCTGGGCGACGTAGTTGCGCGGTTGGCCGCCGATGCCGTTGAACACGCCGCACGCGTAGACGGTCCCATGGCCAGCGACGAGGCCTGAGACTCGCGGGGGCCAGACGTAGGGATAGACTCCGGTCGCATTCGGATTCCATGCGGTGGCGACGGCCGTGGCGATCCCGAGGGCAGCGATCCCCGTGCGTGGCTGGCCGCCCATGCCCGTGAACGCCCCACCCACATACAGGGTATTCCCGTCGATCAACAGTGCCTGAACGAAGAGTGGGCTTCCTCCGGCGTGAGCATCCCAGGCGTTGGCGAGCCCGGACACCCGATCCACTGCGGCGATCGCGTTGCGAGGTTGTCCGCCGATCTGAGTGAAGTCCCCGCCGACGTAGAGCGTGTTCGTGAACAGTGCGAGGGCGCGGACGGCACCGTTCGGCTGCGGGTCCCACGGGGCGACGGATCCATCGGCCAGCACGTGCGCGAGGTGGGCACGCGGGTCGCCGTTGACGTGAGTGAAATGGCCGCCCAGGAACCATCCGCCGGCCCCGTCCGGGAGGACTGCAAGGACGTCGCCGCCCGCGACCCTCGCGAAGCCGACGGCAGGCACGCCGCTCGCAGCTTCGACCGGAACGCCGCTTCCGGTCGCCGGTCCGACCTGGGTGAATCTCCCGCCGATGTACAGCACATCTCCCGACGACGCCATCGCGAAGACGGCGTCATTCGTGACCGGGAAGTTCAGCCGGACGTCTTGTGCGCACGCGGGGTGCGCAGCGGCCGCCCAGAAGGCGAGCGCGGCAGCGAATCGGGCCGCGGCGTCGAGATATCCCGCCCTCCGCATGGGGCCGCCCGACATCACACCTCTGCCCTCCGGCGCACTCGCGTGGCTGGACATGGAACCCATGCCTCCCGTCACGAGGATAGTCCCCGCTCGAACGGAGCCGCAATGGCCCAGCCGCGAGTGACGCGTCGCTCGACCGCTGACAACCCTTCCGCCCCTCGCACCGTCCAACGTTCCGACACGCCCTCCCCCGCCACCGCCACCTCACACCGGAGTCCCGCCATGCGCATGCCTGACGCCGTCTGGGCCCTTGCACTGGTGCTCGCCCCCGCGTGGGCAGCGCCCGCGCTCGCGGACACGTACAACTTCAGCACCCGGATCGACGACGACAAGCCGTTGCTGTCGGCGTCCGACATCCACATGACGTACTCGCGGCGGGGATCGGAAGGCGACGTGGGCATCGTCAACGAGCGCCGTGACCAGACGGTCGCGATCCGACCGCCGGCCGCCCGGCCATTGCGCGTGCGCGCCTCGGAGACCGGCGGCATCCGCGTGCTACCTTCCGCGGACGGGAGTTGGTCAGCGCTCGTGTGCATGGTGGCCGGTGCGAAGTCGAGCGCGGATGCGAACGCGCTCCTCGGGCAACTGCAGGTCGTCACCAGCGCCGGCACCCTGACCGTGGAGGGCCCGGGCGACCGGAGCTGGTCGGCGTACATCGTGCTCTCGGTGCCGCGCGACGCGGCGCTCGACCTGAGTGCCGACAACGGCGACCTCGGGCTCCGGGACGTGAGCGGCGACTTCACGGCGCGGAGCGAGAACGGCCCGCTCTCGTTCGTCGGGATCACCGGCAAGGTGAGCGCGAGCGCCGACAATGGCCCGATCCACTTCCGCGGGCATGCCGGCGACATCCGCCTCGCGGCCAGCAACGGCCCCATCGGCGTCGAACTCGACGCGCCGTCGTGGACCGGCGCCGGGCTGGACGCACGCGCGGACAACGGGCCGGTCAAGTTCGTCGCGCCCGAGGGCTGTCGCACCGGCGTGGAACTGACCGGCTCCGGGAACTCTTCCGTCAGGTGGAGCGGCGGTACGCGCTCCGAGGTCCGCGAGGAGTGGGATCGCACGCACTCGATCCGGCTCGGCAGCGGTCCCGTCCGGATCCGGCTCTCGACCGTCAACGGCCCGGTGGAGATCCGCACGCCGAGGGAGACGAGCGGTCACGGGACCATCTGAGCGTCCGGCCGTCAGGCGCCGGAGCGACGAGCGTCACCGCGCGGTGGTGTCCGCCAGCTCCAGGTGCTCGCGCGGCGCGCGGGCCGTGCCGCGCAGGCGCGCATCGAGTTCGGCGGTCCGCCCGCTCGGTCCCGGGCCATTGGTGACGGCCGACGCCGACTCCACGTTCATCCACGATGGGATCGGGCTCGGCGCCTCGTCGAGTCGGGTATGGCCCTCGTGCCGGATCTCGTCGCGGACCCAGACCACGGTCACGTCCACGCCCGGGCCCGCCGCCGCCACCCAGCGCGCGAGCTGCTCCGAGTACTCGACGCGCTCGTTGTTGAACGCCACGATCAGGTCGCCCTTCCTGAGCCCCAGTCTCGCGGCCGCGCCACCCGGCTGCACGGCCTCGACGAGCGCCCCGATCGGCACGCGCTCGCTCGGGTCGGACACGCCGTTCACGAACGCGCCGCGCGTGGAGACGCCGAACATGCCGTGGCGGACCCGCCCGTACTTCGCGAGCCCGTCGAGGAACGGCACGATGTCCTCGGTCGGGATCGCGAACGACAGGCCGCCGGGCCTGCGCTCGCCCTGCTCCCGCTGGCCGGGTGCCTCGGGCGCACCCAGCTCACCCTGGACCAGTCCGACCAGCTCGCCGCGCGAGTTGAGCGCGGCGCCGCCGCTGTTGCCCGGGTAGACTTCGTTCGTGAGCTGCAGCAGGCTCGTGCCCGGCTCGGAGAAGCGCAGGGCGACGGTGCCGACCGACTGCGTCGGCGACATGCGGTACGAGTTCCCGAGCGCGATGATCCAGTCGCCACTCGCGCCCGGCTTGCTCGCGAGCGGCAGGCTCGAAAGCTCGAGCCCGTCGGGCCTGATGAGCGCCAGGTTGCGCACCGGGTCCATGCCGACGACGCTCGCCTCGACCTGGAGATGATTGTCGGTGACGACGAAGACGTGTTCGGCGCCGAGCACGACGCTCGCGGTGGTGAGCACGCCGTCCGCCGAGACGGCGACGCCGGTGCCGACGCGGCTGTTCGTGCGCCGGGGGCTCCCCGGGCGCGACAAGGTGCGCTGGGCGATGACGGTCACCACGCACGGCCGGGCGCGCTTGGCGATCCGGTCCACGTCGTCCTCGAACGCCGACAGGGTGGACTGTGCGCGAGCCGGCGGCGTGCGACCGGCAATCAGCACGAGCGCAAGTGCGAACGCGCCGAGCCGGCGGGCGAGCCGCGAATCGTGCGCGCCCCGTGCGGGGACGGGGCGCGGGTTCGACGCGTGGCGACGCACGGTCCGCCTCAGAACGAGATCACCGTCCGTTCGCCCTGCGCCCCCGCGGGCAGGTGCGAGGCCGCCTGCGCGCGGCCGCGGTGTAGGACGACGGGATCGAGGATGAACTCGACGTCTTCCGAGTGATCGAACAGCGAGTCGGCGAGCGCCGGGTTCGCGTGCGCCGGCATGTCCCGCCTCGGGGGCGACACGTTGGTCGCGACGAAGCGAGGCTCGGCGACCGGCTTGTCGCTCTGCGCGAGCGGACCGGCCGGGTGCGAGCCCCGCGAGGTCAGCACCGGGGCAAAGGTCTGGAGCACCGCGGTCAGGCCCACGAGCATCAGCGCCGCCGCCGCCGTGACCGGCACCCAGCGGGGCTGTGCGGGCGCTGCCGCGATGCGATCCGGAACCGCGGCCGCACGGCGCGCGGCTGCGAGCGAGCGCTCGGGCAGATCGCTCGCGGTCTCGGTGCGTGGGATCGAGGCGATGGCCTCGAGCGTGCGCGCGAACTGCTCGTACTGCTGGCGGCAGGCGGGGCATCCGGCGAGGTGGGATTCGAGCCATTCGCGCTCGGCCTGCGTCACCTCGTCGTCCCAGTAGGCTCCGAACAGCCGTCGACCCTGGTCACATCGGTTCATGGAGCATCCTGCTTTCGAAGTAGCGGTTGGAGCTTGCGCTGCAGCATGCCGCGGGCGCGATTGATGCGGGAACGCACCGTACCGCCCGGGAGGCCGAGCACTTCGGCGATCTCCTCGTATGCGAGTCCTTCGATGTCACGGAGCACCAGCGCCAACCGGTATTTCTCGGGGACCGTCGCGATGGCGCGTCCGACTTCCCCTTGCAGCTGCTCCCTTTCCAGCCCCTGCTCCCGGCCCTCCGTGGGGTCCGCGAGCTGCGGCAGGCTGTCCGACAGGACTTCCGTGAGCGCGTCGAGCGAGAACCAGTTCCTGCGCCTCACCCGCCGCCGGATCTCGTTCTTCGCGAGATTCGCGGCGATGGTGAACACCCAGGTGGAGAACTTGGAACCCCGCCGATAGTTCCGGCGGTGCACGAACACGCGCACGAACACTTCCTGCGCGAGGTCATCCACGCTCTCCCGGTCGTTCAACACCCGGCTGATGAGGTTGCCCACCCTCCCCTGGAACCGGCGCACGATCTCGGTGAAAGCTCGTTCGTCATCCTCTGCCACGCGTCCCATGAGATCCTCGTCGGAGAGGCTCACGATCTGCGGAGGTAGAGGGTCTCGATCAGGGGCCAAGCGGGACCTCACTCAAGTGGACTTACCCCGGCCCGGGAGAGAAGTTCCAGAACCGTCAAGCCGTTGTAGGTGCGCGGAAGATTGCGGAAGCGGGCGGCCGGGCCCCTCCGGGGCGGGTCGACCCCCGAAGTCCCAGCGGGTTAGCGGGACGGGAGCGGGCGCCTGCAATCTTCCGCGCACCGGCTCCTGCACGCGAGGGGAAATCTTCTCCCATTCGCCTAAGCTTTGACAAGACAAAGAGTTGTGTGACCAGCGCCAGTTCTGTCAGCGGAGCGCGCGGAGCTTGTCCGAGACGCGTTTCTCGTTCTCGCCCTTGGCCGCCTGCCCGAGACGGTACTGCTGGCGTGCGAGGTCCGGGAGCTTCAAGTCCCGGTAGACGTCGCCCAGGTGCTCGCGCACCACCGGGTCGCCGCCGGTGAGCTGGACCGCCCGCTCGAGCTGCTCGCGCGCCTCGGGGAACTGCCCGAGGCGGTAGAGCACCCAGCCGTAGGAATCGATGTAGGCCCCGTTGTCGGGGTCCTTCTGGAGCGCCTGCTCGATCAACTTCCGGGCGTCGGCCAGCTCGCGATTGTGATCAGCCATCACGTAGCCGAGGAAGTTCATCGCCGGAGCCCAGTCGGGCATCAGCTTGAGCGCGTCGCGCCCCGCGGCGAGCGCGCCGTCCACGTCCCCGGCCCGCTCGCGGCAGCCTCCGAGGTCCAGCAGCACTCCGGGTTCCTGCGGGAGTTGCTCGCGCAGGGCCAGCCATTCGCGCTCGGAATCGGCATAGCGCCCGGCGTCCTGGTAGGCACGCGCCAGCAGGCGGCGGGGTTCGGTCGAATCGGGCGCCATGGCGAGGGCCCGCCGGGCACGCGCCACGGTCGAGTCCGGCACGCCGGCGGCCGACCACGCGCGCGCGGCAAGGATCGGACCGGCCAGGTTTCCAGGGTGGTGCGCAGCCCAATCGTCGGCGAGCCGCGCCCCTTCGCGAGCGCGCTCGTTCCGCGCGAGCACGACGACCACGCGCGCGGTGTTCTCGGGATCGCCGGGGTTGAGCGAGCGCAGGCGCGCGAGCAGCCGGTCACCCTCGGCGGTCCGCTTGGTGCGGAGCGCGAGGTCGGCCTGCAGCTGCAGCGACTCGGGATCGTCGGGGTCGGCCGCGCCCACGCGTTTCGCCTCGGCATAGGCGTCCTCGAGCCGGTCGCTCCGCAGGTAGAGGCCGACCAACCGCCGGCGCGTGCCCACGTCGTCCGCGTGGACCTCGAGATGGTGCTGGTAGAACTCGATGGCCGCCGGCAGGTCCCCGAGGTTCTCCTTCACCCAGCCCGCCAGGAACAGGAGCCCGGGCCGCGTCGGGTTGAGGTCCATGGCGTGGTCGAGCGACGCGTCCGCGTGCTTGAAGTCGCCCCGGCGGGCCTCCGACGCGGCGATCTGGAACCATGCCTCGCCGTCGTCGTCGTCCACGTCCACCAGCCGGCGCCACGCCCGCTCGGCAATGTCGGCGCGGCCGAGCGTCTCGGCGACGCGCGCCGTCGTGCGGAGCACCTCGGCCTGGGTCGAATCGATCTCGCAGGCGCGCTCGAGCGGCGCGAGCGCGTCCGCGGTGTGCCCGGTGCTGAAGCGCGCGGCGCCCTGGAGCCAGAGAGCGCGCCAGTCGTTCGGGTCGCGAGCGAGCGCGCGCTCGGCGAACTCGAGCGACCGCCCGGCATCGCCGAGGTGCGCGCACAACTGGCTGATGCGCACCAGCAGGTCGATCGAGCGCGGATCCAGGCTGAGGGCGCGGTAGTACTCGCCCAGTGCCTCGGTGAGCTGCCCGTCCTGCTCGTACATGCGCGCCGAGAGATAGCGCTGGAGCGACTCCTCGCTGGCGTATCGCCCGCCGCTCGTATCGGCTGCCGCGGCGGGCCCGGTGACCGGGGCGGACGTTGCTGCCGGGGCGGAGGGCGCGCGCCTCCCCGCCGCGAGCGGGCCGTCGGCGGCGTGCGCCGGACTCGCCAGCGGGCTCGCGGCCACGAGCAGCGTCAGGAGATGGGGCAGCATGTCGGTGAGGAGCCTAGCACGCCACGCCGCGAACGCGCGCGCGCCCACGGCGTGGCGCCCGTTCATTTGCGACGTCCGCGGCGGCCGTAGTCGAGCGATCGCCTGCGGCCGAAGTTGTCGAGCGCCTTTTCCATCTCCTCGATGCGCGCATCGCGCTCGGCGTCGGTCTCATGTTCGACCTCGGGTTCGGACGGCACCACGTCCACGACCGGCGGCCCGGACGGCTCCTGCCTTCCGGACTGTCCATAGGGATCGACGCGCAGGGCCTCCGCCGGTTCCGCGGCGTCGGCCTCGATCCCGCTCGCGGCGGGCTCGCGGCGTCGGCCGCGCCCGAATCGGGGCTCGCGCTCGGGCGCGCGCGTCGAACCCTGGCCGGCTTCGCGACGGGGAGGCGCGGTCGGCTCCTCCAGCTCCTCCGAAGCGGGAAATGCCTGCGGCAGCGGACGTCCCGCAGGCGTGGGCATCGCCTCGGCGCGCGGGGACTCGAGATCGTCGTCGGCCCGCTCGAACCCACCCGTGACCTCCCGCGGCTCGGATCGGACTGCCGGCGTGTAGGCCTCCTCGTCCTCCTGGACCTCGGGGGCATCGTCGAGCGGTGCCCGCGCGGGCCGGGGCACGTCGATGTCGCGGCCGCCGGCATGGCGCGCGCGTCCGCCGCGACGGCTCCGGCGACGGCGGCGGCTCGACGGCGCTTCGTCGTCCTCGTCCTCGGCCTCGTCGCGCACCCTCGACTCCGGTTCGGCGGCGGGGGGAGCGATCGGGGCGCGGCTGCGACCCGGCGGCGGCGCCTCCTCACGCGGGCCCCGCCCGCGCGGCGGTTCGCGGAACCGGCCGCGGTCATCGACCAGCTCATCGTCCGGACCATCGACGAGCTCCTCCTCCTCCTCCCGCACCGGGCGGCGGACGCGCTCCACCTTCTCGAGCGCGTCACGCGCGGCCGCCTGCTCGGCCTCCTTCTTGTTGTGGCCGCGGCCCTCCCCGAGCGTGCGCTTGCCGACCATCACCTCCACCATGAAGTGCTTGGAATGGTCGGGGCCGTACTCGCTGCGGATGCGGTAGACCGGATGGGTGCGGAACGCGTTCTGCACGTATTCCTGCAGGTGGCTCTTGTAGTTCGTGTGCCGCTTGTCCGAGGTGATGGCGTCGGACTCGGCCAGCAGGTGCTTGTGGATGAACGCGCGCGCAGCCTCGAAACCCTGGTCCAGGTAGATCGCGCCGATCACCGACTCGAACGCGTCCGCGAGGATCGACAGCCGCTGGCGGCCGCCGGACTCCACCTCGGAGTGGCTCATGAGCACGAACCGCCCGAGACCCATGCGCAGTGCCCGCCGCGACAGGATGGCCTTGGAGACGAGCAACGACTTGGTCTTGGTGAGTTGCCCCTCGTGCTCGTCGGGATGGCGGCGATAGAGGAATTCGCTGGTCACCAGCCCCAGCACCGAGTCGCCGAGGAACTCCAGGCGCTCGTTGGACTCGCGCGGCCCCTGGCCGGTCACGCTCAGGTACGAGCGGTGCGTGAGTGCCAGCTTCAGCAGCGTCAGGTCACGGAACGGCGTCCCGTACTGGCGGCAGAACTCCGCCAGGACTCGCGACTCCTGCGCGCCGAGCGTCTGCTCGCGACCGGGCTCGCGGCGCGGAGCGGCGAACAGCGAGCGCAGCCAGCCCCAGAACGGCTGCTTCTTCGGAAGCGCCTCGACCGGCGGTCGTGCGCGCCGACGGCCGCGGCCGCCGCGCCGGCGACTGCGGGCCCTTACGACGCCGCCCGCATCACCAGGGAGACGTTGTGTCCCCCGAACCCGAAAGAGTTCGACATCACGGCCTTCAGCTTTGCGTTCCGGGCCGTGTTCGGAACCAGATCGATATCGCATTGGGGATCCGGTGTCTCGAGATTGATGGTCGGTGGGACGACCCCCCGCTGCAAGGCGAGCGCGCAGACGACGGCCTCGAGACCGCCGGCGGCACCGAGCAGGTGTCCGGTCATGGACTTGGTGGAACCCATCCACAAGCGCCGCGCGTGGTCCGCAAAGACCGTTTTCACCGCGGTCACCTCGATGGGATCCCCGGCCGGCGTGGAAGTGCCATGGGCGTTGATGTATCCCACCTCCTCCCGGGGCAGGCCGGCGTCGGCGAGCGCGCGCTGCATGGCGCGCGCCGCTCCGTCGCCGTCCACGCACGGGGCGGTCATGTGGTAGGCATCGCCCGAGGCTCCGTAACCGGACAGCTCGCAGAGCAGTGAGGCGCCGCGTGCTTTCGCATGCGCCTCCGTCTCGAGCACGAGCATTCCGGCTCCTTCGCCGATTACGAACCCGTCTCGTCCGACGTCGAACGGGCGGCTCGCATGCGGGGGGTCGTCGTTTCGTGTGGAGAGTGCGCGCATGTTGCCGAAACCCGCGACCGCCATGGGCGTGATCGTGGCTTCGGCCCCACCGCACAGCATGACGTCGGCGTCACCGGCTCGCAGCAACCGCAGCGATTCTCCGATGGCATGTGCGCCCGAAGCGCACGCCGACACCGTGGCGAAGTTCGGGCCCTTGAGCCCGAATGTGATGGAGACCTGACCGGCCGCCATGTCCGAGATCATCATCGGGATGAAGAACGGACTGACGCGACGGTGGCCTTTCTGGAGCAGGTTCTTGTGCTGTTCCTCGAACGTCTCCATGCCACCGATGCCGCTGCCCACGATGACGCCGATCCGCCCGGCATCGGGGACGCCGTCCCCGAGCCCGGCCGATCGCAGCGCCTCGTGCGAGGCCACGACCGCGAACTGGACGAAGCGATCCATCCGCTTGGCGTCCTTCCGGTCGAGGATCCCCTCGGGCGTGAAGTCCTTGACCTCACAGGCGAAGCGCGTCTCGTAGTCGGACGCGTCGAATCGCGTGATGGGTCCGGCACCGGACTTCCCGCCGACCAGGTTCCGCCAGCAGTCCTCGAGATTGTTCCCGACCGGCGAGACCACTCCCGCTCCAGTCACGAACACCCGGGGGCTCGTGCCACTCATGTGTCGTCTCTCTCCAGTCTGCCCTTCGGCAGGGGATTCGGAGTGGGGTCGAATCCCCGCGCCGTGTCCTCCGCCACGCGGCGCCGGCGCGGGATCCCAGCACTCCTGGGCTGCGGTCGGTTCACTTGCTGGCGTGCTGCTGCAGGTAGTTCAGCGCGTCACCGACGGTCTTGAGCTTGTCGGCGTCCTCGTCCGGGATGTCGAGGCCGAACTCCTCTTCGAGGGCCATCACCAGCTCGACGATGTCGAGCGAGTCGGCGCCGAGGTCCTCGATGAATTTGGCCTCGGGCTGGAGTTGCTTCAGGTCGACCTCCAGCTCCTTGGCGATGATCTCCTTGACCTTGCTCTCGTCGTAGGCTGCCATGTTGGATTCACCTCCTGTGTAGTGGGATTCCGATCGTGACTATTCCATCACCATGCCACCGTCCACGGCCCAGGTCTGACCGGTGACGTAGCCGGCGCGGGGTGAGACGAGAAACGCGATCACCTCCGCGACGTCTTCGGGGGTCCCCAGGCGCCCCAGCGGGATGCGGGCCTTGAGCTCGGTCTGCGCGGCCTCGGGGAGCTGTGCCGTCATGTCGGTGGCGATGAAG
>CAYSWZ010000034.1:0-19257 GCA_964434945.1 uncultured bacterium | reverse complement strand
CACCCCCGCCTGAGCCGATTCTGCCCCCGCAGGGCCGCCCCAGCCGCCCCCAGGCCGCCCCCGGGCCGCCCCGCATCGCTCAGCGGGGGCGGCGGGGCGCGTCGCAGACGGGCGAGAGCGCAGCGACGGGCCCCGTCGAGGATAGCGCCCCGCCGCCCCCGCCGCTCCAGCAGGTGTTCGAAGCCGGAAAGAACCCGCGAGCAGACGCCCCCGCGGGCTCCGATAACTCAGCTGCCCTGGGTCTGCCAGTACCGCGGACGCATGTTCGCCTGCAGCACCCGCTTCCGGATGCGCAGCGAGGCCGGCGTGATCTCCAGCAGCTCGTCCTCGCGAATCCATTCCAGTGCCTGCTCCAGCGACATCTTCTTCGTGGGAACCAGGCGCACCGCGTCCTCGCCCTGCGAGCGCATGTTCGTGAGCTTCTTCGCGCGCACCATGTTGACGTCCATGTCCTGCTCGCGCGAGTTCTCGCCCACGACCATTCCCTCGTACACGCGGTCGTTCGGCGCCACGAAGATCTCGCCGCGATCCTGCACGTGCTCGATCGCGTACGGTGTCACCGTGCCCTGCCGGTCGGCCACGAGCGCGCCGGTCGTCCGGTGCGGGATGTCGCCCTGCCACGCCGACCAGCCGTCGAACAGGTGGTTCAGGAGCCCGGTGCCGCGCGTATCGGTGAGGAACTGGCTGCGGAATCCGATCAGGCCGCGGGACGGGATCCGGAACTCGAGCCGGACACGGCCCGTGCCGTGGTTCACCATGTTCGTCATGCGGCCCTTCCGCGTGCCGATCTTCTGCGTCACGATGCCGACGAATTCCTCCGGACAGTCGATCACCAGCCGCTCCATCGGCTCCTGCTTCTCGCCGTGCTCGAGCCGGGTGATGACCTCGGGCTTGCCGACCGCCAGCTCGAAACCCTCGCGGCGCATCATCTCGATGAGGATCGCCATCTGCAGCTCGCCGCGGCCCGCGATCTGGAACGTGTCGGGCGTGTCGCCCTGCTCGACCTTGATCCCCACGTTCGTCAGCAGCTCGCGCTCGAACCGCTCGCGGAGGTTGCGCGAGGTGACGTACTTGCCCTCGGTGCCCGCGAACGGCGAGGCGTTGACGCAGAACACCATGCTCACGGTGGGCTCGTCGATCGTCACCGGCGGCAGCGGTCGAGGATCCTCCGGATCGGTCACCGTCTCGCCGATGTGCACCTCGGAGAAGCCCGCGAGCGCCACGATCTCGCCCGGACCCGCCTCCTGCACCTCGGTCCGCTCCAGCCCCTCGAACACGTACAGGTTCGTGACCCGTGACCGGACCTGCGTTCCGTCGTGGCGGACGAGCATCACGTCCTGGCGGGGCTTCAACGCGCCGTTGATCACGCGCCCGATCGCGAGCCGCCCCACGTAGTCGGAGTAGTCGAGGTTCAGGATCAGCATCTGCAGCGGCATGGACGGATCGAAGCGCGGCGCCGGGATGGTCTCGAGGATGGCGTCGAACAACGGCTTGAGCTTGAAGTTCTCGCCGTCCGGCGTCAGCCGGCACAGGCCCTCGCGGGCGATCGTGTAGAGCACCGGGAAGTCGAGTTGGTCCTCGTGCGCGTCGAGATCGATGAACAGGTCGTAGATCTCGTCGAGCACCTCCTTCGGCCGCGCGTCCTTGCGGTCGATCTTGTTGATCACCACGATCGGCTTCAATCCCAGTTCGAGCGCCTTCCGCAGCACGAACCGGGTCTGTGGCAGCGGCCCTTCGCTCGCGTCCACGAGCAGCAGCACGCCATCCACCATCTTGAGCGTGCGCTCCACCTCCCCGCCGAAATCCGCGTGCCCCGGGGTGTCCACCACGTTGATCTTCACGTCCCCGTAGCGGATCGAGGTGTTCTTGGCGAGAATGGTGATGCCCTTCTCGCGCTCGAGGTCGTTCGAGTCCATGACCCGTTCGACGACCTCCTGGTTCTCGCGAAACACGCCGCTCTGCCACAACATGGCGTCGACCAGGGTGGTCTTGCCGTGATCGACGTGCGCGATGATGGCGATGTTGCGCATCTGCGCACGGACGGCCGTGCGGTTCCCGGCCAGGACGCTCTGCGGACTCAAGGCTGGACCTCCGAGGGATCGTGCTCGGTCAAGAAGGCGCCGAGGCGCTCCCACTGGCCGGGGCGTTCGAACAGCGAATCGTAGGAATAGAGTGCGATGGTGTGGAAGCCGAGCGCGCGCGCGGCCTTGATCTTGGTGGCCGCGGTGGAGAGCGGGGTGTTGTACATGGCGATGCCGGGGACGATCCGGTCGACGCCGATCTGGGAGCTCACCGCGGTGAGCTGTTCGAGCACGGTGGCGAGCAGCGGCGCATAGCACATGAGGAACGCGCGATCGAGCAGGCCGTCCCGCACCCACAGGCTCCAGGTCTGGCGGTTCTTGCGCCACGCGACGCTGGTGTCGGCGAGCACGGCGGCGCTGAGCGGCAGGCCGGGACGCGTCGCGGTGAGCGAATCCCTCACCTCGCGCACGATGGCGGTGACCTGCTCCTGCTGGAACGCGGCCCACAGCGCGTCGAGCCGGGCGCGCTCCGCGGGCGGGCGGTGGCTGAACGTGCGCGGATCCACGCCCTGCTCGAGCGCGAAACGCGCGCGCGACGTGGGGTCGTACCCGATCGGGATCCCGGGCTGGCGGATGTAGTCGAGCTGGACCCCGTCCACCGGATAGCGCGTCACGATCTCCTTGACGATGCTCGCGAGCCAGTGATGGACGCCGGGGTGCGTGGGCGACAGGAACACCCCCTCGACCTTGAGCCGCCCGCGCTGTCTCGGCGTCAGCCGCGTCATCGGGCGTCCGTCCGCCATGCGCGCGATCCACTCCGGGTGCGCGTTCACGACGTGGCGCGGATCGCGCGGGCGGTGCGGCCCCGACCACACGAGACAGCAGTTGACCCACGCGTACACCTCGAGTCCGGCGGCGTGCGCGAGCGGCAGCAGCTCACCGAGCGGATCGCGCCCGGCGCCCTCCATCGCCTCGGGCCGCGGCAGGATGTCGGAGCGGTACCAGGCGTCGCCCCGCCCGACGACCTGGACGAGCAGGCCGTGGACGTGCATCGCCTTGGCGCGTGCGACGACCACCGGGATGTCCTCGGCGTGGATGAGCGAGGTGCGCAGCACCCAGAGGTAGTCGACGCCCGGCGCGGTGAGCACGCTGACGGCCGAATCGCCCGGCGGCGCGGATCCGGGCGCGAGCGCGCACGCCGCGCGCGCACCGCCGGGCGCCCACGCGCACGCCGCGGCGAGCAGCACGGCCAGCGGCAGCCGGAGCGTGCCCTGCGCCGGCGCGAGCCGCGGCGCCGGCGAGCTCCAGCCGCGCGCGCCGCCAAGCGACGAACGCGGACGGAAGGTGGCCCCTCCGCCCGCGTTGCGAATGTGCTCAGCCGCTCGAAGGATCAGTCTCAGCCTCCCCCGACCTTTCGCGGGCCGCCTCGGCGCTTCGGACCACCGCCGCCGCCACCCACACCCGCCGATTCCTTCTTCTTTCCGCGCTTGGGCTTGTCCTCGGCAACGGTTTCGGCCTCCTCCTCCGCCTCCGCCTGCTTTTTCTTCTTCGCCGACTTCTCGCCGGCCTGGGCCAGGGCCTTCGCCTCGGCCGCGGCCACGCGCGCCGCGCGCTCCTGCTCGCGTTGTTCCGCGCTCTTCACGAGTTCCAGGTAGGCCGTCTCGCCGGCGTCACCCAGCCGGTGGCCGATGCGGATGATGCGGGTGTAGCCCCCGTTCCGATCGGTGTACCAGGGCGCGATCGTCGTGAACAGCTTGGCGACGATCTCCGGCTTCATGACGTAGGCCGCCACCTGCCGGCGTGCGGCGAGGTCACCCTGCTTGCCGAACGTGATCATCCGCTCGGCGAAGCGGCGCGTCTCCTTCGCCTTCGCCACGGTCGTTTCGATGCGCTCGTACTGGAACAGGGCGGTCACCAGGTTGCGCAGCAGCGCGCGCCGGTGCTCGCTCTTGCGTCCGAGCCTGCGATGGTCTTTGCGGTGTCTCATGGATCGCTGCTTCCTCTCGTCGCCGTCCGGTGAACCGGAGGGTTGCGGCCCCCGGCGCGCGCCGGATGGCGCGCGCGGGCCCGCGGGTCCGTGGGCGCTAGACCTCCGCCCTCACCGCCGGTTTCGCCTCGTAGTAGGGGGTCACGTCCATGCCGAAGTGCAGGCCCATCTCGGCGAGGATGTCCTGGATCTCCTTCAACGACTTGCGGCCGAAGTTGCGGAACTTGAGCATCTCCGCCTCGCCCTTCTGCACCAGCTCGCCGATGGTCTTGATCTCCGCGGCGCGCAGGCAGTTGCTCGAGCGGACCGACAGCTCCAGCTCCTCGACGCTCTTGTCCAGGAGCTTGCGCTTGCGGACGATGTCCTCGTCGACCGCCGCCTCCTCCTCCTGCTGCGGCTCCTCCTCGAAGCTGATGAGCAGGCTGAAGTGGTCGCGCAGGATCTTCGACGACATCGACACGGCGTCGTTGGGCAGGATGCTGCCGTCCGTCCACACCTCGAGCGTCAGCTTGTCGTAGTCGATGCGCTGGCCGAGGCGCGTGGCCTCGACGGTGTAGTTCACCTTGGTCACCGGCGAGAACAGCGAATCGATCGGGATCACGCCGATCGGCCGGTCGGCGGTCGAGTGCTGGTCGGCCGAGACGTAGCCACGGCCGCCGTTGATCTCGACCTCCATGCGCAGGTCGCCGTCACGGTTGAGCGTGGCGATGTGCAGCTCCTTGTTGAGCACCTCGACCTCGGCATCCACCTGCAGGTCGCCAGCGCGCACCTCGCCCTTGCCGCGCATCTCGAACACGCCCTTCTTCGGGCCGTCCCCGAACAGCTTGAGCCGGACCTGCTTCAGGTTGAGCACGATCTCGGTGACGTCCTCGATCACTCCCGGCAGGGTCGAGAACTCGTGCAGCACGCCCTCGATGCGGACGGACGTGATCGCGGCGCCCTGCAGCGACGACAGCAGCACGCGGCGCAGCCCGTTGCCGAGCGTCGTGCCGAAGCCGCGCTCGAGAGGCTCGAGCACGAACTTCCCGTAACGCTCGGAGTTGGCAGTGTCGGCCACGAGGCCCTTCGGCATCTGGAGATTCTTCCACTTCATCTTCAAGCCTCCCGGATTGGAAAGGCGATCGTCACTTCGAGTAAAGCTCGACGATCAGCTGTTCGTTGATCGGCACGCCGATGGATGCGCGCGTCGGCACGTGCAGGACGCGACCCGAGAGCCTCTCGGAGTGCAGTTCCAGCCAGTCCGGCACGCCCTGTCCCTTGCGGGACTCGAGCGAATTCTTGATCACCACCATCTCGCGACTCTTCTCGCGGACCCCCACCTCGTCGCCCGGGCGGACCTGGAACGACGGGATGTCGACACAGCGGCCGTTCACCGTGATGTGGCCGTGGCGCACGATCTGGCGCGCGGCGCTGCGTGACGCCCCGAGGCCGAGCCGGAACACCACGTTGTCGAGACGCCGCTCCAGCATCTGCAGCAGCAGCTCGCCGGTCACGCCCTTGGCCTCGCTCGCCTTGGCGAACGTGTGCCGGAACTGGCGCTCGAGCAGCCCGTAGATGCGGCGGGCCTTCTGCTTCTCGCGCAGCTGGGTGCCGTAGTTCGTTTCCTTGGCGCGCCGGCTCTTGCCGTGCTCGCCGGGGGCGTAGCCACGGCGTTCGAACGCGCACTTGTCCGTCAGGCACCGGCTGCCTTTCAGGAACAGCTTCATCCCCTCACGCCGGCAGAGCCGGCATCGGGCATCGTGATAAACCGCCATGCTCGTTTTCTCCTAGACGCGGCGCCGCTTGGGAGGGCGGCAACCGTTGTGCGGGATGGGCGTGACGTCCTTGATGGCGGAGATCTCGAGTCCCGCCACCTGGAGCGAACGAATGGCCGCTTCGCGACCGGCGCCGGGGCCCTTGACCCACACCTCGACGCGCTTGAGACCCATCTGGATGGCATCGCGCGCACTGGCCTCCGCGGCCATCTGCGCCGCGAACGGGGTGCTCTTGCGCGACCCCTTGAACCCGGCCTTGCCGGCACTGCCCCAGCTGATCACGTTACCGTCGGTATCCGTGATCGTGATGATCGTGTTGTTGAAGCTCGCCTGCACGTGGGCCACACCGTTCGTGCCCACCTTGCGGTCGCGCTTCTTGGGTTTCTTGACGTCTGCCACGAAAACCTCCTGGCCGGGCGCTCGCGCGCGCAGCTTCGATCAACCCTTCTTGCCTGCCTTCACCTTCTTGCCGCCGACCGCCATCTTCTTCGGACCCTTGCGGGTGCGCGCATTCGTCTTGGTGCGCTGCCCGTGCACCGGCAGGCCGCGGCGATGCCGCAGGCCCCGGTAGGCGCCGATGTCCATGAGGCGCTTGATGTTCATGGCGTGCTCGCTCCGGAGCGCGCCCTCCACCTTGTGCTCGCGCTCGATGAGCGTGCGCAGTTTGCCGGCATCCTCGTCGCTCAGCGACTTGACGCGCGTGTCGGGATTCACGCCGGCCTTGTCGAGCAGGCGCTTCGCCGTCGTCGGGCCGATGCCGAAGATGTACGTGAGCGCGACCTCGATGCGCTTTTCCATCGGGAGATCGATGCCTGCGATGCGTGCCACCGTTGTTCTCCTCTCAGCCCTGACGCTGCTTGTGCCGCGGATTGCGGCTGCAGATCACGCGAATGACGCCCTTGCGACGCACCACCTTGCAGTGCTCGCAGATCTTCTTCACGGACGCGCGGACTTTCATGACGCCTGCTCCCTTCTTCCGCCTGGGCGGCCCTACTTGTAGCGGTACACGATGCGGCCGCGGGACAGGTCGTACGGAGACATCTCCACGGTCACCTTGTCGCCCGGCAGTATCTTGATGAAGTGCATCCGCATCTTGCCCGAGATGTGGGCCAGCAACCGGTGGCCGTTCTCCAGCTCCACGCGAAACGTCGCGTTCGGGAGCGCCTCGACCACGGTGCCTTCGACCTGGATGCCCTCTTCTTTCGCCAAACGGATCCTTTCCTACTGCCCGTCCGGAAGCACCGACAGGATCTCCGGGCCTTCCGGACCCACTGCCACGGTGTGCTCGAAGTGCGCCGACCATCGGCCGTCCTTCGTCGCCACCGTCCAACCGTCGGGCCGCGTCACGACCGCGAACCCGCCTGCATTCACCATCGGCTCGATCGCCAGCACCTGCCCGGCGGACAACCGTGGTCCCCTGCCCGCCGGTCCGTGATTCGGGACCGCCGGTTCCTCGTGCATCTCGCGCCCGATGCCGTGCCCCACGAGGTCGCGCACGACCGAGAAGCCGTGCGCTTCGACGTGCGCCTGCACCGCGTGCGAGATGTCTCCCACCCGGTTCCCCGCGCGGGCCGCCGCGAGCCCCCGGTGGAGGGCCTCCTCGGTCACCCGCATGAGGCGGCTGGCGTCCTCGGACACGGCGCCGACCGCGAAGGTCCTCGCCGCGTCTCCGTACCAGCCGTGCAACTCCGCTCCCACGTCGATCCCGATGATGTCGCCTTCCTGCAGCGCCCTCGGACCGGGAATGCCGTGGACCACCTCTTCGTTCACCGAAGCACAGATCGAGGCCGGAAAGCCGCGGTAACCCTTGAACGCCGGCCGCGCGCCGTGGTCACGGATGACCGACTCGGCGAGACGGTCCAGCTCGGCCGTCGTGATGCCCGGGCGAACCGCCCGGCCCAGCGTGGCGAGCGCCCGCGCGACGATCTGCGCCGCCGCGCGACTGCCCTCGATCGTGTGCTCCTGCCGGGCGTGTCCCATGGCGTCAGTGACCCACGGCCGCGGTTAACGCGCCGTAGACCTGGTCCAACGCCCCGGTCCCGCCCACTTCCTTCAACCGCCCCCGCCCGCGGTAGTAGTCCGCGAGCGGAGCCGTCTGCTCCCGGTACACCCCCAGCCGGCGTTTCACCGTTTCCACGGTGTCGTCTTCCCGCTGTCGCAGCACCGTCGTGGGATGGTCGTCGCAATGACAGCCGTCCCGCGACGGCGCGCTGATCGCGTTGTACACGCGACGGCACACCGGGCATTCCCAACGAGCGCTCAGGCGGCGGACGAGCTCCTCGTCCGGCGCCGTGAGCGCCACCACCACATCCAGGGGCTTGCCGCGTTCCGCCAGGAACGCGTCGAGCGCGTCGGCCTGGGGAACGGTCCGCGGAAACCCGTCGAGCACGAAACCCTTCCGGGCGTCGGGCTCGAGCGTGCGCTCGCGCACCAACCCGATCATCACCGCATCGGGAACCAGCAAACCCTGATCGATCAACTGCCGGGCCTGGGCCCCGAGCGGCGTCCCGCGCGCGATCGCGTCGCGCAGCATGTCGCCGGTCGAGATCAAAGCCCACCCGCGATCGCTCGCGAGCCGGCGCCCCTGGGTCCCCTTGCCCACGCCGGGCGGGCCCAGCAGCACCACCTGCATATCACATCCGAGAGCGACCGCGGATGCGGCCGCGCTTCACGAACCCTTCGTAGTGGCGCATCAGCAGGTGCGACTCGACCTGCTGGAGCGTGTCGAGCGCGACACCCACCACGATCAGCACACTGGTTCCGCCGAAGCCGACCGCCGGAACCTTGAACATCGCGATGATCACGTCCGGCAGCACCGCCACGGCCGCGAGGAAGAACGCGCCGGGGAGGGTGATGCGCGACAGGACGCGATCAATGTACTCCGCCGTGTGGCGGCCCGGCCGGATGCCCGGGATGAAGCCGCCGTACTTCCGCATGTTCTCCGCCAGGTCGTTCGGATTCAGCACGACGGCGGTGTAGAAGTACGTGAAGAAGATGATGATGATGGCGTACAGGATGTTGTAGATCGGGCCGAGCGGAGTGAACCAGTCCCGCATGAAGCCCGCCAACGGGTTGTCCGGCGACAGGAACCCAGCCACCGTCGTGGGCAGGATCATGATGCTGGACGCGAAGATGATCGGGATCACGCCCGCGGTGTTGACGCGCAGCGGGATGTGGGTGCTCTGGCCACCGTACATCTTGCGGCCGACCATGCGCTTCGCGTACTGCACCGGGATCTTCCGCGTCGCCTGGGTCATGACCACGACCGCCGCGATCACCGCGATCATGATCGCCGCGATGATGACGACCTGCATCACCCCGAGGCTGCCGGCCCGGACGCTGTCGAACGCCTGCAGGACGCGACCGGGAACGCCACCGAGGATGTTCACGAAGATGATGAGCGAGATGCCGTTGCCGATGCCGAACTCGGTGATCTTCTCGCCCAGCCACATGACCAGGATCGTGCCCGTGGTCTGCGTGACGATCGTCGACAGGAAGAACGCCACGCTCGCGTCGGGCACGACCGTGACGTTCTGCGACGCGCCGAGGTTCACCAGGTAGATGCTGTAGGCGTAGGATTGCACGATCGAGATCATCACCGTGCCGATGCGCGTGTACTGGGTGATCTTCTTCTGGCCCTCCTCGCCCTCCTTGCGCAGCTTCTCGAAGTGCGGGACCACCGCCCCCAGCAGCTGCAGGATGATCGAGGCCGAGATGTACGGCATGATGCCGAGGGCGAACACCGTGGCCTTCGAGAACGCGCCGCCCACGAACATGTCGTAGAGCCCGAACAGCGTGTTCGCCTGGCTCCGGAACGCACCGGCCAGCGCCGCGGCATTGACGCCGGGCGTCGGCATGTGTTCGCCGAAGCGATAGACGACGAACAGGGCGAGCGTGAACAGGATACGCCGCCGCAGTTCGGGAACCTGGAAGATGGTGCGAAGCTTCTCGATCATGGTCCGGTCAGGCCTTCGGGTTCGGGGTGACCACCTTGCCGCCGGCCGCCTCGACGGCCTGGCGCGCGGCGGCACTGGCGGCGTTCACCTGGACGGTGAGCGCCACCTTGAGGTCGCCACCCGCAAGCAGCTTGATGGGGCCCTTGCGGCGGACGAGCCCCTGCGCCTTGAGCCACGCCGCGTCGACGGTCGTGCCCGCAGCCGCAGCCGCGAGCCTGCCGACCTGTACGACGTGGTACTCCACGCGCGTCGGGTTCGTGAACCCGCGCTTCGGCAGGCGGCGCTGGATCGGCATCTGGCCGCCTTCGAACCACACGGGGATCTTGCCGCCCGTGCGGGCCTTGTGTCCCTTGTGCCCGCGGCCGGAGGTGCCGCCGAGGCCGGTGGCCGCGCCCTTGCCGCGGCGCTTCGTGTCCTTCGTCGCGCCGAGGGCGGGACGGATCGTTCCGAGTCTCATGAAGTCAGTTCTCCTCCACCTTCACCAGGTGGCGGACCTTGAAGACCATGCCCCGGATCTGGGGGGTGTCGTCGTGTACCACCGTGTGCTGCATGCGGCGGATGCCGAGCGCGCGCACGGTCGCGCCCTGGTCGGACGGATGCCCGCTCGCGCTCTTCGTCTGGGTGATCTTGAGTTTACGCGCCACTGGGAACCCGCTTTCCGAACATCTCCTCGAGCGTCCGGCCGCGCATCGACGCCACGTCCGACGGCCGGCGCAGGCGCTTGAGCCCGTCCACCGTCGCCTTGACCATGTTGTGGGGATTGCGCGTCCCGAGGCACTTGGTGAGCACGTTCTGCACCCCCGCCACCTCGAGCACGGCGCGCACGCCGGCGCCCGCGATCACGCCGGTGCCGGGAGAGGCCGGCTTGAGCAGCACTTCGCCCGCGCCGAAATGCCCGACGATCATGTGCGGGATCGAGCCGCCCTTCGTGACCGGGACCTGGAACATGTTCTTCTTCGCCGACTCACCCGCCTTGCGGATGGCGTCCGCGACCTCGTTCGCCTTGCCGAGGCCGACGCCGACGCGGCCGGCCTGGTCGCCCATCGCGACGATCGCGTTGAAGGAGAACCGGCGCCCGCCCTTCACGACCTTGGCGCAGCGATTGACCTGGATCACGCGCTCCTGGAACTCGCTCTTCGCCTGGTCGGACTCGCGCGGCTGACGCCGCTCTCTCTGGGGACCCGCCACTCCGCGCCTCCTAGAAGTTGAGACCGCCGGCGCGCGCGCCGTCGGCGAGCGCTTTGACGCGCCCATGGTAGAGGTAGCCGCCGCGATCGAACGCGACCGCCGTGATGCCCTGCTCCTTCGCGCGCTGGGCGAGCAGCTTGCCCACCGCCGCGCTGGTCCCGACCTTGCCCTTGCCCTCGATCAGCGACTTGACGTCGTCGCGGCTCGAGGCCGCGGCGAGCGTCACGCCACGCGCGTCGTCCACGATCTGGGCGTAGATGTGCGCCGAGCTGCGGAACACGGACAAGCGCGGCCGGGCCATCGACCCCGTGACGCGGTTCCGGATGCGATAGCGGCGGATCTGCCGCCGCTCGTACTTGTTGTGTTGTCCACTCGCCATTACGCCGCCCCCGCAGCCTTTCCGGCCTTCCGGCGGATGTACTCGCCTTCGTACTTCACGCCCTTGCCCTTGTACGGCTCCGGCGGCCGGAAGCCGCGGATGTCCGCCGCCACCTGGCCCACCAGTGCCTTGTTCGCGCCGCTGATCGTGAGGCGCGTCGGATTCTCCACCTTGATCGTGATGCCCTCCGGCGGCATGAAATTCACCGGGTGCGAGAAGCCCAGCTGCAGTACGAGCTTCTTGCCCTCCATGGCCGCGCGGAACCCGGTGCCGACGATCTCGAGCGTCTTGGAGAAGCCCGTCGTCACGCCGGTCACCATGTTCGCGATCTGCGCGCGCATGGTGCCGTACGCCGGATTGCGCGTGATCTTGTCCGCGCTGACCCGCACCTCGCCGCCTTCGACGGCGACCGAGGTCCCCGCCAGGACGAAGTGGGACAGCTCCGCCTTCGCGCCCTTCACCTTCACAAACCCATCGCCCACCGTCACGGTGACCCCGGCCGGGATGGGGACGGGCATCTTGCCGACTCGAGACATTCCGCTGCCCTCCCTTACCAGACCTGTGCGACGAGTTCGCCGCCGAGACCCGCCTCGCGGGCCTCGCGGTCGGTCATCAGGCCGCGCGAAGTGGACACGACCGAAACGCCGAGACCGCCCATGACGCGCGGGATGCGCGACTTGGGCACGTAGACCCGGCGGCCGGGCTTGCTCACGCGCTTCACTCCGGTGATGACGCAGGTGTCCTCACCCGTGTACTTGAGGTAGACGCGCAGGATGCCCTGCTTGGAGTCCTCGATGACCTTGAAATTGTTGATGAACCGCTCGCGCAGCAGCACCTTGGCGAGCTCCTGCTTCATGTTCGACGACGGCACGTCGAGCTTCCGGTGCTTCGCGCCGATGGCGTTGCGGATACAGGTGAGGAAATCCGCAACCGGATCACTGACCGACATTCAAAACCTCCCGAGAGCCACCGTTCAGCGGATCCCGAGATCCGCTGCTGCCTGACTCGTTGAAATCCTTCCGGCCTGCGGCCGGGTCACCAGCTCGACTTGACGACGCCCGGGATCTGGCCCGAAAGCGCCAACTCGCGGAAGCAGATGCGGCACATGCCGAAGTCCCTCAGGAACGCGCGTGGCCGGCCGCAGCGATGGCACCGGTTGTACGCGCGGACCTTGAACTTGGGCGTCCGCTTCCACTTCTCGACGATCGACTTCTTCGCCACGAAAACCCCCTCCTGCTAGCGCTGCCGGAACGGCATGTTCATGAGCTTGAGCAGTTCCCGGCCTTCCTCGTCGGTGCGAGCGGTCGTGACGATCGTCACGTCCATGCCGCGGACCTTGGTGACCTTTTCGAGGTTGATCTCCGGGAAGATGACCTGCTCGGTGAATCCGACCGAATAGTTGCCCCGCCCGTCGAACGACCGCGGCGACAGACCGCGGAAGTCGCGGATGCGCGGCGTCGCGACGTTCACGAGCCGGTCGAAGAACTCGTACATCCGCGCGCCGCGCAGCGTCACCATGCAGCCGATGGGCAGCCCCTGGCGCAGCTTGAAGTTCGAGATCGCCTTCTTCGACTTGCGCACCGACGGCTTCTGGCCGCTGATCTGCGCCAGTTCGTTCGCCGCGATGTCGATGTTCTTGATGTCCGTCGTGGCGTCCCCCACACCCATGTTGATCACGATCTTCACCAGGCGGGGCGCCTGCATGACACTGGTGTAGCCGAACTTCTGCATGAGCGCCGGCAGCACCTTGTCGTGGTACTGCTGCGCCAGGCGCGGCTTTTCCTTGGGCCCCGACGGCCTGCCCTTGGACGTCTCGTAGGACGTCGAGGCGCCGCCGCGCCCGCCCTTGCCGCCTTCCTTGGGCGCCTTCGCGCCCTGGCTCTTGCTCTTCTTCTCTTCTGCCATGTCCGCTCTCCAGGGGCTCTACCCGGCCGGTCCCGCACCCCTGGTGCCTGGGAACGACGCGTTGAACCGGATGTGAGTTCGCCGGCGCGCGCCTTCGCGCGCCGGAACCGCCCGAAACTAGTCCTTCGACAGCGAGTCGCCGGTTGCGCGCGAGATGCGCTCGCGCTTGCCGTCCTTCGTCGTGCGCACGCCGACCCGCACCCCGCGACCCGCCTTGGGGTCGTACAGCATCACGTTCGACAGGTGGATCGGCGCCTCCTTCTCGAGGATGCCGCCCTGCTGGTTCTGGCCGCGCGCCTTGGTGTGACGTTTCACGAAGTTGACCTTCTCCACGATCACGCGGAGCTTCGCCTCGTCCACCGACAGGACGCGGCCGGTCTTCCCCTTGTCGTCGCCGGAGATCACCATGACGGTGTCGCCCTTGCGGATCTTGAGACCCATCAGATCACCTCCGGAGCGAGCGAGATGATCTTCATGAACTGCTTCTCGCGCAGCTCCCGAGCCACCGGCCCGAAGATGCGGGTGCCGCGCGGCTCCTTCTCGTTGTTGATCAGCACCACGGCATTCTCGTCGAAGCGGATGTAGGAGCCGTCCTTGCGGCGGACTTCCTTCACCGCACGCACGACCACCGCCTTCGCCACTTCGCCCTTCTTGACCGCGGCGCCCGGGATCGCGTCCTTCACGGACACGACCACGATGTCGCCCAGCCTGCCGTATCTCCTGTGGTGACCGCCGAGGACCTTGATGCACTGGGCGCGCTTCGCCCCCGAGTTGTCCGCCACGGTGACCATCGTTCGCAACTGGATCATGGCTTCGCTCCCGGTCTACTTGGCGCGCTCGACGAATTCCACGAATCGCCAGCGCTTGTCCTTGGACATGGGCCGGGTCTCCATGAAGCGGATCACGTCACCGATCTTGCACTCGTTCTTCTCGTCGTGAACCTTGAACTTCTCCCGCCGCCGCACGTAGCGGCCGACGGTGGTGTGCTGAACGAGTCGCTCGATGGACACGACCACCGTCTTGTCCATGCGATCGCTCACCACCTTGCCGGTGCGCGTCTTCCGGCGACTGCGAACCATCGTCATTGCCTCGGTCATGGCCTCTCAGGATCGCGCACGGCCTCAGCGGCCGGCGCGCTCCTTCTCCTTCAGCACCGTGAGCAGGCGCGCCATTTCGCGGCGGCTCTCGCGGATCTTGAGCGGGTTGTCCAGCTGCTTCATCGTGTTCCGGAAGCGGAGGTTGAACAGTTCCTCGCGCAATTCCCCGACGCGGGTGCGGATCTCGTCCGGACCCATCTCGCGCACCGTCACGGCCTTCACGCGGGTGGTCATGGCTACTCTCCTCCCAGTTCCTGGCGCTCGACGAAGCGCGTCTTGATCGGCAGCTTCGAAGCGCCGAGGTCGAACGCGACGCGCGCGGCGTCGCGCGTGATGCCCTCGAGCTCGAACAACACGCGGCCGGGCTTCACCACGGCGACCCAGAACTCGGGAGCGCCCTTGCCCTTGCCCATTCGCGTCTCGGCCGGCTTCTTCGTGACCGGCTTGTCGGGGAACACGCGGATCCACACCTTGCCTCCGCGCTTGATCTGCCGCGTGATGGCGACTCGCGCCGCTTCGATCTGGCGGCTCGAGACCCACGCCGGCTGCGTCGCCTGGAGCCCGAACTCGCCGAACGCGATGGTCGAGCCGCGGTAGGCCTTGCCGTTCATTCGCCCGCGGTGCGTCTTGCGGAACTTGACTCGCTTCGGCATCAACATGGTCTGGGATCTCCTACCGGACGGCCGGGACGGGAGCCGCGGCCACCGCGGCCTTGTCCAGCACTTCACCGTGGAACATCCACACCTTCACGCCGCACGTGCCGTAGGCCGTGTTGGCGGTCGCGCGGGCGAAGTCGATGTCCGCGCGCAGGGTGTGCAGGGGCACGCGCCCCTCGCGATACGTCTCGAACCGGGCCATCTCCGAGCCGCCCAGGCGGCCGGTGCAGTTGATGCGGATCCCCTGGGCGCCGGCGCGCATGGACGAGGCGATCGCCTTCTTCATGGCGCGGCGGAACGACACCCGCTGCTCGAGCTGCTTGGCGATGTGCTCGGCCACGAGCTGGGCGTCGAGGTCGGCGCGCTTGATCTCCTCGATGTTCAGCTGCACCTGCTTCTTGGTGAGCTGCTTCATCTCCTCCGACAGCTTGTCGACCTGCTCTCCCTTGCGGCCGATCACCAGGCCCGGACGCGCGGTCCGGATGCCGATGGTGATCTTCTCGCCCTTGCGCTCGATGGTGATCTTGGAGATGCCGGCCTGGTAGAGACGCTTCTTGAGGTACCGCTTGATGAGCAGGTCCTCCTTCAGCATCTCGGCGTAGCCCTTCTTCGCGAACCAGCGCGAATCCCAGGTCTTCACGATCCCGAGGCGGAGGCCGATCGGATTGGTCTTCTGTCCCATGGCTTTCTAGGCTCCCTCTCCTGACGACTCCCGCGTGGCCACCGTCACGGAGACGTGGCTCGTGCGCTTGAGCAGCGGTGTGGCACGTCCCTGCGCGCGCGGCAGCCAGCGCTTCAGGGTCGGCCCCGCGCCGACGACGGCTTCCTTCACGTACAGGTCCTCGACGCGCACCTTGCCCTCGTGGAGGGCGTTCGCCACGGCGGACTTGAGGACCTTCTGCACGATGCGCGCCCCGTTCCGCGGCGTGAACTGCAGCGTCGTGGTGGCCTGCTCCACGCTGTTGCCGCGGATCAGGTCCAGGACCTGGTTGCACTTGCTCGGAGTGATGCGCACGTAGCGCTGGATGGCTTTGGCTTCCATGGCTTACTTCCCGGGTGTTTCGACGACCTTCGCCTTCTCGGTGTGCCCGCGGAAGACCCGCGTCGGCACGAACTCTCCGAGCTTGTGACCCACCATGTTCTCGGTCACGTAGATGGGGATGAACTTGTTGCCGTTGTGCACGGCGAGCGTGTGCCCGACGAACTCCGGCAGCACCGTGCAGCGCCGCGCCCAGGTCTTGAGCACGCGCTTCTCCCCACTCCGGTTCAGCGTCTCGATCTTCCGCACGAGGGAGTCGACGACGTACGGCCCCTTCTTGATGGAACGCGCCATGTGGTCCGGCTCCCTCTTACTTCTTCCGGCGGCGCACGATGAGCGAATCGCTCAGCTTGCGACGGCGGGTCTTGAGGCCCTTGGTGATCTTGCCCCACGGCGAGCACGGATGGCGGCCGCCCGAGGTCTTGCCCTCGCCACCGCCCATGGGGTGGTCGACGGGATTCATCGCGACGCCTCGCACGGACGGCGCGTAGCCCAGCCAGCGGCTGCGGCCGGCCTTGCCCAGCGACACGTTCTCGTGATCGAGGTTTCCCACCTGCCCGATGACGGCGCGGCAGTTGACGTGGATCTTGCGCACCTCGCCGGACGGCAGGCGCAGCTGCGCGTACTCGCCCTCCTTCGCCATGAGCTGGCAGAAGGCGCCGGCCGAGCGCGCGATGCGCGAGCGGCGGCCGGGGTAGAGCTCGACGTTGTGGACGTTCGTGCCGACCGGAATGTGACGCAGGTGCAGGCAGTTGCCGACCGCGATCTCGGCCGAGGCGCCGGACATCACCCGCGCGCCGACCTGGAGCCCGTCCGGCGCGACGATGTAGCGGCGCTCGCCGTCGTCGTAGTGCAGAAGGGCGATGCGTGCGGAGCGGTTCGGGTCGTACTCGAGGCTCGCGACCCGGGCGCCGATCCCGTCCTTGTCGCGACGGAAGTCCACGATCCGGTAGCGCTGCTTGTGCCCGCCGCTGATCCAGCGCATCGAGACGTGGCCGTAGTTGTCCCGGCCGCCCGTCTTGTACAGGCGCTGGGTCAGGGCCTTCACCGGCCGCGACCGCGTCAGGTCCGAGTAGTCCGGCATGACCGTGTGCCGGAGCGTCGGTGTGGTGGGGCGATATTTCTTCAGACCCATGGAGTGACCCTCTGTCTTTAGATCTGTTCGAACAGCTCGATCTTCTGATCGGGCTTGAGCGTCACGATGGCCTTCTTCCAGTCGTTGCGGCGGCCGGCCGAGCGGCCCTGCCGCTTGGCCTTCCCGCGCACCTGCATCGTCCGGACCGAATCCACCTTCACGTTGAATACCGTCTCGACCGCACGCTGGATCTCGATCTTGTTCGCGGTGCGGGCGACTTCGAAGAAGTACTGCTGGTGCGTCTCGCGCAGCACGGTGCCCTTCTCGGTGATCAGCACCTTGCGGATGATGGAACGCGGATCCCGGCTCATCGCGTGAACACCTCCGTCACCCGCGCCAGTCCTTCCTGCGTGAGCAGCAGCTGCTCGCAATCGAGCAGGTCGTAGGCATTGAGCTGGTGCGCCAGCGTGGTGCTGACGTTGCGCAGGTTGCGCACCGACTTCCACACCGAGTCGTTCTGCTGGCCGACCACGAGCAACGTCTTCTTGCCGGTGAGGCCGATCTTCCGGAACACACCCGCGACGCGGCTCGTCTTGGGCGCGCCGTCCACCGTGATCCCCTCGATCACGCTGACGGCGTTCTCGCCCGCGCGCAGCGACAGCGCGGACACCAGCGCCTGGCGGCGCTGCAGCTTCGGCATGTCGGTGCGATGGCTGTGCGGCTTGGGTCCGAACGCCCGACCGCCGCCCGGCATGAGGGGCGACGTGTTCGAGCCCTGGCGCGCGTTGCCGGTGCCCTTCTGCTTGAACGGCTTGCGGCCGCCGCCCGAGACCAGGCCCTTGCTCTTCACCATGGCCGTGCCCTGGCGCTGGTTGCCCAGGTGCCGCTTCACCGACAGCCAGAGCAGGTGTTCGTGAACCGGCTGGGCGAACAGCTCGTCCGGCAGGGCCGTGGTGCCCTTGTCGCTGCCGTCGAGTGCGTAGAACTTCGCGTTCATGGCATCAGCCCCGCTTGAGAACGTAGACGAGGCCGTTCGGCGGTCCGGGGATCGCGCCCCGCACCAGGATGACGTTCTGCTCGCCATCCACACCGGCGACCACGAGATTCTTGATGGTGAGCGGCTTGCCGCCCATGCGGCCCGGCAAGCGCTTGCCCTTGATGACGCGCGACGGATAGGCGGACGAGCCGATCGAGCCCGGCTCGCGACCCATCGTCGGGCCGTGCGACGCCGTGCCGGCGGTGAACCCGTGGCGCTTGATGACGCCGGCGAAGCCGCGGCCCTTCGTCGTCCCGAGCACGTCCACGTGCTCGCCCTTCTCGAACACCGTCGACACGTTGAGCGTCTGCCCGAGCGTGTAGGCGGACACGTCGCCGAGACGGAACTCGCGCAGGTGGCGGGACGGCGGCAGGTTGCGCTTCCGGAACTGCCCCAGCACCGGCTTCGAGAACCGGCTCTCCTTGTTCGTGCCGAATCCCAGCTGCAGCGCGCTGTAGCCGTCGCGCTCGCCGGTGCGGATGTCCGTGACGGTGCACGGGCCCGCTTCGATCACGGTCACCGGGACGATGTCGCCCTTCTCGTCGAACAGCTGCGTCATCCCGAGTTTCTTTCCGATCATACCCATCATGAGCTCACGGTCCTTTCACGGAGTCGTACGCCGGTGGTCCCGCCCGATCGGCGGGGCCGGTGCCGTCGCTCCGGGCCCCTCTGCACCCTAGGTCTTGATCTCGATGTCGACGCCCGCGGGGATGTCGAGCTTCTCGAGTGCTTCCATGGTCTGGCCCGTGGACCGCGTGATGTCGATGAGCCGCTTGTGAATGCGGATCTCGAACTGCTCGCGCGACTTCTTGTCCACGTGCGGACTGCGCAGCACGGTGTACACGGTCTTGCGGGTCGGCAGCGGCACCGGGCCCGACGTGATCGCACCCGTCCGGCGTGCGGTGCGCACGATCTCGGCCGCCGATTGGTCCAGCGTCGCGTGATCGTACGACTTCAGTTTGATGCGAATTTTCTGAAGCATTGTGGGTCCCTCGACGGCACTCGGCGGCCTGAAGTTCCTGCTACTCGAAGATCTCGGTGACGACGCCGGCGCCGACGGTGCGGCCGCCCTCGCGGATGGCGAAGCGCAGCTCCTTCTCCATCGCGATCGGCGTGATCAACTCGACCGTCATGTCCACGTTGTCCCCCGGCATCACCATCTCC
>CAYSWZ010000033.1:0-15728 GCA_964434945.1 uncultured bacterium | reverse complement strand
GTGCGTGGGTGCGCCCAGCTCGCGCGCGCGCGCGACGAGCGCCGTGGCGCCCGCGGGCAGCTCGCCGCGGGAGAGCGCCCGCACCGCGGCCAGGTCGAGCGCGGTCTTCAGCACCGCGTGCCGGGCGCGGAGCGCCGCGAGTGCGAGGTCGGCAGGACCCGCCCCGCCCGGGCCGGCCGCACCGCTCGACCGTCCGATTTGCTCCGCCTCGGCGGCGGACAACAGGAGTTCGAAGGCGCGATTCTCGAGCAGCAGCAGCCGCTCCTCGGCGGAGATGTCCGCCGGCACCCAGTGCCGCAATCGTTCGAGCAGCGTGCTGTCGCCCCACAGGACGCGGCCGGAGCGCGCCAGCTCCACGGTGCCGGGTCGCGCCGGCATGCGGACCAGGCCGTCGAGCGTCACGAATGCCACCTCGACCGGCGCCGCGAGCCCCAGCGCGGGCGCCTCGCGCGCGAGCCCCTGGCGGCCGGCCGCGGCGCGCGCCCGTGCCGCGGCGCACGCGGCGGCGTCGCGCATCACGGCGTAGAGATCCAGGTCCGAGAGCGAGATCCGGCGCCCGTCGAGCTCCGCCCACACCGCCTGGCCGCTCGCATGGCTGCCGCTCACGATCAGCGCGCGCAGCCCGTCACCGGCCCATTCGCGCACCCGCTCGATCGCGGGCAGCAGCGCCGTGGAAAGGCCGGAGCCCGTGGCCGGTCCGAAGCGGTCCACGGGCTCCGGGTGCGCGCGGGCCGGGGCGTTCACGCGCACCCGCGGACGCACCCGCAGGCGACGCGCACCGGCCAGGGCGATCGGGGGTTGGCCTCGCGTTCGCGGCACATGGAGAAAGGGGCCTCAGATGCGGCGGTAGATGAACCCCGGGATCTCGTGGACCCGACGATTGAGCACCGTGCCGAGCACGCGCCCTCCGGACTTGCGCAGCATCTCCACGGCGCGGGTCACGACCGGACGCTTGGCCCGGCCCGCGTGCACCACCAGCACGACGCCATCCAGCTGTGCCGCCATCGTCGCGCTGTCCGGGGACTCGACCACCGGCGGTCCGTCGATGATGACCCAGTCGTACGCGCCCATGGACGCGTCCACGATCGAACGGATCGTGCCGGCCGAAACGAGACCGGCCCGGCTCGCCTCCTCGGTGGCGGGGATCGCGGCGAGGTTCGGCGTCATGATGCCCGCCATGACCGGCGACGCGATCCGCGGATCGAGCACCGCGTAGCGCTGGGAATCCTCGGCGAAGCAGATGGGATGCCGGGCATTGGCGTCCACGTACAGCACGCGCGCTCCGGTGTGGGCGAGCGACTGCGCGAACTGCAGCGACACCGTGCTCGTGCCTTCGCCCGACTGCGCACTGGAGAACATCACCGCGCGCACCGCGCGGTCGGGCACCGCACCTTCGAGACTGAGGCGCAGCGCCGTGGTCTCGCGGATCGCATCCTCGTTCAGGTCCACGCCCCCGATCAGCGGCAGCGGGGTCAACAGCGCGTCGGCGCCCCCCTGACCCCAGGCCGGGTTCGAATCGTGGCCCTGCGCGGCGCCCAGCGGAGCGGGGCCCAGGCGCTGCCGATTCGATTCGGCCTTCTTGAGCGCGTCGTAGATGCGGGTCATGGAACGTCTCCCTGCGGGCTAGCTGCGGCGGCGGCGCTCGGAGAGCGACGCCAGCACGGGAAGGTCGAGGTACTCCTCGGCCTGGTTCGCGGTGCGAACCGTGAGGTCGAGTCCGTCGACGAAAAAGGCGATCGCGATGCCCACGAGCAGGCTGAACGCCGGGGCGAGCAGCAGGCGCACGATGTCGAGCTGATTGCTCGGCGCCGCCACGCTCGCAGGCGCCAGCAACACGACGTTGACGTCCTGCGAGGTGTTGGCCGTGATCATCGCCTGGTCACGCGATTCGGTGAGCTCCTTGAGGCTGTTGCGCAGCGCCGACACGTCGTTGTCGATCTCGTCCATCTTCTTCAGGTCGTCCGGGGTCGTCACCAGCTGCCGGTGGATGTCCGCGATCTCCTGGTCCACCACCGCGAGCTTGGCCTTGAGCTGGGCGGTGCGCTCGCCCGCGAGCCGCACGCGCGCCTCGACCTCCTTGCGCAACAGGCCCCGCATCGTCTCGAGCGTCTGGCGCGCCGCGACGACCTCGGGCGCGTCGTCCCGCAGCGTCTCGGTGAGCTGCGCGATCCGGGTCTGCTGTTCGACCACCCGGGTCTTGAGATTGATCAGCGCCGTCTCGTCGGTGAACTGGTTCACCCCGTCCCACGTCGGCAGGTCGATGTCCGGGTCGTCGAGCATCTTCCTCATCGCCCCTTCGACGCTCGACGCGGACACCAGGTCCGTCGCGAAGTCGCTGCGCCGCTGCTGCAGGATGGCTTCCTGGGCGAGCCAGCTCTGCGCCTGCTGCATCGGGATCGCGACGCCGGTGGCCTCGGTATAGCGGCGCCGTTCCTCGAGGCGCGCCGCGATGCGGGCCTCGACGTCGGAGATCTGCTTCTCGAAGAACTCCCGCGGCTGTTCGGCCGTGAGCTTGTTGCGCCGGTACTCCATGTAGGCGTCCAGCACGGCCTTGCACGCGGACTGCGCGACCACCGGGTCGAGCGCGGTGTAGCCGACGGCGATGACATTGCTCTTGCCCATCACCTCGACGTCGATGCTGGCCGGGTCGAGCGTCATGGTCTGGTGCGTCTTCTTCGCCTCGACGAGCAACATCTCGCGGGCGCGCCGCACGACCGGGACGCTCTTGATCACCTGCATCTCGCTCCCGAGATCCTGCTCCCAATCGCTGAAGATCACCCGCTCCGGCCGCAGCACGCTCTGGCGCTCGCCGCGCTTCACCAGGATGCGCCCGGACGAGAGGTAGTACGCGGGCGTCATCACCGCGACGGTGATCACCGTCGCGGTGGTGACCAGGAACAGGCCCAGGATGATCCACTTGCGGCGGAACAGCACCGCGAGGAACTCGCGCGCCGTGGCCTGGCGTGCGAACGCGGAATGCGATCCGGGGGCCGGTGTCGGGTTCATGGTGTGATCCTCGTCATTCCCGGACGACGCGCGTCACGAATACGCGGTCGAGGTTGAACAGCTCCCAGCCGATCAGCGTGCTCGTCAGCGCACCCTCGACGGGCGAGAGGAACAGCTGCGCGAACACGTCGATCCTGCCGATCGTCGAGCGCGGCACGAACACGATGTCGAAACGTCCCACGACCGCGTCCGCGAGATCGTCGCCCTTCAGGAGGCGGTCGAGCTGGATGCGTGACACCGAGACGGTGTGGGCGCCGTCGCGGTGGAACAACAGGACGCTGTTGCGCGCCGCGTCCTGCGAGAGCCCGCCGGCGGCGGTGATCGCCTGCATGACGGTGACGAACGGTCCGGCCGGATAGCTGCCGGGCTTCTCCACCCGGCCGAGGACGTGGACGACGTTGCCCGCGCATTCGACGACGCTGACGACGACCCGTGGCAGCTTCAAGTCGGCCGACAGCAGCGTGATGATGTTCTTCTGCAGCTCCATCGGCGTCAGGCCCGCGGCGATCACGTCGCCGGTCGGGAACACGGTGATGCGGCCGTCCGGACGCACCCGGACGTCCCGGAGGTCGGTCTGACCGTTCGAGTTATGGGCAAACTCGAGCTGCAGGTGATCACCGGGAACGATGCGGTACTCGGGCACCCGGCTCCAGTCCATCGCGGTGGAGTCGTTCGGCGTCAGCACCGTGTTCGCGGCAGCGCCGACCGGCAGGCCGAGGCACAGGGCGGCGAGCAGGATGAGCAGAACTGGCTTCACACGATCTCCCGGGTTTGGGCCCACCGGGACGCGTGCGCTGGGCGCTTGGCCGTGAAGAGGACGGCGCGAAGACGGGTCAGACGCTCACGAGGCCCGGGTGGAAGCCCGGCTCACACTTCGACGACATGGCCGTGCGGATGGTCGTGTCGCGATGGAGTAGCAACGTGCGTCTGGGGAGATCCTCCGCCTGCGATGGTCGGCCACCGCGCGGGGCGGTGACCACGAGGCCCTGATTATGCGGGCATGGCCTCGTCAAGTCAACGATGTCGGGAGTCCCAGGACGCGGTCCCGGTATCGGCAACGGGCACAATGCACTCAAGCCAATTCGGCGAGCACGCAGGCGCAGTAGAGCGGGGCCAGGATCTCGTGCTGTCCGGTGAGAGAATATCCCCTGGCCCCGGGGGCACGGGTCGGCCGCTCGACCACATTGAGGCGGGGGCGGTAGTGCTGGATCTGGTCCATGTTGACAGTCGTGAGGCCGGACAGGTCCGCCCCGAGGTTCCGGGCCACGGCCAGCGCCTTGAGGAACACCTCGGGCATCAGCACGGCCGAACCCACGTTGAGGACGACGGCTCCCCGCGCCTCCGCGAGTGTGCCCGCCAGCACCCGGAAGTCCCGCAGGCTCCCCTCCCCGAGCGCCGCGCCGTCACAGGCCGGATCGTAGTGGATCGTATCCGTCCCGATCGCGACGTGCACCGTCGCCGGAACCCCCCGGCGCGCGGCCCGCGCCAGCAGGCTCGAGTCACGATGCGGCGCCGGCTCGGCCTCGAGCGCATCGCCCCATGCCTCCCCGAGCCCGACCCGGAGTCGCACCGCCCCCCGCGCATGCCGGTTCATGAACTCGCCCGTCTCGTCGACCATCCCGAACGTGCCCGACTGGAGGTGCGCCTCGACGTCCTCCGAGGTGCGCCCCATGCGCGCGATCTCCACGTCGTGGATCGCGGCGGCGCCGTTCATCGCGACGTGCGTGATGACCCCGCGCTCGATCAGCTCGATGAAGCACGGGGAGACGCCGACCTTCACCACGTGGCCGCCGAGCATGAACACGACCGGCCGGCCGGCGCGGTGCGCCGCGACGGTGCGCCCGACCACCTCGCGCAGAGCGCGCGCGCCGAGCTGGTCGGGGAACGATGCGAGCAGCGTGGCAGCCGCCCGCGGTTCGAGCGGCCGCGCGAACTCGGCCACCGTGACCTTCGTCGGCCGGTCCCCGGCCGAGAGGCGCGTGAGCCGCGACAGGTCGGCCTCGCGGTAGCGTCCCATCACCCTCCCGTCTTCGCTTCCTGCAGCACCACCTTGATCGAACCGATGGCGACCTTGCTCTCCATCTTCACCGGCATCCGGCGCTCGTCCTCGGTCAGCCAGATGCGCAGCCGGCCGTTGTTCTTGAAGATGCCGCCGGCCTTGAGCTGCGGCTCGATCACCACGCAGGCGAACCGTCCCGCGGGAGTCTTCACCGTTTCCCGCCGGAGCACCAGCACCTCCATGACGGCGGTCTTGTGGCTGGCATGATATTCGAATGCGACGCGGCCGCCGATCGGCAGCGCCTGGAAGCGCGTCAGGTAGAAGGAGGACAGCGCGTCCTGGACCGGGCCCGGGAGGGTGAACGTCTGACCGCTCTTGTAGCGCATGCGCGACGAGTCCGGCTCGTAGGTCATGGTGTCGTTCGAGACGTGCCCCCCCTCGTGGCGGTCCTCGAAATAGTGCCAGCTGAACCGGGAGTCCAGGTCCCACAGCGACTCGATCCGGATCCGCACCCGGTAGAAGCTGCTGAAGAAGCTGTTCGACTCGGCGCGCGCCACCAGCCGCCAGACGCGGTGGCTGTTCCAGGCGGTCGTTTCGGGGACCTCGAGCCACGCCGTGCCGGCATGGATCACACCGTACTGGACCTGGAAGCGCAGCGACTCGCCGGGCTTAAACGGCTCCGCGGAGGCCGCCAGAGTGTCGCGGACCGCGGGATCCGGGAGGACGCTGTCGCGGGGGGCGCCGGAGCTGTCGGGGAGCCCGGGGTCGTCGCCCAGGACGGCCGCCGGCAGCGCGAGCGCCAGCGCGGCGGCCACGAGGAACGGCACCAGCCTGCGGCCGGCCCGTGTCACGACTGGCTCCATGCGGCGGACCCCACTAGTATGTCCGATGCGGAAGATCACACGCACGAACAACGCAAGTACAGTGCCGTGCCGGGAGCGGCCATCGAGGGAGTGACTATGTCGTCGAGCCAATCGCCTGTCAAACCTCGCCTTGCGGCGTCGGAGCGGCTCCTGAACGTGCCCCCGTACACGCTCGCGAGGGTGTTCCAGAGTCGCGACGAGAAGCTCCGCCAGGGTGTGGATGTGATCGATCTCGGGGTCGGGAACCCCGACATTCGACCACCGCAGCTTGCGCTCGACAGCCTCCAGGCGGCGCTCGTCGACCCCCGGGTCCAGAACCACCGCTACCCTTCGTTCAACGGCCTGCCCGAGTTCCGTGCCGCGGTCGCGGGCTGGTACGGGCGACGATTCGGCGTCAGCGTCGACGCCGAGCGCGAGGCCATCGCGCTCGTCGGCTCGAAGGAAGGCATCGCCAAGTTCTGCCTCGCCCACCTGAATCCGGGCGACACCGTGCTGCTCTGCACGCCGTGCTATCCCGCCTACCTCGGCGTCCTGGCTCTGGCGCAGGTGCACGTCGTCGAGGTGCCGCTCACTGCGGAGCGCCAGTTCCGCCCCGACCTCGCGGCGATCCGCGAGGAGGATGCACGCCATGCGAAGGTGCTGTTCCTGAACTTCCCGAACAACCCGACGGGCGGGACCGAGACCGCCGAGATGTACGACGAGGTGCTGGCCTTCGCCCGCCGCCACGACCTGTTCGTGGTCAGCGACATCGCCTACTGCGACCTGTCGCTCGACCCCACGTACCGGGCCCGTTCGTTCCTGCACCACGACACCGACAAGGAACGCACGCTCGAGTTCCACTCGTTCTCGAAGAGCTATTCCATGCAGGGCTGGCGCCTCGGGTTCGCCGTCGGCAACGCCGACATCGTGGCCAACCTGGCGCGCATCAAGTCGAACATGGACTTTGGCGTGTTCATGGCCATCCAGCGCGCCGGGCTCGCGGTGCTGAACGGGCCCCAGGACTATTGCGCCGACGCAGCGAAGCTCTACCGCCGGCGCGGGCTGGCGTTCCTGTCGGCGATCGCCCCGCTCGGCTATCCGTGCGAGCTTCCGCGGGCCACGCTGTACCTGTGGCTGCCGATCCCACGCCGCTTCACGCACTCGCTCGATTTCACCGCGGAGCTGCTCGATACCACCGGCGTGGTGGTGGCCCCCGGCTCGGGGTTCGGCGAGGCCGGCGAGGGCTTCGTGCGGCTCGCGCTGTGCGTGGACGAGGCGCGCTCCCGCGAGGCGGGCGAACGGATGGTGCGCGCGGGCTACCACTGGTGACACAGGGCTCGCGGCCAGCTCGCGCGCGCACCCCGCGGGCGACCGGGCGCGGCTCGACGCCGGGCACGCGGCCGCCGGCTCGGCGCACCTCGCGAGGTGGCGGGGCCCGCTCGACGCTCTACCCGAGCCCTCCGGCCCGCTGAGGCGCGGGCGAGCCGGACGCCGCGACCGGCCAGTCCGTCGCGGAGACGGGCTCACCCTCGATCGGCCCGCGCACGGCGAGCGAGAAACACTCCGGCCGGAGCAGCGTCCGCAGCGACTCGACCACCTGCTCGTGCGTCACGCCCAGCACCTGCTCCAGCTGGCGCTCGGTGGACGTCTGCTCCCCGAGCTGCAGTTCCTGGCGCGCGATGTGATACATGCGGCTCGACAGGCTCTCCTCCGCCATGACGATCGCGCCCTTCAGCTGCATCTTCGCCGCTTCCACCTCGTCCGGCGTCGGCCCGTCCGTGAGCAGCTGGAGGAGCTCGTCGCGCAGCAGGCCGAGCACCTGGAGCGTCTTGTCCGGGGACACCCCGAGGTCGATCCCCACCGCGCCCCCGTCCCGCAGGAAGTCGAGCGAGGAGGAGATGAAATACGCGAGCCCGGCATCCTCGCGGATGCGCTGGAACAATCGCGAGCTCATGCCGCCGCCGAGCAGGGTCTCGGCCACGCGCAGGGCGTAGCGCGCCGGATCCGGCGACGCCAGTCCGCGCGCGCCGAGCGACAGGTACATCTGCTGGAGGTCGCTGTCCTCGTGGCGGACGTTCGGCACGTGCGGGGGCGGCAGCACGTCGCGCGCGGGCGGCGGACCTGCCGGCAGCCGGAAGCCGCGGCCGACCTCGTCCACGAGCGCGGAATGCTCGAGCCCGCCCACCGCCACGACCACGATCTCGCCGGTGCGGAAGCGGCGCTCGAACTCGCCCGCGAGCCGCTCGTGCGTGAATCCCCCGACGCTGTCGACCGTGCCGAGGATCGGGCGGCCAAGCGCGTGGTCCCCCCACAGCTGCGCCGAGAGCTGGTCGGCGACCATCGCCTCCGGACTGTCCTCGTAGGACAGGATCTCCTCGCGCACGACCGATTTCTCGCGCTCGATCTCGGTCTCGTCGAAGCGCGAGCGGCAGACGATGTCGGACACCACGTCGACCGCCTGCCGCAGGTGCTCGCTCAGGACTCGGGCGGTGTAGCAGACCTGCTCGCGGGACGTGAACGCGTCGAGGTGCCCGCCGAGAGATTCGAGGCTCGCGGCGATCGCGCGCGCGTCGCGCGTGGTGGTGCCCTTGAACATCATGTGCTCGATGAAGTGCGTGATGCCCGGCTGATCCCGCGGCTCGTCGCGTGCGCCGGTGCGCAGCCACGCTCCGAGCGACAGCGTGTGCCGGTCGCGCAGCGTCTGGGACAGCACGGTGAGTCCGCCGGGGAGCACGGTCTTGTCGATGGCAGCGCTCATCTCGGATCCTTCGCGGGGCTCCGGGCACTCCCGGGGGAGGCCGGGCGGTTCCGCGCGGGGGCGGGTGACGGGTGGGGGGCGACGGACGGGTGCGGGCGAGTGGGCTCGGCGGATGCTTCGCGGCCGGGGTTGGAACCGGGGAAGCTGCCACCGCGGAATCGGACGAGCAAACGGCGGGCGGCCCGCGAGGACCACCCGCCGTCGGGGATCGTCAACGTCTAGCGGCGCCGGGGCCCCCGGTCACGGTCGCGGTCACGGCCGCCCCGCTCCCGGTCACGGCCGCCCCCGCCCCCGCTGCCGGCGCCCGCTCCCACGTAGCCTTCCGGCTGCGGCAGCAGGGCGCGGCGCGAGAGCCGGATCTTCCCGTCCCGGTCCACGTCCACGACCTTCACCATCACCAGGTCGCCGACGTTCAAGACGTCTTCGACCTTCTCGGTGCGGCCCCAGTCGATCTCGGACACGTGCAGCAGTCCGTCACGGCCCGGCACGATCTCGACGAACGCGCCGAAGTTGACGATGCTGCGCACCTTGCCCTGGTAGGTCCGGCCGATCTCGGGATCCTCGGTGATGTTGCGGATGATCTCCTCGGCCCGCTTGCTGCCTTCCATGTTCACGGCCGCGATGCGGATCTCGCCCGTGTCCTCGATGTCGATCTGGCAGCCCGTCTCCTCGGTGATCTTCTTGATGATCTTGCCACCCGGCCCGATGACCTCGCGGATCTTGTCGGGATTGATGTGCATGATCGTGATGCGCGGCGCGAACGGGGACATCTCCCCGCGCGGAGCGGACAGGCAGTCGCGCATCTTACCGAGGATGAACAGCCGGCCGATGCGCGCCTGTTCGAGCGCGTTCTTCATGATCTCGAACGAGATCCCGCCGATCTTGGTGTCCATCTGGAATGCCGTGACGCCCTCGGTCGTGCCGGTCACCTTGAAGTCCATGTCGCCGAGATGGTCCTCGACGCCGAGGATGTCGGTGAGCACCGCGACGCGGTCGCCCTCCTTGATGAGCCCCATGGCCACGCCCGCCACCGGAGCCTTGACCGGCACGCCGGCATCCATGAGCGCCATGGAGGCGCCGCACACGGAGGCCATCGACGACGAGCCGTTCGACTCGAGGATGTCCGAGACGATGCGGATGGTGTACGGGAAGCTGGTGTCGGCCGGGATCACCGGCTCCACCGCCCGCTCGGCGAGTGCGCCGTGGCCGATCTCGCGCCGGCCCGGACCGCGGATGGGCCGGGTCTCGCCCACGGAGAACGGCGGGAAGTTGTAGTGCAGCATGTACGACTTCCACGACTGGCCCTCGAGCTCCTCGACGCGCTGCTCGTCCGACTTGGTCCCGAGCGTCGTCACCACGAGCGCCTGCGTCTCGCCGCGGGTGAACAGGCAGGAACCGTGCGTGCGCGGGAGCAGGCCCACCTCGATGCTGATCGGGCGGATCTGGTCGGGTTTGCGTCCGTCCGAACGGACGCCTTCGCGCAGGATCATCTCGCGCAGTTCGTCGCGCTCGACGTCGTGCAGGATCTTGCCGATGAACACGGCCTTGTCACCGTACTTCTCGGTCAGCGCCGCGGTCGCTTCCTTGGTGATGATGTCGATCTCCTCCTGGCGCGCCTCCTTGCCGGGAATCCGGATCGCGTCGCGCAGGCGGCTGGTGTAGCGCGAGCGCAGCTCGGACTCGAGCTCGCTCACGTCGACCTTGTCGACCACCGGCCGCTTCGGCTTGCCGGCGACCTTCACGAGATCATTCTGCACGGCGACGATCTTGCGGATGTTCTGCGTCGCGAACTCGAGCGCGGCGATCATGTCCGCTTCGGGCACCTCGCGGCAGCCGCCCTCGACCATGATGATGTCGTTGGCAGTACCGGCCACCACGATGTCCACGTCGGACTCGTCGAGCTGGGCAAACGTCGGCATCGCCACCCACTGGCCGTCCACTCGGCCCACGCGCACGGCGGCGACGGGCTCGGGGAACGGGATGTCGGAGAGCACCAGCGACGCGGAGCCGCCGATGAGCGCCAGGACGTCGGCGTCGTGCTCCTGGTCCGACGAGACGACCGTCGCCATGACCTGGGTCTCGTACGTCCACTGCTTGTGCATGAGCGGACGGATCGGACGGTCGATCTGCCGGCTCGACAGCGTCTCCTTCTCCGTCGGTCGCCCTTCGCGCTTGAAGAAGCCGCCCGGGATCTTGCCCGCCGCGTACGTGCGCTCGCGGTAGTCGCAGGTCAGGGGCACGAAGTCGAGCCCCGGCTTCGCGGTCTTCGCGGCGCTCGACGCCACCAGCACGATCGTGCCGCCCAGCTGCACGACGGCGGACCCGCCCGCGAGCTTGGCCCACTTGCCGGTGCTGATCGTGAGCTCCTTGCCGCCCAAATCCACGCTTACTCTGTGCTCAGCCATTCCACTTCCTGTTCTCTCGCATGCAGCCGGGGCCTTCCCGGCCGCTGTCCACCCTGCCGTGCGTGCGGCGCCCGGAGGGTCGGACGGGGGCCCTCCCCGTCCTAAGAGAACGCGGCCCCGTGCGGGGGCCGCGTCTCATGCCGCGAGGATTTCCTAGCGGCGAAGTCCCAGGTCTTTCACGACCTTTCGATAGCGTTCGACCTTCGTGGCCTTCAGGTAGTCCAGCAGGCGCCGGCGTTGACCGACCATGCGCAGCAGGCCGCGGCGCGAAGCGTGATCCCGCTTGTGGACCTTGAAGTGCTCGGTGAGGTAGTTGATCTTCTCGGTGAGGAGGGCGATCTGCACCTCCGGTGACCCGGAATCGCCTTCGTGAGTCTTGAACTTCTCGATGATGCCCAGCTTCTGTTCCTTGGTCAGCGTCAAGGGCTGGCTCCTGAAGTGGGTGAGTGCCCGGCCCCGCCCGCGAGGTTCAGGTCTCGAGGGGCGGCGCGTGCTGCCTGACGAGCGCAGCGAAGACGTGCAGCGGAACCCTGAGGGTTCAGGGCGACGCGAGAATATAGCACCGGCGCGGGCCGGTCTCCAGTCGGGCAGCGGACGCTCAAAGGTCCTGTCAATTCTCGCTCCCGGAGAGTGTCGCCCGGCCCGCTCGTGGACGTAAGTCGTTGCCCCGCAGGAAGGGCATCGCAGGGGACCGCGCCGAATCCGCGCCGCCGCGAGCCCGGCGCGGCCCGGGGAGTCATTCGCGCGGGGGCCCGAGCGCGGCCAGCCGGCGGCGCGCCTGCTCCACATCCGCGGTCATCGCGGCGACGAGCGGCCCGGTGCCCGCGAACACCTGCTCCGGCCGGAGCCAGTCCGCGAAAGCGATCGTCAGGTCGCGCCCGTAGAGATCCCCGCTCCAGTCGAGCAGGTACACCTCGAGCGTGCGCAGGCCGCCGCCGAACGTGGGCCGCACCCCGACGCTCATCGCCCCCATGCGCCAGAGTTCCTCGCCCGCGATGCGCGCCCACACGGCGTAGATCCCGTGCGCGGGGACGTGCTGCTCGTCGTGCAGGCGAAGGTTCGCGGTCGGGAACCCGAGCGTGCGGCCGACCCGGTCGCCGCCCACCACGAGCGCGCGGAATCCGTACGGGCGGCCGAGCAACTCCGCCGCCTCCGCGACCCGGCCCTCGTTGAGCAGCGTGCGGATGCGCGTGCTCGTCACCGGCGCCCCTCCCACCACGTGCAGGGGCACCGCGTCCACCTCGAAGCCGAACGCACGTCCCAGTTCGCGCAGGCGCGGCACGTTCCCCGAGCGCGCGCGTCCGAGCGCGAAGTCCCCACCCACGACGAGCCAGGCCGGTGCGAACGGCTGCACCAGGTGGCGGGCCACGAACTCCTCCGGTTCGAGCGCTGCGAGTTCGCGCGTGAACGGCAGCACGTGCAGCTCCGCGCCGATCGCGGCGATGAGCGCCTGCTTCTCGGGGAGTGGCGTGAGCGGCGCCAGCGGCCGGAACTCGCGCGCGAGCACGATGTCGGGGTGCGGCTCGAAACTCACCGCCACGCAGCGATGGCCCCCGGCGCGCTCGTGCGTGCGCTCGAGGAGCTTCCGGTGGCCGAGATGGACGCCATCGAACACGCCGACGGCGACCGCGCCGCGGTGGTCGCCCGGGAGGTAGGTCCTGGCTTCGCTCATGGACATGGCTTCGCTTCGCGCATTGCACATGGCTTCGCTTCGCTCATGGCAGCACCTTCCCCTCGCGCACGGCCCAGGGGAAGACGACCGTCGGGCGCGCACGCACGCCGTCGCCTTCGGTGGCGAGCTCGCCGAGCGCGAGCGCGTGCCCGCCGGCGTCGCGGAACACGACGCTCCGCGGACCGGCGCCGACCGGCGCAGAGCCGGGCTCGACGCGCGGGGCCTGGCCGCGCCCGAGCGCCTCCGCCGGGGCGGGGCCAAGCACCAGCGCGGGCAGCACGTCGAGCGCCCGGTCGAGCGGGATTCCCCGCCGCTCGAGAAGGTTGCCGGCCGCCCCGGTGTCGAGATCCCGCCACTCGCACGCCTCCTCGACCGAGAACGGTTCGCTGCGCAGGCGCCGGAGCGACGCGAGCGCGGCGCCCGAGCCCAGGCTCTGGCCGAGGTCGTGGACCAGCGTACGCACGTACGTGCCGCCCGAGCACTCCACCTCGAACCGGGCCTCGTCGCCGGTGAACGCCAGCCAGCGCCACGCGCCCACCTGCACCGGGCGCGCCTCGCGCTCCACGCTCCCGCCGCGCCTCGCGATCGAATACAGGCGCTCGCCGCGGTGCTTGAGCGCCGACACCATCGGCGGGACTTGCGCGAGCTCCCCGGTCAGCGCCGCGGCCGCGGCGCGCACGGCCGATTCGCTCGGGCGGATCTCGGAGGTCGCGAGCACGCGGCCGTCCGTGTCCTGCGTGTCGGTGACCACGCCGAACCGAACGGTCCCCGCGTAGGTCTTCCGCCCGCCCTGCCACACGACCGCGCACCGCGTCGCGGCGCCGAGCGCCAGCACGAGCAGGCCCGAAGCGCCGGGATCGAGCGTGCCGAGGTGGCCGATGGCCCGGATGTGGAGACCGCGGCGGGCATGCGCGACCACGTCGTGCGAGGTGACCCCGGCGGGTTTGTCCACGAGCAGCAGCCCCGGCCACTCGGACTCCGGGAGCCCGCGGCCGTGCGGTGCCGGCCGGGCGGGGATCATTCGAGCTCCTCGTCCTCCACCGGCTTCCCGTCCTGGATGCGCTTCAGCAGCTCCTCGACCCGGGCGCCGCGCTCCAGCGACTCGTCGTGGACGAATCGCAGGTCCGGCACGTCGCGCAGCCCGAGCCTCGATCCCAGCTCGTGGCGCACGAAGCCGACCGCGTGCCCGAGCGCCCGGAGCGTCTCGGCCACCGCTTCCGGCGCGCCCATGACGCTCACGTAGATCTTCGCGAACGACAGGTCCTGGCTCACCTCGACGTCGGTGACGCTGACCATGGCGGTCACGCGCGGGTCGCGCAGCCGTCGCTGCAGGATCTCCGCGACCTCGCGGCGCATGAGATGCGCGACCTTTTCCGGGCGGATCCTCACTGGAGTGTCTCCTGCCAGTCGAGGACCTGCGCCTGCGCGTACTGGTCCACGATGTTCCGCGCGCTGTTCAACATCTCGCGCACCTGCCCGCCCTCCGCCGCGACCACCGCGATCCCGATCGCCGCCCGCTGCCACAGGTCCTGGTACTCGACCTCCGCCACCGCCGCGCGCACCCGCTCGCGGATCCGCTCCTTCATGGACCGCACCACCTGCCGCTTGTCCTTCAGCGACTGCGCCGCCGGCAGATGCAACTCCACCCGAACAATCCCAACGACCATGTCGTCCCACCCCGCGCAGAAGTGGTGCAGCCCCGCCGAGCACCCGGCGATGGCCAGGGCCGCGCCGGAACCGCAATCAGCGAAGGAGAAGCGCCAGACGCGCTGTGCCTCTGATGCAAACGTGCCGTCCGAGGGGGTGGGCGTCTCGTCCTGCTGGAGTCGAGAGGCTCGCGGGAGCCAGGGACTGGCGGAGCGAGCCGAACGCCTAGCGAGGAGGCCGCAGGAAGCGGCCGACGAGCGTCCAGCATGACGAGACGCCCACCCCCTCGGACGGCGACCTTTGTGTTCTCAAGCTTCTACAACGTCCTCGCCAACTCCTCGATCTTGAACGATTCAAGACGATCGCCTTGCGCCAGATCCGAGAACCCGTCCAGCGTGATGCCACATTCGAAGCCCTTCTCGACTTCGCGCACATCATCCTTGAACCGCTTCAAGGCCTCGACGCGTCCGGTCCACACCGTCGTGTCGCCCCGCACGACGCGGATCTTCTCCGAGCGCGCGATCTTCCCGGTGGAGACCATGCAGCCGGCCACGATCAGCCCCTTCGACAGCTTGAAGACCTGGCGCACCTCGGCGGTGCCGAGCACGACTTCCTTGAGCTCGGGCTTCAACATGCCCTCGAGCGCCAGCTTCACGTCCTCCTGCGCCTTGTAGATGATGTCGTACAGGCGGATCTCGACCTTTTCGCGCTCCGCCATCTCCCGTGCGCGCACGTCGGGCCGGACGTGGAAGCCGACGATGATCGCATCGGAGGCCGCCGCGAGCAGCACGTCGGACTCGGTGATCTGGCCGACCGCGGAGCGGATCACGCGCACCGCCACCTCGCCGGTGGACAGTTTCTGCAGCGACTCGCTGAGCGCTTCGACCGAACCGTCCACGTCGCCCTTGATGAGCATCTTGAGCTCGGTCGCACCACCCTTGCCGAGACTCTCGTGGAACGTCGTGAGCGAGATCGCCTTGCTGGAGCGGAACTCGTGCTCGCGGTGCAGCGCGGCGCGCTTGAACGCCACCTCGCGCGCCTCGTGCTCGTCTTCCGGCGACACGAACAGGTCGCCCGCGGACGGCGTGCCGCTCCAACCCACGACTTCGGCGGGCGTGGACGGCGGCGCTTCCTTCACGATCTTGCGGCGTTCGTCGTACATCGCGCGCACGCGACCGTACACCGAGCCGGCCACGAACGGATCGCCCACGCGCAGCGTGCCGCTCTGGACCAGCACCGACGCCACGACGCCGCGTCCCTGCTCGACCCGCGCCTCGAGCACGACGCCCTTTGCGCGCCGGTCGGGGTCCGCCTTGAGCTCGAGCAGTTCGGACGTGAGCAGGATCATCTCCAGCAGCTTGTCGATGTTCGTGCCCTTCTTGGCCGAGATCTCCACGCT
>CAYSWZ010000032.1:0-57699 GCA_964434945.1 uncultured bacterium | reverse complement strand
GGGCTCTGCAGACGATCCGGCGCTCTCCGCAGTACGCGTGGATCTGGTATTCCGAATCCTGCCCGGTCCGGGCAACTACCAGATCGCTGCGGGCCGCACGATGAATCCGGGCGGTTCGCCGACCGGCGTGCTGCTCCAGGTCCCTACCAATCAGGCGGCCCTCGTCGCGTCAGGCGACGCTTCGTTCTGGGGCCAGTACATCGTCAACCCGGGTGAGTTCTCCGCCGGCGACCACCACGGTCACACGAGCTGGGACAACCTGACCTGGAACAGCGCCCGCTGCGACACGACAGAGCGCAACATCTTCCCGGTCGGCGGCGACGCGCCCACGAGCACCGGCCTCACACCCGGCGCGTGGATGAGCATGTACCACGAGAGCGATCCCAAGTTCGCGACGCTGGGCGTCAACAAGTTCAAGTGCTTCGTGATCGACACGACGAAGGTCGCGGCCAGCTCCCCGACGCTGAATAACGTCAACTGCACGGGCGTCGTCCCGACGTGGCTGACGACTATCCCGCAGTCGCGCACCGGCTGGGACGGCAACGCGCAGACGAAGGAGTTCACGAAGATCATCCCCGACGGGCTCCTCACGCCCGGTTCGCACGTCGAGTACTTCTATCGCAAGTCGCACGCGATCACTCCGCTGCTCGAGTTCGCGATGTGCCCGGACACCAACTACATCACGCCGCAGAAGGGCGAAGGCTCGACCGACGAACACCGCTGGCAGGAGTTCTCGGTCCTGCCGGATCGCTGGAAGAACGTGGCATTCGGCGGCGCCGGCTCCGCCTGCATGCTGTACGTGGACTTGAACGACCGGCGTGGGAACGAGGGGACGTTCATCGGGGTGTTGGACACGATCGGTGCGACCGCTGCGGTCAAGCGCGGGGCACACAACGGCTGGACGGCACCGGGCACGATCAACGTTGCCGACCTCGATATCCGCACCAACATGTCGGTCGCGGTGAGCAACCAGAACTCCCAACCGGGCACGACGTGGGACATGTACGGCGTCAAGGCGGCGGAATCCCTCGACGCGAGTGCCGGCAATCTCGGCAGCCGTCTCGCGAATCGGGCCGGGATGGGCTTCGCCGCCGGGCGCGAGTCGAGGCAGGGGCCGACGCCCTCAATGCTGCGCGCCTACTACCGGATCCTGGGCGTCCTCACCGGAGATCTGAACAGCACGATCCTCGGCCCGAACTTGAATCGCAGCCAGAACGACATCGCGCTTCTGAACGACTTCCTTACGCAGCCCGGAGGCTCGGCCCAGCCGCGGGGCATATTCGTGCAGGGCGATGGGTTCGGGCAGTCGGAAAAGGCTTCGGGAGGAATCGACCCGACCCACACTCAGTTCCTCACGGACAAGTTGGGTGTCGTGTTTCGCAGCCCCTCGTATCAGGCGCTGGCCGGCAACCTGAACGACTGTGCCAATCTGGCCACGACCACCAGCCTGACGCCGTCAGCCAGCATCTACGGTGTGGCGAACGCCTGCACCTATTCGAGCGACATCTACAGTCGCAATCAGGCCATTGCGGAGTCCGCGGAAGGTGCGTTCTACGAGAACGTCGGTTTGAGCGGCCCGTACGTCGCGGGCGTCGTGAAGCCCGCGTCGGCGCTGCGTAATTGGGTCACCGTGACAGGCGGCTTCGACATCGAGCACCTGTTCTCCCAGTACTGCGATGCGGGGCTGATCCTGTCCCACGTCACAGGCAACGGTCGTGACGACTACTACTACTTCATGCTGAACAAGGTCTTCGGAAGCATCTGCCAGATCACGGGGATCTCACATTGCGGCCTGTTCTTGTGCGATGACGTTCCGCAGGCGGGCCCGGTGCCCGTCGACTTCATGAAGATCGGCGACTCGGTGATGCGCAACGGCCCCGCGATGGTCCGCCTCGGTATCGCCCACACCGGCCGCGTGCGCGTGAACATCTACGACGTCGCCGGCAGGAGGGTCCGCACGCTTGCCGACCGCATCTTCCCGCAGGGCGAGCAAACGCTCCCCTGGGACGGCACCAGCGACACCGGCACGAAGCTGGCCCGCGGCGTCTACTTCGTCCGCAGCAGCACCGACAAGACCCCCGGCCGAATCATCGTCCTCACCCCCTAGCGAGGCCGAAAGACAACAACCGGGAGGGGGAGAAGCAAGCCAGCGCGCCGCGAAGCAAGGCAGCCTCTTGTTCGCGAAGGGCGGTTCCCGTTCGAACCACCCAGCGGCCGGCGGAGAGGGGGGCCATCTTCGAGTGGGGCCATCGGGGTCCCCGCTCGAAGATGGCCCCCCTCGCAGCGCAGTCCGCAGGTGAACGAAACGTGGTGTTGGTGTTCGCGATCGGAAACTACTGCTTCTTGTAAGCCGGATGCGGCGGCCGCGTCACCGGATGCTCCTTCAGCTGAGCGAGCGTCCATTCGATCGCCTTCTCCAGCTGCAGGTCCTTCCCATCCACGCCCGATTCCGGCGTGTTCTCGACCTCGATGTCCGGATCCACGCCGTGGTTCTCGACCAGCCACCGGCCATCGGTGCCGTAGATCCCGAAGTCCGGCATGGTCACCGAGCCGCCGTCGACGAGCGGGAGGTCGTGCGAGATGCCGACGAGCCCGCCCCAGGTGCGCTTGCCGATGATCGGCCCAACGCCCTGCTGGCGGAAGTAGAACGGGAACGCGTCGCCGCCCGAGCCGGCATATTCGTTCGCGAGGATGCACTTCGGGCCGTCGATGCTCTGGCCGGGCGTGCGGAACGACTCGCGGTCGCGGTTCGACCAGTAGGTCCACGTCTTCCGCATCAGGCGCTCGACGAAGAAGTCGGGAATGAAGCCGCCGGCATTGAATCGCTCGTCCACGATGATGCCCTGCTTCTCCACCTGCGGGAAGTAACCCTTGCTGAACTCCTGGATGCCGCCGATCGCGGTATTGGGCACGTGGATGTAGGCGACCCGTCCGCCCGTCGCCTTCTGAACTTTCTCCCAGTTCGAGTGCACCCACGCGGTGTAGCGGAGCGTCGCCTCGCTCGCGACCGGCTTCACCGTCACGGTGCGGGGTCTCGGATCGTTCGCGGACGAGCCCAGCTTGAGCACGGTCTGCTTGCCGACGGTGCCCACGAACGCGGAGTAGACGTTCTGTGGCGACCGCACCGGGACGCCGTTCACCGCGAGCAGGAAATCGCCGTCACGCACGGCGAGGCCGGGTTCGCCGAGCGGCGCCGCCACGTCGGAGTTCCAGTCCCGCGAGCGGTAGATGTGCGCCAGCCGATAGAGCCCGCTGGCCGCGTCGAGCGACCAGTCCACGCCCAGGAGCCCGGTATCGACCTTCGGCACCTTCGGGTAGTCGCCGCCGCCCACGTACGTGTGCGACGTGGACAGCTCCCCGATCAGCTCGCCGAGAATGTAGTTCAAGTCGGCGCGGTGGGCCACGTACGGCACGAGCTGCCGGTAGCGCTCGCCCACGGCCTTCCAGTCGAGCCCGCCCATGGCCGGGTCGTAGTAGAAATCGCGCTCCAGCCGCCAGGCTTCGTTGAACATCTGCATCCACTCGGCGCGCGGGTCGACCCACGCCATCATGTTCTCCACCGCCAGCTTGCCGTCACCGACCTTCTTTCCCTCGGCCACGTCCACGATGCCGACCGTGTCGTCCTTCTTGTAGAGCAGCTTGCCGCCGTCCTTCGAGAGCCCGATCGATGCGTCCACGCCGGAGATCACGGTCTTGTCCTCGCGCTTCTCCAGGTCGTACCAGCGCACGCTCACCGGCGCGTTGCCGTTGTCGTCCGGCGTCTCGTCCTGCGACAGAAACACGACCTTGCCCTTCACGCCCACCACGGCGGGGTAGCGTCCGGCCTTGACCGGCAGCTCCGCCACGCGCTCCCCGAGGCCTTCGAGGTCGATGCGCGTGGTCTCGGTCTTCGCCGTCTTGTCGGCCGCCTTGTCGCCCTTGCCACCCTTGCCGGACTTGTCGCCCTTGTCGTCACCCTTGTCCGCGACGTCCCCGGTCTCCTCGTCGCTCTCCGGACTCACCGGTGATGCGAGCGTGTCGCGCAGCGTCATGGCGTAGAGCTTGTCGGTGGCGGTGAAGTGGATGTCGAGTTCGAAGCTCCCGAACTCCGGCTTGAACGTGCGTCGCGACACGAAGTACAGGTAGCGGCCCTCCGGGTCGAACGACGGCGAGAAGTCGTCCGACATGCCGTCCGTGACGGCGCTCGAGTGGCCGCTCGCCAGCGAGTGCAGCCACAGCACGTTGAATCCCGCCCCGGTCTGCTTGGCGTAGGCGATCCAGCGCGAGTCCGGCGACCAGACGTACTGGTTGATCTCCCCGTATTCGCCCTTGTCCACCGGTGTCACCTTGCCGGATGCCACGTCGCACCAGTAGAGCCGCGCCGTCTTGTCCGAGAACGCCAGCTTCTTCGAGTCCGGCGACCACGCCAACGCGTAGCGGAACGTGGCCGGTTCGTGCGTCACCTGGCGCGCGGGCGTCTTCCCGTCGGCGCCGAGCACGTGGATCTGGTACTCCCCCGACGCATCCGACCAGTAGGCGATCCACCTGCCGTCCGGCGACCACACCGGGTCGCGCTCACGGGCGCCGGGGGTGTTCGTGAGGTTGCGGACGTCGCCCTTCTCGGCCGGCACGCTGAACAGCTCGCCCCGCGCCTCGATCACCGCACGCTTCGCGGACGGCGACAGGTCCATGCCGTCGATGCGGTCCGCGACGCTCCGGTATTCGGCGCGCGTGGCCGGCTTGTCGTCGGGCACCTGCACCGACAGCTTGTGCATCTTCTCCGAGGGCAGATCCACGACGTACAGCCAGCCGCCGTTCTCGAACACGATCGCGTCCGAGCCGACACTCGGCCACTTCACGTCGTAGTCGGTGAACGTGGTCACCTGCCGCTGCGTGTGCTTATCGAGGTCGTAGGCCCACAGGTTCGCGGTCTTGCCGTTGCGATCCGAGCAGTAGTAGACGGTGCGGCCGTTGAACATCGGCCACTCGTCGGGGCCGGGCCAGTCGGCCGTGATGTTCTCCGACTTGTTCGCCTTGAAGTCGTAGACCCAGATGTTGGGCGCGTTGCCGCCGCGGTAGCGTTTCCAGGTGCGACGATCGTACGACGGCGACACGAACGCGATCAGGTTCGCGTCGGCCGACAGGCTCGCGTAGCCCGCGGTCGGGAGCGGCAGCATTTCCTCGAACCCGCCGGACGCGGGCACCTTGAAGAAGCGGTCGTAGCGCTGGATGTTCGAGGCGCGTGCGGAGCGGATGAGGATGGACTTGCCGTCCGGGTACCACTCCGCGACCTGGTCCACGCCGGGGTGGAACGTGAGCCGCTTCGGCTCGCCCCCGGTCACGGGGATGGTGTACGCGTCGGTGTTGCCGTCGTACTCGCCGGTGAACGCCACCGTGTTGCCGTCCGGCGAGAGCTTCGGGAAGAGCTCGAGTCCCTCGTGAGTGGTGAGGCGCTGCGCCGTGCCGCCGGTGCGCGCCACCGTCCACAGGTCCCCCGCGTACACGAACACGATCCGGTCGCCCTGGATGTCGGGCATGCGCATGAGCCGGCATTCCTCGAGCGCCGCGGCGGGACGCGGGCCGAGGCCGGCAGCCAGGAACGACCACAGGAGCAGCGTGGAAAGCGACGCAAACGAGCGGGGAGCCATGGGGGCGGAGTCCTCCGGTGAGGGGCCGACGGAACGGGCAGAGTCGCGCGCAGTCTCCGGACCGCGCTCGGGGCGGGTCAAGCACACTCGGCCGAGCGCAGCGACGCGCGTGCTGGGCGAGCCCGCCCAGAAGCCTCAAGTGCTTGCGGCGAAAGGACGATAACCGTGCACAGGGTCTCGGCAGGACCCGTGCCCCTTGCAAGGAGTACCCGACACCATGGACGTGACCCCCCGCGACGGACCTGGCACTCCCGATCCGTCCGATGATCCCGCGCGCGCGTCGTCGTTCCCGGGCTGGGCGGAGCCGTTGGCGGGCGACCCGCCGCCGTCCGCCGGGCGCGAGGGACGAGAGCCGCCCGCGTCGGGCGACAGCGGTTCGTGGCCGAGCCTCGAGGCCGAGCGGGCGGACGCGGGCCGCACCGAGCTGGCGCCCGCGGTCAAGGCCGCGGGTGTGTGGTTGCACATGCTCTCGCGCACGCTCAAGACCTGCCGGCTCTACGACGCCGGCAATCCCACCGTGCTCCGCTTCCGCGAGGAACTCGCGGTCGCGCTGCGCGCCCTGCTCGAGGGCCATGGCCCGGTGACCTACCGGTTCACCGCCGAGGACGTGACCTGCGAAGGGCAGTCGCTCTACTCCGCACGCTCGCGCGACGACAACCTCGCGTTCGCGTTCTATCGCGATGGAGTGCGCGGGCTCACGCTCCAGCCCGGCGCAGACGAACGCGAGTGCAACGCGCTCGTGGACGCGGTGCTCAGCGTGACCGGACAGAACCTCGACGGCGACGACCTGGTGACGCTCCTGTGGGAGGCGAATCTCCGCCACGCGGACGTGGACTACATCCCGGCGGAGGGCGAGACCGGCGGCGAGGGAACGACCGCGGAGGACGGCGCCGCGCTGCTGCCGTGGCCGACCGCGGGGGAGGGCGCGCAGGCGGGTTCCGACGCTCCGGATGGCACCCGCGCCGCGAGCGACGTCTCCCCGGGCCCGGAGCGCTCCGAGGACTGGGCGCTCGGCGAGCTCACGGAGGAGGTCGAAGCCACGTTCGCGGAGCTGGACTTCATGTCGGGCCAGGAGGTGAAACGATTCACCGCGGAGTACCTCGCCGAGCGACGCGTGCCGCAGTCCACGGCCGCGGTGGCGATCGCGAACGCCTGCCTGCAGAGCGAGCTCACCGACGATGACCGCCGCGAGCTGGCGCGCTTCCTGCCGCGTGCATTGCGCACCGCGATGGCCGGCGGTGCGTGGGCCGATGCGCGCGAGGCGCTGCGCCTGGTGCGCGAGTCGAGCACGGGGGAGTGGTCCGACGAGACATTCACCCAGGAGCTGCTGCAGCCGGTGAGCATCACCCGCACGGTCGAGAAGCTCGACAGCCAGGGCCCGGCGGCGGTGGCGGAGTTCCTGGCGCTGGCGCACGAACTGGGCGATGCCTCCCTCGACTGGCTCACGCTGACGCTGTCCGAGAGCCAGGCGCGGATGACGCGACAGCTCGTGGCGGAGGCGATCACCGTCCAGGCGCAGCGAAACCCGACCCGGCTCGCGCCGTGGCTCAACGATCCGCGCTGGTACGTCGTGCGCAACGTGGTTCATATCCTCGGCTGGGTCGGCGGCGCGAGCATCGTGCCGCTCCTCGCGAGTGCCGTGCGCTACCCGGACCCGCGCGTCACCGCCGAGGTGGTCACGGCGCTCCAGGGCATCGAGCTGCGGCTCGCCCGGCCGGTGCTGATCCGGGCGCTCGAGGGCGCCGACACGAAGCTCTTCTGCCTGATCCTGCACCAGCTCTCGGCGGCGCGGGACCCGGCCGTGGCACGTTACGTGACCGCGTTCCTGGCGCAGGAGCGCTTCCTGCAGCGCCCGGCCGAAGAGCGCCGCGCGGTGTACGCCGCGGTCGCTTCGACCGGGGGCGACGAGGTGGTGCAGGAGCTGGAGGAGGCGATGAACGGCGGCAATTGGTTCGACCGCGAGCAGGAGGTGCATCGCCACGCGGTCGCGCGCTGCCTGGCGCGGATCGGAACGCCGCGAGCGCTGGCCGCACTCGAGGCGGGGGCGCAGTCACGCCGTGCGCCCGTGCGCCAGGCGTGCACCGCCGCACTGCAGACCCGGATGGCGGCATGAGCGAGCCGACCCCCGCGCCGGGAACCCCGCCCCCGGCCCCCCCTCCGCCCGCGACGCCGGACGACCGCGGCGACGCGGGAATCCTCGGCGAGCTCGGTGGCCCGCTCATCCAGCGCCTGGTGGCGCTCATGCGCACCGCGCGCACGTACGACGTTTCCAACATGGCGTTCCAGCACCAGCTGCAGGAGTTCATGGGCGTGCTGCGGCGGCTGCTCGACGCCGAGGACGAAGTCACGCTGGTGGGGGTGGCCGACTACTTCTACCTGAACGGCGTGCGCGTGAAGGTGAGCACGGCGCTCATGGGCCCCTACCACTCGTTGCTCGCCGACTTCGAGCGCCGCCAGACGGGCGGGCTGCGCTTCCTGCAGGGCGTGAGCGAGGCCGAGCTCGAACGCTTCTTCCAGATCTTCCTCGCTGCCGAGGATCCCGCGCTCGCGCCCAAGCTGCCGGAGACGGTGGACGAGGCGTCGGTGCACAGCATCGTGCCGTTGCCGGCGGCGCACCTGGATCCCGAGGACCTCGCCCGCGAACTCGACGGACTGCCCAAGCCGCAGCAGGAACGGGCCCGCGCCAGGCAGGTGTTCTGGCGGGCCATGGTGGGTACGCGCAAGGTCGTGCTGCGCGCCCGCCAGAGCGGCCGCCCGGACCTGCGTCACGCCAAGCGTGTCGTGCAGCCGATCGTGGACAGCGTCCTCAAGAGCGAATACTCGCTGGTCGGGCTCACGGCGCTCAAGGATCACGACGAGTACACGTACGCGCACTGCGTGAACGTGGCGGTCCTGTCGGTGGGCATGGGACAGGCGCTGGGCTTGCCGCGGCAGGCGCTCGCCGACCTCGGCGTGGCGGGCCTGCTGCACGACCTCGGCAAGATGATGGTCTCGGGGGCCGTGCTCCGGAAGGCCGGCGCGCTCACCGCCGAGGAGTGGACACAGATGCGACGGCACCCGGTCGAGGGCGTCAAGATGGTTGCGCGCATGCCCGGGCTGTCGCAGGTGATGATCGACTGCATGCGCGCGTGCTTCGAGCACCACATGAACTTCAATCGCACCGGCTATCCCGACACGTCGGCCGAATGGGGACAGGCCACGCTGTCACGCATCGTGGCGATGGCCGACTGCTTCGACGCCATCACCGCGCACCGTGCCTACTACACGCGGCCGCACACCGCGTTCGAGGGCCTGCGCGTGCTCATGGGGCCGAACCGCGTGAACTTCGATCCCGCGGTGCTGTGGGCGCTCATCAAGACGGTGGGCCTGTATCCCGCCGGCACGGTGATGCAGACGAGCTCGGGCCACACCGTGCTGGCGATGACACCGAACCCGGCGGACGTCACACGGCCGACCTGCCGCGTGCTGCTCGACCCGTCGGGCGTGGCACCGGCGGAAGGCCAGGCCGACCTCTGGGAACCGATGCCGCCCTCCGAGAGCGTGGCGCGCGTGTTGCGGCCGGAAGAGCACCAGGCGAACACCGAGAAGTTGCTGGCGGCTTGAGTCTTTCCTTCGCGTCAGTCGGGTGCCGGGTGTCCGGGGGGCTGCGACTGAAGGGAACGCTCGGGCCGGCCATCGTGGCCGGCCCTCCCTGACGCTCGGGGCCGGCCACCGCCCATCCGGGCCTGGGGCCTGCCGGCTACTCCCTTCAGTCGCAGCCCCCCGGACACCCCGCACCCCCTGGAGCGAGGGTCGCTCAACAGCTCATCTCTCGGCGTCCCGACTGCCGCTCGTGAAAAGAGGTGAAGGGCGGTGCCTTTCGGCGCCGCCCTTCCGGGTGTTGCGTGGATCCGCCGTGCGAGCCTGGACGCTCCCCGTTTGTTCCAGCCCCACCGCCGCGGACCCACTCCCTGCGGGCCTCGGACGTCAGTCGTCGTGGCCCCTGTCGAAATCACGATCGTCGTAGTCGCCGCTCAGCCGGCGCCAGCCGCCGTCGCGGTAGCAGAGCGTGCGCACCTCGCGGCCGCTGCGGACGTCGATGACCTCGATCGTGCGCGGGTGGCGATAGCCGACCGCGCACTGGTCGAGCGAGTCGTACCAGACGCCGCCGTACGGATCGTAATAGCGGTAGACGGCGACCGGATGCGGGTAGTAGCCCTCGTGCACGACGACCGGGTGCGAGTAGGACGACACCGCGGTGCCGAGGATGAAGCCGCCGATCAGGCCGGCGATCGCGGGACCTGCGCTGCTCGAATGTTCGTGGACGACCACGCGCTGCACCGGGTAGCCGTAGTCCACGCCCTTGAACCGGCGCGAGTCGTGATCGCGGTCGGCGAGCGCGGTCGATGCGGACGAGATCACGACGGCCGCCGCGAAGCCGGCGGTGATCCAGCGGGTCACGAGCGTACGAGTGTTCATGGCGTCCTCCGGGGTGCGGGTCGAATGCTTCGCCCCGGACAAAAGCAGGGGCCGTGCCACTGCTCCGCACGACCCCGGAGACGACGTGATACGAGGCGGTTAGCGGACTTCAGCCGTTCCCGGCCCGCGCCATGTGACGCGGGAGCTGTGGCAGGTGCGCCACAGCGGGCGGCGCGCCCGCGGCAGTGCGGGGAGCCGGCCTACGGGCGGGTGACCGTGTGATTCGTCATGGAGCCGGTGTTCACCCAGCGCACGAATCCGTTCGGCTTGATCGTCACCGAGCTCGGCTGGAACACCGTCGCGATTCCGGGACCGACCTGCACGAGCGCAGAGTCCACGGCCGAGGACGCATCCACGATGACCGTTCCCGTCATCCCGAGGCTCTGGTGCGGAATGCAGTGGTAGCCCCAGCTGCCCACATCGGTGAACTGGAGCTGGTGCGAGACACCGGTGACCGGGAACGAGAAGTTGAACGCCGGCCCCGCGACCACGGCGGGGGCGCTCGAGCTCTTGCCGGAGCACCCGGCCGCGAGCAGCGTGAGGGCGGCGACTCCGATCAGCGTGCGGACGAGCGATGCGAGCGGCGTCCGGGCGTGCTTTCGAGACATGGTTCCTCCGCTTCGGTTCCGCCCGGCCCACGACAGGATCGCTGCGCACGAGGATGAGGGCGTGGCGGTCGAGTGGGAACCAGGGGTTGGATGCCGGACGGTTCACGGCGATTCCGGCACGGGAAGCGATTCACCACGGGCGACCCTCGAACGTCAGTTGCTGGTCGCGGTGTGGCCCAGCTCCGTGCTCACGTTCATCCAGCGCACCGTGCCGTTGGGTCGGATGGTCACCGTGTCGGGCGAGTAGACCGTCGCGCCCCCGTACCCCACCTGTACGAACGCGGAGTCGCGGAGCGAGCTCGCGCGCACGAACACCGTTCCCCTCATGCCGTCGATCCCGTGCTTGAGGCAGAAGTAGTGCCAGTCACCGGTGTCGGGAAACGCGTACGTGTGCGACACGCCCGTGGCGGGAAAGCTGAAGTCGAACGAGGCACCGGGCGGGGGCGGCGCGCTGCCTGGCGAGGTCGGCGTGCCGCCCGAACCGCCCGAGCAGCCGCACGCGAAGATCGCGAGGGCGCCGGCGAGGCCGAGGAGGGTGGGGGCTCTTCGCGGAGCGATCATGCCCGGGTTGTCGGCAGGCCCCCAGGCGCGCCTGCATCGGCGGAGACGCGCACTCATCCAACGCTCCCGACGCGCGGGGGTGCGCGGCACGTCGCGACGGGCGGATTCGTGAGCCCGGGGCCGAATGCTGTTCCGGTCCCCGGCCATTCCCGCGCCTTTGAAACGGGGTGTCCCGCGGGGGCGCCCCGGCAGTCGCTGCGCGACTCTCAGCGAAGCGGAGCCTCACGCACGCGGGCGCCGGTCCAGGATGGATCGGAGCCCGCGTTGTCTCACCTCCGGCCGCCGACTAGCCTCTCGTTGCCCGAGCGACATCGATTGTCCTCCCGCCGACGAGGGATGGAGCCACGACATGGCGAACACGGTCAACGCCGCGGTGTTCGATGCGCTGGTGTTCTGGTACCCGGCGTTCCTCTTCTCCACCTGCTTCCACGAGGCGGCGCACGCCTGGGCCGGCGTCCGCGGCGGCGACTCGACCGCGGCGGATGCCGGTCTCGCGACGCTCTCGCCGTTCCCGCACCTCAGGCGCTCGCCGGTCGGCCTGCTCGTCGTGCCGCTCCTCACCGCGGTCACGCGCGGCTGGGCCATGGGCTGGGCGAGCGCGCCGTACGATCGGGCGTGGGCCGATCGTTACCCGCGCCGCGCGGCGTGGATGGCCGCGGCCGGGCCGGCGGCGAACCTGGTCATCGCGGGCCTTGCGCTGGCGCTCATCGCGCTCGGGCTCGCCGCCGGCCGCTTCCACGCGCCGCCCGCGGCGAGGCTCGACTGCCTCGTGACACCCGCGGGCGCGTTTGCTGCGTCCGCGTTCATCGGGATCGCGGCGAAGGTCCTCTCGATCGTGTGCGTCCTCAACGTGCTGCTCGCGGCATTCAACCTGATCCCGCTCCCGCCGCTGGATGGGGCCGCGGTGTTGTCGCTCGTGTTGCCCCACGCTCTCGCCAGCCGCTGGCGGGATCTCGTCGCGCAGCCCGTCATGAGCCTGGTCGGCATGCTGGTGGCGTACCGGTACGGCGGAATGATCACCGGCCCGCTCCTGTCGGCGCTGCTGGCGGTCCTCTACCCGGGGCAGTACGAGTCCTGAGGCGCGCGCGACCGGCTCCGGCCGGCGCGGACGGTGCCATGCGGCGGCCCGGAAGCGGTTTGTCCGCCCGTGACCTTCCGCGCACAATGGACGCCATGACCTTCGACGACGTCGCCGCGCTGGCATTCCAGACGCTCTGCACGCTGGCACTGGCCGCGGTCCATCTCGGTCTCTGGCGCCAGCGACGCCTGCCCTACCACGCCACCTGGGCGGCGGCCTGGTTCGTCTATGCGCTGCGGCTCACGTTCATCGCCGAGTTCATGCGCCAGCAGCGCGAGCTCGGCTGGCTGTTCGCACACCAGGTGGTGACGCTCTGGTCCGGGCTGCTGCTGCTGTGGGCGGCGCTCCAGTTCGCGGCGCACGTGCGCTGGCGGGCGTGGTACCTCGCCGTTCCGGCGCTGGCGGTGGTGTGGGCCTGGTACGGCGTGTTCGTGATGCACAGCATGGCCACCGCCGGGCTCTCGTCGGCGCTGTTGCTGTCGGCGGTCACGTTCTGGACGGGATTCGTATTCCTGCGACTCGACCGCCAGGAGCCCTCGGTGGGCGCGCGGCTCCTCGCGTGGGGCTTTCTGCTGTGGGGCCTTCACCACCTCGACTATCCGCTGCTCCGCGCGCAGGGCGCAGGCGTGCTGATCGGCGTGTTCATGGACGTGACGCTGTTGATCCTGGTCGCGGTCGGCACACTGGTGCTCGTCCTCGGCGAGGAGCGGAGGGCGCTGGCGCAGCGGACGGCGCAGCTCGAGCAGCTGTCCGGACTGCTGCTGCGCGCGCAGGAAGAGGAGCGGCGGCGCATCGCGCGCGAACTGCACGACGAGGCCGGGCAGACGCTCACCGCGCTCAAGATCGAACTGGATCTCGAGGGGCGGCGCGAGGCCAGCTCCCGTGTCGCCGTGGTCTTGAACCAGATCCGGAACGTGAGCGAGCTGCTGCGGCCGCGCGCGCTCGACGACCTGGGCCTCGTGCCCGCCCTGCGCGCGCTCATCGAGGACTTCGCGAGACGCACGCAGATCGAAGTGGAGATCGACGCCGACGACTCGGCGGGCTGGCCGCCCGAGGCGGCGCTGACGCTCTATCGCGTCGTCCAGGAGGCGCTCACGAACGTGGCGCGCCACTCCGGGGCGCGCCACGCCTGGGTGCGCCTGACGCGGGACGGCGGCGCGTGCCAGCTGGTGGTGGAGGACGACGGCACGGGGCTCCGCTCGGCGTTGACGCCGCACCTGGGCGTGCTCGGCATGCGCGAGCGGGTCGGCGCGGCCGGCGGCACGCTCCAGCTCGTCACCGCGAGACGGGGCGGGCTGCGCGTCGAAGCGACCGTGCCCACGGGAGGCGCCGCGTGAACACGCCGCGCGCCGTGCGCGTGGTGCTGGCCGACGACCACGAGCTCGTCCGCTCGGGGGTGCGCCGCGTGCTCGAGAGCGCGCCCGGCATCGAAGTCGTGGGTGAAGCGGCGCGTGGCGACGAGACGCTGGCGATGATCGCACAGCTCGAGCCCGACGTGCTGCTGCTCGACTTGAACATGCCGGGCGGCGACGGCTTCGAAGTGCTGCGGAAGGCGCGTGACGTCGCGGGCGGCACGCGCATCATCGTGCTGACGCTGCACGTCCAGGCGGAGTACGTGGCGCGCGCCGTGCGCGAGGGCGCCGACGGCTACCTGTCGAAGGATCTCGCGGCGCAGGAACTCACCGATGCCATCGCCAGCGTCATGGCCGGCCGCCCGCACTACTCGGCCCCGGTGCACCAGGCGCTCCAGCAGGCGATCCGCGAGGGCATGAGTGATCCGATCGAGAAGCTCACGCCCCGTGAACGCGAGGTGCTCATCGGCATCGCCCGCGGACTCACGTCGAAGGAGATCGGAGCCGAGTTCAACATCAGCCCGCGCACGGTCGAGACGCACCGGGCGAGCCTCATGCGGAAGCTCGAGCTGCGGTCGATCGCCCTGCTCACCCAGCTCGCCATTCGCGCGGGGCTGGTGGAGGAACCGAAGTAGCGACTTGGGGTTAGGGCGGACGGGGGAGGGTGGCCCGGGGTGTCCAATTTTCGTACTCCGTAGTATTGCGTACACGCAAACCCGTAACACTTCGAATAGCCCGCGGTGCCCGACCGGCCGATGCTGGGGACGTGGGCACACTCCGGCCGACCCTCGTCGCCGCCCTCACCGCGGCTCTCGCCTCGCAGTTCGCCTTCGCGAACTCGGCGACCGCCTCAACCGCAACCGGACTCGTCGCCGCCGACAGCGTGATGGCGGACACCGTGCGCTCCCACGTCGCGCCCCCGGACAGCGCGCGCGGCGAAAGCGCCCCAGCCTTCCACGCGCCCTCCGACAGCACGCGCAAGCTCGGAATGGCGGATACCGTCACCGTGCTTCCCACGGTGCACGTGGACGCCGATCGCAAGCCGGCATCGGACCGCGCCAGCGCCACGACCGTGCGCATGGAGCGTGCGTCCCTGATTCGCTTCCAGCCCTCGACCACCGCCGACGCGCTGCTCTCAGCCCCGGGAGTGGACGTGTCGAAGACCGGACCCTGGGCGTCGCGGGTCTCGATGCGCGGCCTCTCGGGCGAGCGGGTGCTCGTGCTCGTGGACGGGGTGCGGCTCCAGTCGGGTCGCGGGCACGGCGCCCAGACCTCGCTCGTGTCCGTGGACCAGCTCGAGTCCGTGGATCTCATGCCGGGGGCGAGCGGCGCACAGTACGGTTCCGACGCGCTCGGCGGCGTGGTCTCGCTCAACACGCACCGCGACCTGCTCGGCGAGCACCACACGACGCTGCTCCTCACCGGACGCTCGGGCGGGCCGGGCGACGAGCGCTCCGGCATGGCGCGCGTGCGCTGGACGGCGCCGAAGTTCGGCGCCGAGTTCTCCGGCGGGGCGGGAAGCCTGGGTGCGCTCGTCACGCCCGATGGCCGGGTGCCGAACAGCAGCTACCGGGAGGACGAGTACACGGCGCGCATGCAGGCGCGGCTCGGCCTCTCGACACTCGACCTCGAGCGGACGCGGCACGCGGCGCACGACATCGAGCTGCCCGCGTTCAACAACTCGGCCGGCTCGCACGCCGAGTACCCGCTCCAGTCGCGCGGCGCGACGCGCCTCGAGTGGTCGGTGCCCGGCAGCCGGGTGCGGCCCGACTTCCGGCTGCTGGGCGTGGAACAGCACTTCCGCACCGGCTTCGTCGAGACCACGGCGGACAGCCAGTTCCTGCGCAGCCGCTACGTGGCGACCAAGACCACGCGCGCCGCCGACGACATCGACACCTGGTCGAACAGCGTCCAGCCGTCGCTCCAGCGCGGTGCGCTCCGTCTCTACGGCGAGTACCGCCGGGAGACCACGCAGGGGCCGCGGGTCACCGACGTCGCCATCGTCAACGCCGCCGGCTCGCAGACCTCGGCCACGCAGGCCACCGGGGAGTCGATCCCGCCGGCACAGCGGGACGTGCTCGCGAGCGGCGTGTTCGACGCGTTCACCTGGAAGCAACTGCGCCTCGAGACCGGCGCGCGCTACGACTGGCTGCGGTCCCAGGCGGATTCCACGCCGGCGAGCTTCACGCCGACGCTCGACGTGACCGACCGGCGCTGGAGCTTCGAGGGCGGCCTGTCCCGGCCGTTCGGGGCGCTCACGCCGTACGGGCGGGTGGCAAGCGGCTTCCGCGCCCCGAACCTGGAGGAGCGCTACTTCAACGACGACATCCACGGCGGCATGCAGTTGTTCGGCAATCCCGACCTGCGCTCCGAGCGCTCGCAGACCGTCGAGTTCGGCGTGCGCGCGGCGGACTGGGCCGGCGGCCGGCTCGGCAGCGCGCGGCTGTCCGCGTACCGCTCGTACGTGGACAACCTGATCACGCTCAAGTACCTGGGCCAACTCTACCTGGTGCCGCGCTTCCAGTACACCAACGTGACCAAGGCGCAGCTGGAGGGCGTGGAGCTCGAGGCGCAGGGTTCGCTGCACGGTGTGCAGCTCGCGGCCAATGCGGCGTTCCCGCGCGGCTACGACCTCGCCACCGGCGCCGCGATCACCGACCTCGGCGCCGCCCGGGCCACGCTCGACGTGCGCGTCCCGGTCCCGGCGCTGCTGCCTTACGGCGCGCTGGCCCTGCGCACGCGCTGGACCGATGCCAGTGCGAAAGACGACCTCACGCTCGCGCGTCCCGCGTTCTGGACCGCCGCGCTCGAGCTGTCGTGCCTGGCGTGGAACACGCGCATGACCCTGGCGGTCAAGAACCTCACGAACACCCGTTATCGCGAACCCCTGAGTTTCATCGCGGAACCCGGCCGGAGCGTGATGCTCTCGTTCCGGCGCGAGCTGGCGCTCCCGTGGTGATCCACCCCGTCCGACCGGAGGCGTGAGCCATGAAGCATCGCGACATCTTGTTCTACCTCCCGCTGGCGATGCTCATGGCCGCCCCGGTCGCGGCCCGCCACGACGCGAATCCCACCGGCCGTACGGTGCTCGGCACCGACGGCCCGCGCGTGGCGGTGCCCGCGGCCGATCACGGCGCGAGCCCCGCGGCTGCTGCCGCAACGACGGCGATCGGCGTGCCGCTGCCCGTGGGCGCGGTGCAGATCGATTCCACCTGGTACGACCTCCAGGACATGGGCTCGCTCGGCCACCGGATCGAAGTGGGCGCCGATGCGCGCGTGCACGTGACGTGGCAGGACGAGTTCTGCGAGCTGGGCGGCGGCTGCCCGCCGAACCTGGCCGCGCCCCAGCCGTACCCGAACCGCGGCATGGGCTACGCGATGCGTGACGCGAACGGCGTGTGGACCAACTTCGGCAAGATCACCGATCCCCGGCTCCCCGTGTGCTGCATCCGTGATCTCGTCGGCGGCTTCGGCACGATCGCGCTCGCGGCGAACGGCCGCGCGGCGATCGCGCAGCACCTGAACGAGGACGGCTGCGACCTGCACGGCTACTTCCACCTCGAAGACGCCGCGGGCGGCAGCACGTTTCGCGCCTACCTCACGCCGGTCGTGAGCCCGAGTTTCCTGTTCCCCCAGGTCAGCGCGAATCCGAACGGCTCGTTCACCGTGCTCGGTGAGGTGCCGCGCGGCGGGCAGTACGACGGGACGAACGACATCCGGACCTCCTACCTCGCCGCCCCCGGCACGGTCTACACCTGCTTCAACTGGCAGATGGGCGCCTGGACGTCGTTCGCGCCGGCAACCCTGTTCCGCGCCGGGTACCCGGCGTTCCCGTGCCTCGCCGCGTCGGCGAACGGCCGCGTCGGCGTCGCGGTGGGAGGCTTCGGCGGCAACGTGTACCTGATCGAGTCGAGCAACGGCACGTTCGCACCGGGCACGATCACCACCCGGAACCTCACCAACTACACCGACGCGGCGGTCGTGAAGAGCGATTCCACCTCGCTCGAGTACCGGCCCTACCTTCACTGCCACGTCGCGTACAACGACACCACCCCGAACGTGGTGTGGAGCGAACTGCAGGCCCGGAAGAGCGGCACGACGCTCGCGTTCTTCGACTACCACAGCCGCATCCGGCGCTGGACGCCGACGCGCGGCGTCGAGACGGTCTACCAGGTGCCGGCCGGCGTGGCCGACCATTTCGATGACGTGGACAACGGGCTCGCCGGGCCGATCCCCGGCTTCAACACGCTGTCGGTCGACTGGCCGCAGGTGGGCTTCAGCCCCGACGGGAGCGAGACGTACGTCGCGTTCCTCGCCTTCTCCGATGCGAACGTGGACCCGACGGCCGACGCCGGCCTGCCCGGCATCGTCACCGGCATCGGCTTCGGCGAGATCGCGTGCAGCGTCGCGCGCGGCGCCGGCGCGTTCTCCGCGCCGCAGAACCTCACCAACACGCCCGACACCGACGAACGATTCTTTTCGCTCTCGACACGCAACCCGGGTGGGAAGGCACACATCGTGTTCCAGGCCTCGGCCACGAACCAGGCCGGGTGCGTGATCATCGGCGACCGCGGCACCACGCCGGGCAACGTGCTGCGCCGGATCGCCTACCTGGCGGCGCCGCTCTCGGCGAGCGTCCTCGATGCTCCGCCGCCGGCCGCTGTGCGCGTGAGCGCACTGCGCGTTTCGCCGAACCCGGTGCTGGCGCACGCCCGCGTCCGGTTCGACGCCGGCGTCGCCGCCGGCACGCGCCTCGTCGAGGTGCTGGACCTGACCGGACGCCGGATCGCGACGCTCGTGCTCGGCGCCGGCGCGCCGTCGGTGGAATGGCAGGGCCGGGACGACCAGGGACGGCCGGCACCGGCGGGCGTGTATTTCGCGCGCGTGGCCGGTCAGAGCACCGACGCCGCGGTGCGCTTCGTGGTGGCTCGCTGAATCCGCAACTCGCTCACGCAACCCAACTCTCCAGGAGGTCCCCATGTCGCTGGCTAAGAGGCTTCTACTGACCGCATCCCTGTTGGCCATCCTTGCTCCGGTCGCGGGAGCCGTCGTCGTGAAACAGGAACGCGTGCCGGGTGGCGCGCTCGAACAGACGTGGTCGCCGGGCTTCGGTGTCGGGCGCGTGTTCACGCCGCTGACGCTGCCGGCGGGCGACCCGGCGATCCCGAGCCCGACCGGCGACAACACGGTGGCGGTGCTGCAGAACGTCGCCACCAGCCTCGGGGGCATTGCAGAATGCGCGACCGACCCTTCCGGTTACGCCGACTACACCTGGGAGGGGGACTTCTTCACCGGCGCCGGCAGCACCCGCGTCGGGCTCATCCTCAGGGCCAGCCCCGGGGACGGCTTCCAGAGCTTCTACCAGTTCGTGATCAACCCTGGGCTCTTCCAGATCCGGTTCCGCAAGTTCGTGGCAGGCGCGCCGTTGCCCGATCTCGCGAGCTGGCTGGCCACGGTACTGCCGGGGGGCGTTCCCACGGCGAACAGCTGGCACCACATGAAGGTGATCGCCCAGGCCAATTCGTTCCGCTGCTTCTTCGACGGTACGGAACTCACCAGCACGCCCATCGTGGACACCTCGGCGCCGATCCTCGGCGGCTGGGTCGGGGCCTACAACTTCAGTGCATCCGTGGGCGAGGTTCCGGTGTATTTCGATAACCTGACGCTGTCCATCGAGGGCGCCGTGCCGACGCGCACGAGCACCTGGACGTCCGTCAAGAAGTTGTATCGCTAGGCCCGCCGCGCCGGGCGGCCTTGCGCCGCGCTGGCGCGCACGGCACACTTGTAGCGCCTCGCTGGCAGTCGAGAGCCGGCGGGGCGCGCTTGTCTCGGCCGTGTCGCCTCCCCGGTGACCGCCGAGCCGGCGCAGGGCCGTTCCGTGGAGGCTTCCCGGTTGAAGCGAATCATCCTCTTCCTCGCGCTGCTCGGGTTCGGATCGGCCGCGCACGCCTCGGGCATGGCGATCCGCTGGGGTTCGTGCGAGGGTGCCTCGAACCGTAACTTCGCCTGCGACGCCAGCACCGGGTCCGAGCTGCTGGTCGTGTCGTTCTCACCCCCGAGTGGTGTGAGCGCCCTGACCGGCGTGTCGGCGGTCGGGCACATCAGCGCCGCCGATCCCAACATTCCGGCGTGGTGGCAGCTGGCGTCCGGCTGCCGCGCCGGGGCCTTGTCGGCGTCGTTCGCGATGAGCGACGAAACCGAGTGCGAGGATCCCTGGCAGGGGCAGGGGGTGGGCGGCGTCGCGTACGTGCGGACCGATGACCAGGGCGTGGGCTTCGAGATCGGCGTTGCCGTGCCGTCCCAGTATGCCCAACCGGCGAACTCGGGGCGCATCTACGCCGCGTTCAAACTGATCATCAGCCACCGGGGCACGAGCAGCTCGGGCGGCTGCGCCGGCTGCAGCACGCCCATGTGCATCTCGATCGATGCAATGAAGCTCGCGCAACCCAATACGGTTCTCTGCAACGAGAACTGCACGGACTCGAACGAGATCCTCCTGACCGGCGGCATCAACGGCATGGGCGGCATCTCGAGCGTGGTGACCTGGCAGGGCGGGACGCCGCGCTGCGGCGCCAATGCCGCGAAGCCGGCGACCTGGTCGGAGCTGAAGCGGCGGTTCCGCTGACCGCGCGCGCTAGTGTGCGTGCCGGCGCCGGGCACTGATCACCAGGAGCCAGCAGAGCGCCAGCAGCGGCAGCAGGTCCTCGCGCGAGCGCGCCGCGTCCGACAGCGTGAGCCGATAGCTGGGGCGGAAGAAGCCGGGGCCGCGCCCGAGCACGAGCAACTCGTGACCCTCCGCGCTCTCGAGCGCGTAGCCGGCGGGCCAGCGCCGGCGGAACTTGAGCGGCGCGCCGCCCGCCGGGAGGATCGGACCGCGTCCCCACCACGAGGGTTCGTAACGCATCAGCTCCGTGCCCTCGTCATCGGTCACGACCGTGCGGCTGACCCACGATCGTTTGAGCGTCCAGCCCCCGGTGGATGCCTCGGCGCGCCAGAGGCGACCGAGCATGCTGACCTCGCAGAGCAGGAGGTGCGTGCCGGACTCCGACGCCAGCGACCACGTGCGCCCGAAGAAGCTCGTGCGCCTCCAGGTCCACTCGCCGCCCCAGTCGCGGCCGGGCGTGCTGAGCTCCCAGTAGCGCTCGCCGAACGTCAGCGTGCGCAGCGTGCCGGGGGCGCTGTCGCGCGGGAGCACGGGACCGTTGGGATTCGCGATGGGAGTGGATCGTTTCATGACTGCGGCTCCGATTCGGGGGGACGCGCGGTGGGCCGGGCGGGCGGCTTGCCCGCCAGGCGCCGCTCCTGCTGCAGCACCCGGCGGAGCACGAACTCAATCTGCGCGTTCAGACTCCGCAGGTCGTCCGACGCCCAACGCTGAAGGGCGTCGAGGACCACGGGGTCGATCCGCAGCAGGAAGGCTTTCCGCTCCGCCACCGCTCACTCCATCACTGGTAGAGCGTGCCGGCGTTCACGATCGGCTGGGTCTCGTGCTCGCTGCACAGAACCACGAGCAGGTTGCTCACCATCGCGGCCTTCCGCTCCTCGTCGAGCTGCACGACCGCGCGCTTCGCGAGCTCGGCGAGCGCCATCTCCACCATGCTCACCGCACCCTCCACGATCATGGAGCGTGCGGCGATCACCGCGCTCGCCTGCTGGCGGCGCAGCATGGCGTTCGCGATCTCCGGCGCGTACGCGAGGTGGCTGATGCGCGCTTCGAGGATCTCGATGCCCGCCTTCTCCAGACGCGCCTGGATCTCCTTCTTCAACTGCTCCGCGACCTCGAGGATGTTCCCGCGCAGGGACATCTGGCCGTCGTTGTGCGCGTCGTACGGGTGGCTCACGGCCAGGTTGCGGACCGCGGCCTCGCTCTGGACGTGCAGGAAGTTGTCGTAGTTGTCCACCTGGAAGATGGCCTCGGCCGAGTCCACGACCCGCCACACGACCACCGCGGCGATCTCGATCGGGTTTCCGTCGTGGTCGTTGACCTTGAGCTTGCTGCTCTCGAAATTCCGGACGCGCAGCGTCACCTTCTTCTTGTTCATGAACGGGTTCGCCCACCACAGCCCCGGCCGGCGCTCGCTGCCCTTGTAATTGCCGAACAGCATCAGCACCGAGGACTGGTTGGGTTCGACGATGAAGAACCCGCCCATGAGGATGGCGATGATCGCGACGCCAAGCGCGGCTCCGAGCGTCGGCCACACCGAGCCGTGCCGGACGGATGCGATCGCCCACCAGATGTCGAGGATGAGCAGCAGCGGCAGCAGCCCCATCATGAGGAAGCCGGAACTGGTCCTTGCGGTACTCTCACGGATCATGGTCGTGAACCCCCTTTCGTGGCTTTCAGAATGATATCATCTTGAAATCTGAGATCAATACGCAAAGTGTGGTCGCCCGGGTTGCAGTCGGGACAGCGGTCCTGCCCCAACAGACTGCGGATCAATGAGTTGGCTCTCTCGCAGTCGGCGGAACAGCCCCACCATCTCTCGCCGGCTGGCGGATCCGTGGCAGGGATCGGGGCGCTTCAGCCGCGCTTGCGCGCGGGCTTCTTCGCAGCCGGCCTGGGGGCGTCCTCGGCGCGCCGGCGCTGCGCGACGCGCCGCTCCACCATCGCCGATCTCGGCCGAGTCGGCCGGGGCTCGAGCCCGATGATCGCGCGGTGCGCCTGGTCGCTGCGCGCCGCGGCTTCGAGCAACGCGCGCGGCGCGCGCACCACCATCGCGAGCAGCGCATGCGACAGCGTCTTCCCCTGCGCGTCGAGCCGGAGGCTCACCGTGCCGCCGCCTCCCAGCGAGCGGCCCAGCAGGAAGTTCAATGCCCACAGGTTCGGCACTTCGTGGCGCTCGACCTCGCCCTCGCAGATCCCCGCGAAGTACTCCTTCACCCGCCGGGCCGACAGCGTGGTCGCGAGCCACGGGTAGATCTCCGGCGCACGCGCGATCACGCCGATGTTCGCCATGTCGCCCTTGTCGCCGCTGCGCGCGTGCGCCAGCTCCGAGAGCGGGGCCGCGACCACCTCCTCGTCGCCCTCGGCCTTCGGCCAGGCCGGCGGCTCGAGCCGGGCGGGCTCCGACATGGGGACGAGCGGCGTGGGCCAGTCGAGCGTGCGCTCACCCGCGGCGGTGATGAGCGCGGGCCGGATGAATTGCCGCTGCACCAGCGCGGGCCAGTACGCCACCACCTCCTGTGCCTGGGGCCTGCCGCCCGTGACGGCCACCCCCGGCGGGCCGGACAGGATGACGGCCGGGAGCATCCGCGAGAATTTCTCGATCTTGGCACGATCGCGATCGCGCACGCCGAAACGCAACATCACCTCGGGCGCGTCCGTCTTCGGCGCGAGCGGGCCCCAGCAGGCGGACACACCCACGTACTCGGTGAGCCTGGCGTCGAACTCGAGTCCCAGCCGCTTCCAGAACAGCCCATCGAACGCCTTGGCCTTCGCCTCGGCGTCGGGCCCGGAGATGATGAGCGTGCCGCTCGCCTTCCAGCCCTCGCCATGGGCGGCGCTGATCTTCAACGACGGCGGCGCCGGCCGGCCGGCGATGCCCCACACGCGCACGCGGTCTTTTCCATCCTGCTCGAGCCGGATGCTGCCGAAGTCCGCCACCACGTCGGGCGTGATGTACGAGCGCGGGTCGCCCATCTCGTAGACCAGCTGTTCCTTCACCGTGCGCACGGTGACCGCGCCGTCGGTGTCGTCGTGCTTGGTGACGAAGAACGAGCCGTCGGCGTGCATCTCGACGATCGGGTAACCGATGCCGGCGAAGCGCGGGATCTCCCGCCAGTCGGTGAAGTTGCCGCCGGTGCTCTGCGCGCCGCACTCGATGATGTGCCCGGCCACGATGCCCGCGGCGAGCCGGTCCCAGTCGTCCGCGGCCCAGCCGAAGGCGTGGATCATGGGCGCGAGCGTGATGCCGGTGTCGGTGACGCGGCCGGTCACTACGATCTGCGCCCCGGTCTTGAGCGCGTCCACCACCGGCCACGCGCCGAAATACGCGTTCGCCGACGAGACGCGCTCGCGCACGCTCGCGAACGCGCGGTGGTCCTCCATGTTGTCGAGATTGGCGCCCGCCGCGATCAGCTCGTCGAGCCTCGGCATGAGATCGTCGCCCAGCACCGCCGCGACGTGGATGGGGCGCCCCTTGCGTGCCGCGGTCGCGAGCACGGCGCGCCGGCACGCCGCGGGATTCACGCCGCCGGCGTTCGTGATCACCTTGACGCGGCGCTTGAGCAGCAGGTCGAGCGTCTCCTCCACCTGCGCGATGAAGTCGCGCGCGAAGCCGGTCTCGGGATCGCGCGCGCGCTGCTTCTGCAGGATGGACATGGTGATCTCGGCGAGGAAGTCGAGCGTCACGTAGTCCACCGGGCCCAGCTCCACCTGGCGGTGGAACTGCGACAGGTCGTCGCCCCAGTAGCCGCCGGCGTTGGCGATGCGGATGGACTTGGGAGCAGCCACGTCGAGAGGGTCTCCGGGAACGGGCGCCTGCCAGCAGCGACTTTGGTAGCGTCGGCACGCTAGCCCGCGTGTGCGGTCGCGTCAACGCGGACGCGTCGCCTCGTGACGGCCGGGCCCGTCGCGCGAGCACCATTGAACCAGGCGCTGCCACGGAGCAGTGGTCCATGGTCGGGTAGGTAAACGGCCACGGACCGAGTATGGTTCGCTGCTGACGGGAATTGCCGATCGACGATTGCTCGGCCCGATTGCTCCGTACTCGATTCAGCTCTGAAGAACCGGAGGAGTGACGGCGATGAGAGGGATGGCCGCGACGGTGGGTGTGCTCGGGCTCGCACTCGTGACGCTGGGCACCGCACGGGCGGAGACCGCGATCGGCGCTGTGTTCGGGTACCCGGGCAACGTCGGATTCTCGTTCCGGTCCGATCGCACACCCATCGCGGTGGCGTGGAGCAGCGACTTCATTCACGGCACTGCGGACAAGTGGCTGAAGAGGACGCCGATGAAGAATGGGGATGGCAAGATGAGCTGGTACTACGGACCCGGTGTGGACCTGGGCATCCCCCTCAACGACTCCCATGACTTCTTCTTGGCCGGCCGCGTGCCATTCGGCCTCCAGTACATGTCGAGTCCGAAGCTGGAACTCTTCGGCGAGCTGGCCCCGGGGATCCAATTTCTGCAGGATTTCGATTTCTACTGGGCCGGGAGCGTCGGCATCCGTTTCGTGCTCGCGAAGAAGTGATCTTGACTTCGCTCTGAGCACCTGACGTCGGGGCAGGCACTCAGCTTCATGCATCCGGGCCAGGGCCACGCCAGACCCGAACGCGGGAGGGGGATGCGGGTGAGAATGAGGATCGTCTTGGCGGTCATGCTTGCCGTGGCACTCCTGGCCGGCCGGTCCACGGCACAGGTCAAACCGACGGACGAGAAGGTTCCCTGCCGCGATTACAAGGACGTGCTCGCACTCTTCGATCGGCTCGGTTACACGCAGCAGGTGTGGCAGGCGGGGATCCGCGAGGTGCCGCGCGTCTACCTCGACGACGTTCCCGACCGATGGCGCGAGCGAAGCGCGAAACTGGCCTCGGTCGCCGACAAGAAGCGGATCTTCTTCCGCCTGATCGGCCCGATCGTCCTTCGGATCAACGAGCTGATCACCGCCGATCGGACGCGCGCCAAGAACATCACAGGCAAGCTCCTGGTCGGCGAGGGAGTGAGCCCCGAGGACCAGGCGTGGCTGTCGGAACTGGCGGTTCGGTACAAGCTGATCAGGTCCACGGACGATCACCTCGACTCGGACCAGTACCCCGAACTCCTGCTCCGGGTGGACATCATTCCGGCGTCGCTCGCACTCGCACAGGCCGCGAGCGAGAGCGGCTGGGGCACCTCCCGTTTCGCCGCCGAGGGCAATGCGCTGTTCGGGCAGTGGACCTGGGGCAAGGGGAAGGGGATGAAGCCATCCGAGCAGCGCGCGAGCACGCACGGCGACTATCGGGTCGCGAGTTTCGGGAGCACCGGGCTCGCCGCCTATTCGTATGCCCTGAACATGAACACCAGTGGCGCCTACCGCGACTTCCGCCTCAAGCGCGCGGATCTCCGCCGACAGAACCTGAGGGTGTCGGGCATCGTGCTGGCCGAGACGCTGCTCCGTTACTCGGAGCGTGGCCAGGCCTACGTGGACGACATCCAGCGACTCATCCGCCAGAATCGGCTCGATGCCGCCGACGACGCGTATCTGCGTGAGATGGCAGTGGTCCACATCATTCCGGCCGATTGAGAGTCCCCGCCGAGGAATGACGCCATTGCGATCGGGCTGCTCGGCCCGTTCCCGGTGCCGTGCCTTTTCGACGTGCGCGAGTCTCCGGCGTCTTCCGTGATGCGCTCGGGCCCGGGTCGTTCTGGCCTCTCCGCTGTGGATCCGCTGGCAACCCCGCGGTGGGAGTGAGACGATGGGTTGATGAACGCGCGGCGTACGGGAGGCTACTTCGATGCGCGATCGCTCACGTTCTTCCGCGGCCTCGCGCGCCACAACGCGAAGCCGTGGTTCGAAGCGCATCGGGAGGACTACGAACAGGGCGTGAAGACGCCGCTCGCCGCGCTCGTCCTCGAGATGGACTCCCGCTTCGCGGATTTCGCTCCGGAGTTCGTCGGCGATCCCAAGCGCTCGATGTTCCGGCTGAACCGCGACATCCGGTTCTCAGCCGACAAGTCGCCGTACAAGACGCACGCGGCGTGCTGGTTCTTCCACGGGGGCGGCTCCTCGAAAGTGGGGCGGGAGGCGCACGGCGGCGGAGCGGGCTTCTACTTCCACCTCGAACCCGGCGCCTCGATGGTGGGCGGTGGCTGCTGGATGCCGCCGCGGCCCGCACTCAACAAGTTCCGCGCCGCGATCGCGGGAGACCTGCGGGCATTCGAGCGGATCGTGCTCGAGCCGAAGCTCAAACGCCGCCTCGGGGGCCTCAGCGAATCGGAGATGCTCAAGCGCGCACCGCGCGGCTTCGAGGAGGATCACCCCGCCGCGCGGTGGCTCAAGTTCCAATCGTTCACGGTCGGCCGCCGGCTCACGGACGCCGAGGTCACCGGACCGCGCCTCGCGTCCATCCTACAAAGCGACTACGGGACGATGCTGCCGCTCGTCCGCTGGCTCAACGCGACGCTCGGGCTGCGGGAGAGATAGGGCGCATCGCCGGGTCCGACTCGCGGCTGGAGGTACGCGCCGGGGCGGCCAGGTGCGCGAACACCGCGACGTGCGTGAGCATGTAGAGCGGCACGAAGAACGCGGGGACCAGCACCCAGGGGAACGTCACGATCACGCCCGAGCCCGGCGCCTCGTGGATGAAGCGGACCAGCGAGCCCGGTGCTGAGCCGACGCCCAGCGTGACCGCGGCCAGCAGATCCGCGAGGCCGAGCACGTTCCACGCCGCGGTGAGCCACCGCCAGCCGGTGACGCGATGCCGGATCGCCCATACCACCGGGATCGCCAGGACCCCGGTCGCCACGTCGCCCCAGCCTGCGGAGTGCGCGAACGTGTACGGCAGGCGGCCGACGGCGTAGAGGACGAGGAACACCCCGCCGAGGATCCGCCCGATGTGGACGGCGACGAGCGTCGTGAGCGGAATGCCGTGCGCCTGCGTGCGCGCGACGATGCCCGCGAGTGCGATCACGGGGGCCAGGGCCGCGATCCCGACGGCGACGCCCACGGGGAGCGCGGGCGACGCGAACGCGCCCGCCAGCCCCAGCGATGCCGCGAGGAGGAACCACGCACTCAAGCCCACGGCGATCCGGGCCCGACCCGGTCCGTGCTTTCCGCTGTCGGGGACCAGCATCGCCACGAGGACCACGGCGAGTGCGGTGAGCGAGATCGTACCGATGAGATCGAGCATGTGCGTCTCCTTCTGCTTGCCGGCCTGGTTCCGCTACGAACGGCCGGGACCGAGCCCCGAGGCCGCTTCCGACGCGGCCGCCAGCGCGCGGATCGCGCCGGGGCCGAGACGGCGCGCGAGGGTCTTCTGCGCCTCGCGCCAGTGGGGGAGTGCCGCGCGCGCGGCCGCGACGCCCCGTTTCGTGATCGCCAGCAGTCGCACGCGCCGGTCGCCCGTCGTGTTCTCCGTCACCCAGCCGCGAGCCACGAGGGGGCGCAGGTTGCGGGTGAGCGTGGTGCGCTCCACGCCCATCTGCTCGGCGAAGTGCGACAGCGGTTGCGGCCCCGCGAGTTCCAGCAGCGCCAGCAACGTGAACTGGGTGACACGCAGCCCGCTCGGCTTCAGGTGGTGTTCGTAGTGCTGGGTCACCGTTCTCGCGGCCCGGCGGGCGGCGAAGCACGAGCAGGCGAGGCACTCGGAGAATTCGGACTGGGTGTTCATGGTAGGTGTAGATACACCTAATGGATCGGGAGATTCGGGAATTCTGGCGGCCCGACCGTGGCGAGCGGGAGCATGCAAAGTCCCGCTTGGTGCGTGGGCCGGACCATCGAGGACATGGCCGACGACCTGCAGTCCCCGCACCCGCAGCCCGGCATGACCGCAGCCGCGCCGTAGCCGAGACGGAACCGCTCCCCGGAACCGGGCCGTTTGCCGGCTTTTTCAGCCATCCGGCGTGGTTTTTTCGTTGCGGCGCGCGCCCGGCCGGTGACACCATCGTTCGACTCATCGACCGGCCACACGCCCCGCCCGGCGGGCGCCCCCACCCCCGGGCCACCATTCCGCCCGGAGGTCGCCGTGCGCTCCGTCCTGCCCGCCCTCGCCTCGCTCGCGCTGCTGGTCGCCCTGCCCGCACCCTCGCTCGCCGCCTGGCCCAACCTGTCCGCCGTCAACCTCCCCGTCTCGCGCGCGATCGGCTACCAGCAGAACGTGCAGGTGATCACCGATGGCGCGGGCGGCGCGATCTTGACGTGGCAGGACGGCCGCGGATCGACGTTCCACATCTACGCACATCACGTGCTCGCCAGCGGCATCGTGGATCCCGCGTGGCCCGTGGACGGGCTGAGCCTGAACAACTCGACCGGCGGGCAATCCTCGCCGATGCTCGTCTCCGACGGCGCCGGCGGCGCGATCGTCGTGTGGGTGGACGCGCGCAGCGGCAATCACCCGTACGCGCAGCACGTGCTCGCGGCCGGCGTGCTCGACCCAGCGTGGCCCGTGGCGGGCCTCTCGCTCTCCTCGGCAGGCAACAACCAACTCGTCCCGGTCATCGCCTCCGACGGCGCCGGCGGCGCGATCGTCGCGTGGGAGGACAATCACAGCGGCAACTACGACATCTATGCCCAGCACGCGCTCGCCGCGGGCACCAAGGACCCGGCCTGGCCCACCGACGGCGCAGCGTTGTGCACGATGACGGGCAACCAGACGAATCCCGCGATCGTCTCCGACGGCGCGGGCGGCGCGATCGTGGCGTGGACCGACGGGCGCGTGGCGACGTCGGCGATCTACGCGCAGCGCGTGCTCGCGAGCGGGGTCGTGAGCCCGGTCTGGACCGCCAACGGGATCGCCGTGGCCGCCCCGGCCGGCAACACGCAGAATGTGAAGCTCGTCACGGATGGATTGGGCGGCGCGATCGCGGCCTGGGAGGACTTCCGCTCGGGCGCGACGCGCGACATCTACGCGCAGCACATCGTCTCGAGCGCCGGACTCGGCGCCGTCGATGGTTCGTGGCCGGTGAACGGCCGCGGGATCTGCACCGCCGTCAACGACCAGGCCGCCCCCGACCTGCTCGCCGACGGCGCGGGTGGCGCGTTCATGGCGTGGCATGACCTGCGCGGCGGCAGCGTCAACAACATCTACGCCGGCCACGTGCTGGCCGCCGGCGTGAACGACCCCGCGTGGACGGCGAACGGCGTGGCGGTCTGCACGGATCCGGCCGGCCAGAGCAACCCCAGCGTCTGCACGGACGGCAGCGGGAGCTTGATCGTCACCTGGCAGGACAACCGCGGCGGCTCCGGGGCGACCGACGTGTACGCGCAGCACGTGCTGGGCACGGGGACCGTGGATGCCGCCTGGCCTGTGAACGGCCGCGCGGTGTCGACCGCCAGCGGCGGGCAGGCCTCCGCGAAGGCGACCAGCGACGGCGCGGGCGGCGCGATCATCGCCTGGCAGGATTTCCGCAACTCGAACGATTACGACATCTTCGCCCAGCGCGTCGCGCGCTGGGGCTACCTCGGCACGCCGGAGGCCGAGATGGCGGGCGTGCGCGACGTGCCGAACGACAACGGCGGCCTGGTGCGCGTGGCGTGGAACGCGAGCTGGCTCGACGCGGCGTTCGACCCCAACCTGTCGGCCTACGACGTCTACCGCTCGGCCCCGGCCGAGCTCGCGCGGCAGGCGCGCGCGAGCGGGGCGGTGACGACGCTGCGCCCCGGCGATCCCGCGCCGCTCGACCGCTCGCGCCTGGTCGCGTTCCCCTCCGTCTCGACCTCGTACGCCTGGCAATTCGTGCAGAGCGTCGCGGCCAACCACTTCGCCCAAACCTACGGGATCGTGACGCCCACGACCGGCGACTCGATGGCGATCGGCAATCCGAAGACCGCGTTCCTCGTGGTCGCGCGCAACGCGGCGAACACCGTGCTCTGGCCATCGCGCCCCGACACCGGCTACTCGGTGGACAACATCCCGCCGGTCGTTCCGGGACCGTTCACCGCCAACTCCGCCGGCGGGATCACGCACCTGCACTGGAACCCCAACGCCGAAACGGATCTCGCCGGCTACCGGCTCTACCGCGGCAGTTCGCCGTCCTTCACGCCAGGGCCCGGGTCGCTGCTCGCGGCGGTGTCCGACACCGGGTACGCCGACCCCGCGAGCCCGACCTATACCTACAAGCTCACCGCGATCGACGTGCACGGCAACGAGTCGGCGATCGCCACGCTGACCCCGTCCGAGATCACCGCGGTCAACGGTCCCGGTGTGCCGGCGACGCTCTCGCTCGCGGCGCCGGAGCCGAACCCGGCCTCGCGCGGCACGACGCTTCGCTTCACGCTGCCGCAGTCGGGCGCGATCCGGCTCGAGGTGTTCGACGCGGGCGGGCGGCGCGTGCGCACGCTCGCCGACGGGGCGCGCCCGGCCGGCGCGTACGCGCCCACGTGGGACCTGCGCGATGATGCGGCGCGGGAAGTGCCCGCGGGCCTCTACTTCGCGCGGCTGTCGGTCGGCAAGCGCGCGCTCGTGCGTCGGATCGCGGTCGCCTACTGACGCGCGGCCCGGCCCGCCACGCACCCGACGCGAGGGCGTCGGTCGTCTTATCGCAACAGCACGAGGCGGCGCGCGACTCCGGCACCCGCCTGCTCGGCGCGGACGGTGTAGACGCCCGGCGCGAGCGACGAGAGGTCTCCCGTGGCTCGCCACGGCCCTCCGCTCACGTCGCCGCGCCAGAGCGTGCGCGCGCAGCGGCCGATGGTGTCGTAGAGCACCACTCGGACGGGCCCGGCATGGGGCCACGACACGGCCAGCGCGACCCGATCCCGCACCGGGTTTCGAAATGGAGCGAAGGAAAGGCCACGAGGAACCGCATCGATGGGTGGGGCGAGGAGGACCGTGTACGGGATAGAAAGCCCGAGGCGGGTGCCCGTGCGATAGACCTTCACGGCGGGCACCGTGACGAGCCCGAGAGGATCGACATCCACCGTACCGCCCTGCACTTTCGCGCCGTCCGAGAGCCGCGTCGCGAGCCAGGTCACTGCGAGACCGGGGGCGGGCTTGAAGCGCTGCACGCGGCGCGGCGTGACGTCGACGGTGAGGGACTCCGGCGCCGGCAGCGGCCCCCACAACGTGGAAAGCGCCCGGGTGCGCAGCACGACCTGCCATGCCAATGACGAGTCGACGAGCGCCGGATCCCAGTCCATGTAGCCGTTGAGCGTGCCGACGCTGTCCCCGGTCGTGGCGGTGAAATCTCCCGGGTTGCCGTCGGTGGAGCAGCGCGAGAACGCGGGCCAGCTCAAGTTGCTCCGGAACCGGTAGAGGTAACGCAGGTCGAACATCGGGGCCAGCGCACTCGGGTAGCTCTCCCCCGTGTGATCGCGATTGTCCCAGTACTGGATGCCGCCCTGGCGGTAGGTTTCCATCGCGGAGTAAAATCCCCGTTTCTCCGCCCAACCGACCGTGAAGTCGTGCCGGCCCGCGAAATTGACGAGGAATGCGGCCCCGCCGCGGACGGCGAATGCCGCGAGCGAGTCATCGTTCATTTCCGCGTAGGCCGGCGCTCCCTCCGAGGTCGGCAGGTTCGTGGCCGTCGTACCCCACAGGTTCGAGAGGGACTGTCGGAACGGCTGGCCCGGGTTGAATGCCGAGAGCGGATCGGGGTCGCTCTCGAACGAGAAGTCGACCTTGCCCATCCCCGACATGACCGCGACGATCAACTCCGGGTGCTCGAGGCCAAGGCGCATGCTGTAGGTGCCCCCGAGGGAGTAGCCGCCCGCGTAAACCCTCGCGGTGTCGAGCGCGAACGTGCGGCGCCACCAGCGAATGGTGTAGAGCGCCCGGCGATTCGTGTAATCGATCACCGTCCCCGACGTGGGGGGTGCGTTCCCCTCCGAGGCGAAGTCGTATCCGGGGTGGTACCCGTACCAATAGGTCTGTACGTCGCTGTTGAGCGTGTAGTCGTCGAGACCCAGCACCCAATCGGGAGGCACGCCCGTGAAGTTCAACGGTTGCGTGAAATCCCCGGCCCGACGGTGCGGGCAGACATACGCCGGACCGCCGATCGAGCCATGCGTCACGCCACAGTCGTAGGGCCAGCCGGATCGGTTCGACATGGCGGGGAAGAGTGGCGTGTCGAACGACCACGTCCACAGGGTGTACACATCGGACGGCTGCGTTCCCTGGATGATCTGGCGCTGGTAGACCGGGCGGGGAGGGTTGAGGATCTCCTCGACCGAACTCGCGAGCGCATTGCCGCCGGGCACGATGTGCCGGTCCTCGGGGCCGCCGTTCAGCTGCGCGGTGACCGCATACCAGGATCGCCGGCTGTAGGGCACCGTCACGACGAACAGTCCCTCATCGGGTGCGAGCCATGCGGCCGCGCTGTCGGGGCGGAACGTGTACAGCGTGCCGAGGATCGCGGAAAGGCGCCGGTCCGTGGCGGAGGAGTCCCCCACGCTCCCGAGTGGCCCGGCAAAGGCAAGGTCGGCCTCGGTCGCGATCGGCGAGTTGCGTACGTAGATGCGGTAGGTCCATCCCGTGTCCGGTGGCGGGGTCCAGGTGAGGAATGTCTGTCCATCGTGGTGGAGCGCGGTGAGCCCGACAGGGCGCACCGGGATCGGGCCGCCCGGGAGGAGGCGCTGCGCATAGAGAGCGGGCGCTCCCCCGCGCGCGTCCGTCCAGACCACGTACGCATCCCCTCCCGAGACGGTCGTGCGCGGCGCCGTCTGGTCGCCCGGGGCGCCCGAAACGAGTGCTCCGCCCGCGGGCCAGCCGGCAAGGAGCGAGCCGTCGGGAGCGAGATGAGTCGCGCGGATGTCGGCGGTTCCGAGTTGGCGATCCTGCCAGGCCACGAACATGCCGCCGGCCTCGTCGCCCGCGAGGTCGGGCGCCATCTGGTCGCCGGGGGAGGCCGCGACCGCGAGTCCGCCGACGGGCCAACCGGACGCCACTCCGGCATTCGCGGCAACCCGGATGGCGTACACGTCCCAGTCCGCCCCGCGGTGGTCCTGCCAGGCCAGCAGCACGCCGTGGTTCCCGTCCCGCGCCGAGCGCACCGCGACCTGATCACCGCCCGCTGCGCTCACCACGCCCCCGCCGGCACTCCAGCCCGGCGCCAGCGCCGCATTGCCCTGAACGTGCAGAGCGTAGATGTCCCAGTCGGCGGCGCGATGGTCCTGCCACGCCAACAGCACGCCGCCTGCGTCATCCGCGACCATGGTCGGGCTGCGCTGATCCCCGGACGCGGCACACGCCGCCATTCCATTCACCGGCCAGCCCGGGACGAGTGTGCCCGCGCCCGTCACGCGCTGGAGATAGACGTCGTCGTTCCCCGCCCGGTGGTCCTGCCACGCCACGAATACGCCGCCGGCACCGTCGCCCGCGAGCACCGGCACGCTCTGGACCCCGGTCACGATCGCGACCCCGAGGCCTGCCGCCGGCCATCCCGCCACGACCGAGCCCGTACCATCCACATGTTGGAGGTAGAGATCCGCGTCGGCGCCGCGTAGATCCTGCCACGCCACGAACGCACCCCCCGCGCCATCGCCGGCGATCGCCGGGGTGAACTGGTCGGAGGTCGTGGCCGCGAGCCGAACGCCGTTCGGGGTCCAGCCCGCCGCAGTCGCGCCCGCCGGGACGACGCGGCACGCGTAGATCTGCTGGTAGCCGACGCAACGCTGGTCGCTCCACGCGTAGAGCACGCCGCCGCCAGCGTCGGTCACCGCACACGGGTCGTACTTGTAGCAGACCTTGTTCGTGACCATGTCGCCGTCGCGGGTCCAACCGCCCGCAGCGACCCCCGCGGGGGTCCAGAGCGTGGCGCGGAGGTCGGTGTTGTACCCGGAACGGGCATCCACCCAGGCCAGGTACACGTCACCTGCGGCGCCGGCGACGACCATCGGTGCGACCGGCTGGCTGGCGACGCCCACGACAGGGTTGCCGTCCGAGGCCCAGCTCGCTCTGGCGACCGAGGGCATGGACAGTAAGAGAGTGACGGTCTGGGCGAGCGCGACGGGGAGGGACGGCCGGGGGCGGATCATGCCTGCTCCGAGTTCTGGTCCGGGGAGGCTCGGCCGGTGGGTGCGCCTGCGAGTGCGGGACCGGAGGAACCGCCCGACTCGCGGATCATTCCACAGCGGGCGGTTTGGCCGGTATTGAAATCGAGTGCTTCATGCGGGCCCGGGACGCACTTTGTGATCCGCAGCGCGCGCGTGGCAGGCGCCGATCCGAACGAGAGCCGGGGGTTGTGAGCCCGCAGCCGGCGCGGCTAATGTGCGCCGATCGTGTCCGTCCACCCGCCGGAGCCCGCATGAGCGTCAGCAGTCCCCAGCCGCGAGCGTCGCTCGATGCGGCGCCGCCGGCCTCCGCGGGCGTGGACCGCGCGATGCGCGTGGCCGTTCTCGGCGTGGGCGTCTACTCCTGCGCGATGGGGGCGCGCGACGTGCGCTACTTCCTTGCGCAGGGAGCGGACGACGCGGCCTACTACCTGCGTGTGGCCGAGCACGCCGCGCTCGGGCACGGCTTCACGTTCGACGGCCTGTCGCCCACGAACGGCTTCCATCCCCTCTGGGAGTGGCTCCTCACCGGGCTCTACCGGCTCGCACCGGTCGGCCCCGAGACCATGCTCCGGATCGTGTGGGTGCTCCAGTCGCTGCTCATGACCGCGAGCGCGTGGCTCTCGTGGCGGTTGCTCCGTCGCAGCGTGGGCTCGTGGCCGGCGGCGCTCGGTGCCGTGCTGTTCATGGGGCGCCTGTATTACACCGGGCGGGGCGGCATGGAGTCCGCGCTCCTCCTGCTGCTCGTCCTCCTCTTCCTCGACCTCGCCATGCGCTGGCAGCCGCAGCAGGGAATGGCGCACTCCGCCGCCATGGGAGCGCTCGCCGGCGTGATCATGCTGGCGCGGCTCGACACCGTGTTCGTGGCCGGAGCGCTGGCGGTCGCGTGGAGCCTCGCGGGCGGCGGTGCGCGGCGGCGAGGCGCGATGGCGAGCGTGGTGTTCGCGACCGCCGCGCTCGTGGTGCTGCCCTATCTCGCGAGCAACCTGCGCGACTTCGGCCACCTGGTGCCGATCAGCGGAACGCTCAAGTCGTCGTTCCCGCACGCAGGCTGGTACGTCGCGGCGTTCAGTATCCAGGGCCAGGACGCGCTCGTACTGCTGTTCACGACGGTGCTGTGCGTGCTGTTCCTGCTCACGCGCCTGGCGCCCGCGGCGGAGCCGGAGCCCCTGCTCGTCACGGCCCTGCTGCCCGCGCTCGTGCTCGGTGTGCTCGTCCACGAGCTCTACTCGGCGATGTTCGTCAAGTGGGGTGTGTTCAGCTGGCACTTCGTGCTGGTGCGGTTGGCGCTCGCGCTCGTCCTCCCGGTCCTCCTCGCGCGCCTCGCCGCACGCGACGCGCGCCGAGCGCCCGCCCTGTGGGCCGCCGGTACGGCGCTCGTCGCGCTCGCGAGCCTGGCGCCGGTGGTGAAGCGCGACTGGCGCACGGACTACACCCAGTCGTGGACCGTTCAGGCGTACGAGGCGGCGCGCTGGGTCCAGCAGCACACGCCCCCCGACGCGGTGTTCGCCATGAAGGACGCCGGGAACTTCGGCTGGTTCAGCCGGCGCCACGTGGTGAACCTGGATGGGATCGTGAACACGTTCGCCTACCAGGATTCGCTGCGCGCCGGCCGCTTCGAGGGCTTCCTCCGCTCGCGCGGCGTGGGCTACTTCGTGCAGCACGCCATCTACGATCGCCCCGACATCACCGACGGCACGTACTCAGCCTGGCGATTCGAATCGTACAGCCACCTCTACGACCGGGGCGGCGGCTCGCTGACGCTCCGCCGGGAGGACGAGGTGTACCGGTCGAAGCCCTACCCGGACGCGGGACACCGCTGCGTGTTCCTCATCTGGAAGATGCCGAGCCGCTGAGCCGAGCCCGCCAGGGGCCGGCGTGCCCGCGGCGGGCTGCAGGGTGCGGGCGGCCGGTGCGCGTCGAACGACATCCTTTACACCGTCACGCCGGCGGCCTCGGTGACGGTCACGCTCGGGGCGACGCCGCTCCCGAAGAAGCGCTTCTCCATCTCGTCCCAGGAGGCCTTCGCACCGTCGCCGGCCGGCAGCTCGCGGCGCAGGCGCGCCACTTCCTCCTGGTACCAGGATACGACCGGCCTTCCGATCCGGAGCCCCGGCAGCTCGCCCGCGAGGTCCGAGGGCCGGAGCACGCATACCCAGCCGCGGTCGTAGGGACTCTGGAGCAGGAGCTTCGGGTCATGCTGGAGCTGGGTGTTGATGCTCTCCACCACGCCGCCGAGCGGGGAGCGCACGCGCAGCCGTTCGGAGCCGCGGCGCAGCAGGAACAGGACGTCGCCGCGCTTCACGACCGTGCCCGGCGCGGGCATCTCGATGCGCTCGATGCGGTCCAGGAGCTTCCTCCCGAAATCGTCGAGTCCCACGAGGGCCTCTCCCGTGGATTCGATCCGCGCCCACGCATGTCCGGGCGCCACGAACGCGCCGCCCGGGATGCAGTAGTCCCGGCTCGCCACGCTCTCCGCGACCTCGGGCGCGACGACGCGGACGGTCGGACGGCGCTGCGCCTCGAGGCGCGCCTGGCGCTTCACCAGCAGCCGGTTCGCGAACGCCACCAGCTCGTCCTCCGTGAACGGCTTCTGCACGTAGTCCGCGGCCCCGAATCCCATCGTCTCCACCGCGGTCTCGATCGTGCCGAAACCTGTGATCACCGCGACATCCACGTCCGGGCGCAGGTGCTTCACCGCCTTCACGACCTCGATCCCGTCCATCACCGGCATCTTGAGATCGGTGAACACGAAGTCGTACGAGTGGTCGCGCAGGACGGTGAGCGCCTCGGGGCCGCTCTGCACCGTGTCCACGCTGAATCCCTCGAGCACGAGGATCTTCCGGAAGCTGTCGAGCACCACGGCCTCGTCGTCCACGGCGAGGATGCGGGCCTTCGCGTTGGGCACCTCGGCGCGCTGCAGGCTCTTGACCTCGCTCGCGAACCCGAGCTGCAGGGTCGTCTGCAACACCGCTTCCCGCCGGCGCCGCTCGCGCGCCGCGTCCAGGCGTTTCGAGACCGCCCGCACCACCAGGTCGACTCCGATGAATCCCGCGAACAGCAGCACCATCAGCAGGGCGGTCATGGTCGCTCCTCCTTCCCGGCCACGTCCCTCTGCTCGAGAACGTGCCGCACCTTCTCCAACAGTTCGTCGTGATCGAATGGTTTCGCGAGGAACATGGTCGCGCCCGCGTTCGCCGAGCGCGCCGCGACCTCGTCGGTGGCGTAGCCGGTGATGGCGAGGATCGGCAGCCCGGGACGTCGCGAGCGGATGGCGCGCATCAGCTCGAGCCCCGGCAGGCCGGGCAGCATCAGGTCGCAGATCACGAGCCTGCAGCCGGCGAGCGCCTCGTGCGCGAGCGCCTCCGCGCCGCTGCCCACGCAGGCCGTGCGCCACCCTTCCGCTTCCAGCACCCGGGCCAGCGCGCTGCGCACCACGGGTTCGTCGTCCACGACCAGCAGGTCCCAGTGCGCGTTCATGCCGCACTCCGCTCGTCGCCCGCCGTGATCATGCGCGGCGACACGGGCAGGCGCACCGTGAATCGGGCGCCGTGGCCGGGTTCGCTGGCGACGTCGATGGTGCCGCCGTGTCCTTCGATGATGCCCCAGGTCACGGCCAGCCCGAGTCCGAGTCCGCGGTTGCCCTTGGTGGTGAAGAACGGCTCGAACAGGTGGTCCTGGTCCTCCTCGGCGATGCCGTGCCCCGTGTCCTCGATCGAGAGCTCGACGTAACGCTGCGGCCCGCGCTCCTCCTCCGCCTTCCAGCGCGTCCAGTGACAGCCCTTGCGAGTGCACCACTCCACCCGGCCGCCGTCGGAGGTGAGGACTCCGAACGCGGGCGCGCCGCAGTCCTCGCAGCGCACGTCGGGCAGCTCGAGGCCGGTCTCGCAGCGCGGGCAGAGGTAGTGCGAGAGCGTCCCCTCGTCGCAGTCCTCGCTCGCGCGGTGATGGACGCAGCCGTAGACAGGGTCGAGGTGCACGACGGCATCGTGCTCGTGGTGACGCCGGAGCACGCGGATCCCGGCATGGCGGCCGATCCGCACCGAGGGGTCCACGAGATCGCAGCCGCGCGGACAACTGGCGCTGCGAATGACGGCGGTTCCGCGCGGCGGCAGGTCCAGCGTCGCGGTGCGCACGTGGATCGTCCCGCCCTCGCCGCCGATCGCGTCGGCCGCGTTCAGGATGAGGTTGACCGCGACCTGCTGGAGCTGGTTCGCATCGGCGGGGATCTCGGGCAGGTCGTGTGCCAGGTCGAAGTCGAGCTGGACTCGGTCCAGCCGGAGCTGGTTGATGACCACCGCCACGCCGCGGCGCACCACCTCGTTGAGATCCGCGGACCGGCGCTGCGGCGGCGTCTGGCGTGCGAAATCGAGCAGCCCGCGCACGATCTCGCGACAGCGCTTGGTCTCGCGCACGATCACCTCGAGGTCCTGGGCGACCTCGGGGTCGTTCTGCAGGCGCTTCTGGAGAAATGACGCGTACGTCAGTACGCCGGTGAGCGGGTTGTTGATCTCGTGCGCCACGCCGGCCGCCAGCCGTCCGACCGACGCGAGCTTGTCGGCCTGCGTGAGCTGGCGGCGTGCCTCGGCGAGCCGCTTGATCATCTCGTTGAACGAGCCGGCGAGGTCGCCGAGTTCGTTGCGTGCGTTCACCCGCAGGGTCGTGTGCAGGTCGCCCTCGGCCACCTTCCGCGTGCCGGCGATCAGCGCCGCCACCGGGCGGAACACCAGCCGGTCGCTGAACCACGCGAGGAGCAGGCTGCTGGCGAGGATCGCGAGAACCGCGAGCAGGACGAGTTGCCGCTGGTCATGCGCCACCTGCCGATCGGCGTCGGCCAGCGAGAGGTTGACGTCGAGCACTCCCAGCACGCTCTCGCCGCGCGAGTGCGCGTGGCAGGCCGCGTTCCAGCAGCCCGGCTCGTTGTCGATCGAGCGGATCATGCCGAGCACCCGGTGGCCGTCGGGCGCTCGGTAGATCCGCGCGCGCTGCCCGGTGGACAGCTTCTGCAGCGGATGGCCCGCGGCGTGGCACGCGTAACAGGCCTCGGCGTTCTTGTCGAGCGAGTGGCCGATCTCGCTCTCGGCCGAGGAGAACATGATGGTGCCGGTGGCGTTGAACAGCCGCACCTTCTCGATGCCCTGCTGCCGGCCGAGCGTGACGATCTCCCGGTGCAGGGACTCGCGGCGGTTCTCGAGCATGTCCCAGTAGGTGCTGCTCCGGATGGTCTCGCTCAACTGGTCGGCGCCGCGGGTGAGCTGGGCGAGCAGCGCCCTGCGGTGGGCGCCCACCAGCACCACCGACATCACGCCGATCACCAGGGCGGTCACGAGCGACACGCCGAGGATGGCGAGCACGCCGATGCGCGATCTCACGGCTCGACTCCCGCGGCGATCTCCGTCCGCTCGTCCACCGCGCGGCCCCGGCCCGGAGCGCGAGCGGGTTCGGGGAAGATCGGCAGGTAACGCACCGCGAGCGCGAACGCGGCGAAGCCGAGCGCCACCAGTCCGAGCGAAACCGTGAGTTCCATCCAGCTCGGCACGTAGTGGGTGCCGCTCGCCCGCTCGAGCCCGGTGATGCTCACGTTCAACCGGTGCATCACGAACCCGAGCACCGCGGACGTGGCGCCCACCACCAGGCCGGTGGGCGAGTGCCGGATGCGCGACCATGACAGCAATCCGACCGGCACCAGCACGCCGAGGCCGAACTCGACCAGGAACATCCGGCTCTCCAGGGCGGGTTGGAAGATCGTGCCGAGCACGCCCGCGTGGCGGAGCAGGTCGAGACGCAGCACGCCGTAGAACGCGAGCACCACCACCATGACGCGGGCGAGCGGCTCCAGGAGCCCGATCTCCAGCTCGCGCCCGAACGCCCGGCCGCTCAGGTGGGACTCGAAGATGATCATGCCGATGCCGGCCCCGATCGCGGACAGGTAGAACTCGAGCGGCAACCACGGTGAGTACCAGAGCGGATGGAGCTTCTCCGGCACGATCAGGTACAGCGTCCCGAGCGACGACTGGTGCAGGGTGGACAGGAGGACCCCGAGGATCACGAGCGGCGTGTTGACCGCCCGCAGCAGGTTGCGCACGCGCACCAGTCGCAGCCGCTCGAAAACGATGGGGGCGAACTCGAGCGAGAGGACGGTGGTGTAGAGCATCACGCACCAGGCCACCTCGAACATCACCGAGTGCTCGTTCCAGAACACCATCGCGTGCCAGATGCGCCAAGGCTGCCCGAGGTCGAACATCAGCGCGCACACGACGAACAGGTAGCCGAGGAACCCGGTGAGCACCGTGGGTCGCACGATCGGCTCGAACCGTGTCAGGTGAAAGAGGTGCACGGTGGCCATGATGGTGAACGCGCCGGCGGCGAGCCCGACGCCGCACAGGATGTCGAATCCGATCCACAGCCCCCACGGGAACGCGTCGCTCAGGTTGGTGCTGGCGCCGAGACCGCGCGTGAAGCGCACCACCGTCACCCCGGCGAGCGCGATCACCAGCAGGACCAGCACGGTCTGCCAGAAGCTGGGCCGCCAGGTCCTGGCGGGCGGAAGCAGGACCGAGGTCATGACCGCCCCGCATTCCCGGCGCCATCCGCGTCCCGCGTCGCGCCCGGGCCCTCGAGCCGGCGCACCAGCTCGCGCCGCTTCGTGATCCAGTAGATCCCGTAGAGGAGCGTGCCACCGAGCAGCACGATGTCGGGCACCTTGGACAGCACGTTCCAGGTGAGCCCGGGCAGCGGTTCGTTCGGCAGGTTCACGGGCAGGCCAAGTGAGGCGAACGGCACGCCGGAGATCATGAGCACCGAGGTGCCACCCGCCTCCGCGAGCCCGTAGATGTGATCGACATAGCGCTTCGGCTCCGCGGCGAGCCGCCGCCGGGCCTCCGCGATCATCGCGTCGCGCTCGCCGAACAGCGTCGCACCGGTCGGGCACACGCTCGCGCACGCGGTGGCCTCGCCCTTCTTCAGCCGGGCGGCGCACATGACGCACTTGCCCACCACCGGGACCGGGCGGTCCCACTGGTACTTGGGGACGTTGAACGGGCAGGCCTGCACGCAATAGCGGCAGCCGATGCAGCGGTCGGCGTCGTAGACGACCGGACCTTCCGGCGTCTTCCGCATCGCGCCCACCGGGCAGACGGAGACGCACGTCGGCGAGAGACAGTGCATGCACATGCGGCGGACGTAGGCTCCGCCACGGGACTGGACGGTGGTCCACGTGTAGGCGGTCGTCCGGTCCTCGATCTCGGATGGAAGACCGTTCTGCTCCTTGCAGGCGGCCGAGCAGGCGCCGCAGCCGATGCAGCGCGTGGTGTCGAGCAGCAGGCCGTAGCTCATTTCGCGCCCTCCTCGTGACAGCGGCCGCACGATCGCTCGTCCGCGACGCCGAACGCCTGCTTGCCGTCGTGGCAGGCGCCGCAGGCATTGGTCTGGTGCATCCCGTCGGGCGGATTCACGGTGGAGGACTTCATCGGGAAGAGCCGCGGGTGGCATTGCGCGCACTCGCCCTTCACGTGGGAGGCGTGATCGAACGTCACCGGGCCCGGCGAGACGTCGCTCGCGGGGAAGTGAATCGGCTCCGGCCCGCGGAACGCGGGGGCGCGCGTGCCGCCGGCGCCTGCCCGAGCGGCACTCGCCCTGCCAAGATGGCAGAGTGGGCAGGACTCCTGTGCCCGCACGCTGAAGGCGTGCTGGCCATCGTGGCAGGCGCCGCACGACCGGCCGGAATCCATCTCCGCGTGGGAGATCCGCGCGGTCGGCGCCAGGATCCGGAACAGTCGGGGGTGGCAGGCCGTGCAGTGATTGCCGGCGAGCGAGACGTGCGTGCCATGGCGGAACACCACGGCGCTGTCCGCCCCCACGGTGCGTTCGTACACGGCGTCCGCCGGAAGTCGAAGCGCTGGCGTGGCCGGCGCCTGGGTGCCGGCGGCCCTGGCGAAGCAAGTCGCAGTGAGGAGCGCGATGACGCTATACCACGCCGTGCGGATCAGGCGACCGTCACGGAATCGACAACGTTCTCTGATCGAGAACATCGGTGCCCACCTCCTCGGGGGTCCACCGGGGAGTGCAGGGCGCAATAGTCGTTCCAGTCGGGGGGGCGTGCGACGGCATCCGAAAGGACCATATCGGGAGGGGGGGCGCATCGGGCTCCCGGCGCGCCACCGGCTCGCCGCGTTCCTGCCCGCGCACGCTGCCTTCGCAAGCTGGACGGAGCGAACTCGGAGAGAAAATCGGGCCTCACCACCACGATGATCACCACACCGGCCGGCCGACTTATTCGCATTCCGGCGCCCGAAAGCGCCTCAATCGGCCTCAGAACGCTTGAGTCGCCTGTCCCGGGGGGCCTATCATCTTCGCAAGGTCCGCACCACCCGTTTCGATCCATCCGGCGCGGGCGGGCCGCTGCCGGGCCAGAGAGGCTACCGCGTGAAGCGCATCCTGTTCGTTGCCATGGCGTGGGCGGTGTTCTCCCCACTCGCCCCCTCGCCTGCGAGTGCCTTCGATTGGCGCGATGTCCGCGACATGAAGGCCGCGGGCATCGCAGACAGCCTGATCGCGCAGAAGATCGTCTACAGCGGCGAGGTGTTCCACCTCTACGCCGGCGACATCAAGGATCTGCAGACCGCCGGCGTTTCGGATGAAATCATCTCGTTGATGCTGCGCACGGAGGCGTCGCGCGACAGCGCCGGCGCAGCCGGCCCGGGTGGTTCGGCGACCACGCCCACGCTCGACGAGGCCTACCGGTACTACCCGCCGCGGCCGTACCACTACAATCCTGCAGACGTGTACGACCCGACCGGTTCGTACCCGTCGGCCGATCCGTACTACTCGACTGATCCGTACTATTCGAATTACCCCTACTACTATCCCGTCGGAGTGGGGATCGGGTACGGCTATGGCAGGGGCTTCGCCTACTACCGAACCGGCTATTATCCACACTACGGGTATCACGGCGGTGGGTATCACGGCGGCGGCCATTATGGCGGTGGCTATCGCGGGGGCGGTGGACACGGCGGCGGCTACCATGGCGGTGGCGGCAGTCCCGGCGGCGGTCCCGGCGGCGCCCGCTACAGGTAGTAGCGCCGAACCCGCGGTCCGGGCTGCGCTGGCTCCCGCGTTACGGCTCGCACGCCCTGCGGCGGGCCAGCACTTCGCCGCGCCGGTTGAAAGCGTGGCACACGCGGAGCCCGGCATCGTTACGGTGCGCGCATGCGCCGAGTCCTCTCCGCCCTGTGCACCTTCGCCGTCCTGCTCGCGCCCGGCCGCCCGGCGCGCGCCGACGATGTCCCTTCGCGCGTGCAACAGCTTCAGGAAGAGGCCCGCGCGCTCGCTCCGCTCGTCCACACGCCGCTCGCTCGCGCGTTCCTGAACGCCGTGCCGAAGCTGCCGCACGTCGAGCCGCGCAACGTCTACCGGGATTCGGCGCGCACCCGTGCGTGGACGGCCCGTGAGGCGGCGGCGCTTCCCGACAGCGTTCGTGCGCGGTTGGTCCCGCGCACGCTCGACGAGGCGTTCTACTACGACACGCGCTACGGTTCGCCGCTCGCGTACGTGCGCGCGCTCGAGATTCTTGGAGCACACGGCGTGACGAGCGTGCGCGGCAAGAAGGTGGCGGACTTCGGCTGCGGCATGCTGGGACAGCTGCGGCTGCTCGCCGAGCTCGGCGCATCCACCGTCGGCATCGACGTGGATCCGCTACTGCCCGCGCTCTACTCGGAGCCGGGGGATCAGGGCGCGATCGGCGCCGGAAGCGTGAAGCTTGCGACCGGCCAGTGGCCCGCCACGGCCAGGATGGTGGACGAGGTGGGCGGGAACTACGACCTGTTCCTGAGCAAGAACACGTTGAAGAACGGCTACCTGCACCCGGCAGAGCCAGTCGACCCGCGCATGCTCGTGCACCTGGGCGTGTCCGACAGCGAGTACGTTGCAGCACTCGCGCGTACCGTGCGGAAGGGCGGCCGCGTGCTCATCTACAACCTGTGTCCTGCCCCGGCAGCGCCCGGGAAGCCCTACATCCCGTGGGCCGATGGTCGCTGCCCGTTCCCGCGCAAGGCATGGGAGGGCGCCGGATTCCAGGTGGTGGCGTTCGAAGTGGACGACTCGCCGGCGGCGCGAGCGATGGGTCATGCGCTGGCGTGGGACCAGGGCGACGGTGCGATGAAGCTCGAGCGGGACCTGTTTGCGACCTGGAGCCTGTTCGAACGCCGATAGCGCCGCCGGCTCCGGCTTCACTCGCCGCGGCTCCGCTGCCGGGCGACGCACAAGGACTATTGAAGCCGCACCACCCTGCGCGTGAACTGGGCACCACCCGCACGCACGCGCACGAGATAGACACCGGGGTGGGCCGGGCCGCCATCGTCGCGCGAGCCGTCCCAGCGGATCTCGGCCGCGCCCGACAGCGTCGCGGAGGCCAGCGTCTTCACGCGCCGGCCGGCCAGGTCGAACACCTCGGCGGAGACCGCGGTCGGCGACGGCAGCGTGAGCACGACGGACGTGCTCGCACGGAACGGATTCGGCCGGCCGAGTCCGACGGTGGCCGGTCCTCCACCGGCGCTCGGCGGGTTCCGGACCGCGGTGCTCGGCTGGAGCCAGACGTCGGTGATGGACGACTCGGCGGCGGCGGCGCCGAACGGGGCGATGCCGAGGCCATCGCAGATCGTGCGCAGGAGCGTGAAATGGTTGACGAACCGGGGCGAGACGAAGCCCGGCTTCACGGGCGGCCCCGCGAGGACGGTGAGGATGCGGTTTCCCGTGAGATCCTCGTCCTCATCCCAGGTGAGGATCACGAGCCCATGATCCCCCACGGCGGAGAGCATCGCCGGCATCTCCCTCGCGAGCCAGGTGTTGGTGGAGTCGACCGGGCAGTCGTGGGCGTTGTGACAATTGTTGGGAATCACGAACGCGAGATTCGGCAGCGAGTCCGTGGCGACATCCGCGGCGAGCTGCGCATAGGGGACCTCGTTCAGGTGGTTCACGTTCGTGAAGCTGGTCCACGGATCGTGCCTGCGGGTGTAGAGCGGCTCGTCGGGAGAGGGGCCGACCTCGCACACCGGGCTGCCGGCCGCGGGGAGGTTCTCCGAGTAGGCCTTCCATCGGAGCCCGGCGGCCTCGCAGGAATGGCCGAGGTTCTCGCCGGAATAGGGTGCGCCCGGCGGTGGGCAGTCGTCGCTGGTGATGCCCTGCGTGTCCCCCGACCAGATCGAGTAGTAGTTGGGTTGTGACGGATGCGTGATCGCGTAGTACCTGGAGAACGAGGACCAGGCCGCGGCGAGGCGGCCGATGTAGGAAGCGCCCTGCGCATCGGCGTAGGACTTGTTCTCGACGATCACGACGATCACGTGATCGAGATGGGGCACGGGTACGCTCGGGGGAGCGGCGGAAGGCACGTATTCGAGCGCACCGCGGTCGGCGTAGGCGACCGGGCCCAATCCCGAATTCGCGGTCGCGGGGTCATCGAGCCTCGGCGCCCCGGTGGCGTCGGCCGCGGGCCAGTTCGCCACGCTCGAGTTGGCGTTGTCGATTGCGGCCGATCCCCAGGTCAGCCGGAAGTCGCCGCTGTCCGGCTGCGCAAAGCGCGGATCCGCCTGGACCGAGCGCGTGTCCTCCCCGGTCGCGGCGGCGAACGCCGAAACGCTCGCGTAGTTCGTCGATCCGTACTGAACGGGCGGACGACCGCTCGGGTTCCAGAACAGGTTGTCGTTGGAGGCAAGGCCGGTGGTCGCGGTCGAGTCCACGCGCAGGTCGTAGCCCGAGCCGATGAGCCCGTTCACCGCGCCGATACAGTCGCTCAGGTTGACGCCTGCGGCGCCGCCGTCCAGTCGGAACCCATCGCGGAAGTTGCCGTAGGCGACGTCCCCGACGTGCCCCGTGCCGGTGGTGCCGACCTCGTGGAACCCATCGGCGCCGTTGTTCCACGACCGGTTCTGGATCGAGAGCAGGCCGGACGCGCTCTGCGCGTGCACTCCGGCATACGCGTTGTCGTGGAGCCGGTTCCGCTGGAGGAGATTCCCCGGCGCGCCGAAATCGTAGATGCCGGCGGACTGGCTCGGCGTGACGTTTCGATACGACTCGTTGTCCTGCACGGTGCAGCCGGTCGAGCCGCCGGTCAGCGCGATACCGCTCTTGAGGTTGTCGGACGTCCGGTTCGAGCCGATCAGGGACGCCGCGCAATTGTTCACCTGGATACCGTAGCCGCCCGAGGACACGGCGGAGTTGCCGGTGGCGGTGACGTTGTTCGAGAGATTCGTGAGCTCGATCCCCGCGGCCTCGCTGCGCGTGCTCGTGAACCCGTCGACGACCACCCACGATCGTCCCGGGAGGTAGATGCCGTACGAGCGACGGCCCACCTCGGCATGATGGTTCCCGGGATTGTCGCCGCCCACGTTCACGTACAGGCCCTGGCCCGCGACAGAGACGAAGCTGCTCGCCGGCAAGGACGCCGGGTCGGCGGTGGACGGCGCGAGTCTCGTGCTGTCCGCGAACACCTGCACGGGGCTCCACGTCGCGCTCGCCGCGAGCCACACGTTGCCCGCGAACGATGTCCAGAACGCGGGGTCGGCAAAGTCGTCCGCGCCGTCCAGTACGACCGGGCTCCCGGGTGAACTCTGCGCTTCGAGCACGATCGGGTTGCCCGGGTCGCCGGAGGCGGGCACCGTCACTTGCTCGCGGTAGATCCCGGGCGACACCACGATCGAATCACCGGGGGCGTGGTGGGCGGCCAACGCGGCCGAGATCGTGCAGTAGGGCGAGGCCGGGCTCCCCGGGCCCGTGTCCGAGCACGAGGCGCTCGAGTTGATGACGTAGAACGTGTGGGTCGGCGGAGGCGGGGGCGGAGGGGGCTGGAACTCGAGCGCGCCACGGTCCGCGAACGCGACCGGTCCGAGCCCGGAGTTCGGCGTCGCCGGGTCGTCCACGCGAGCATTGCCGGCCGCATCGGTCGCGGGCCAGCTCGGCACGCCCGAGTTGGCCGCATCGATCAGCGGGGAGCCGGTCGTCGGGAGGAAGTCGCCGCCGGCGGGGTTCGCGAACAGGGGATCGGCCTGGAACGTGCGGGTGTCCTGGCCGCTCACCGTGGCGTACGCCGGAACCGACGGAAAGCTCACGCCGCCGAACTTGACGACCGTTCCGCCGGCCGATTTCCAGAACAGGTTGTCGTTCGAGGTCAACCCCGAGGTCGAGCTGGCGTCCACCTCCAGGCTCGCCCCGCCGTTGTCGGTCGCGACGCAGTCTTCGAACGACGCGCCGGTGGCACTGCCCTCGACGGCAAACCCGTACGCCGCGTTGCCGTAGGCGACGTCGCCGACGTGCGTGTTCCCGGTCGACGAGATGTCCTCGAAGCCGTGATTCGCGTTCTTCCACGATCGGTTCTGGACCAGGACATTGCCGGAGGAGCCCGCCGTCAGCACGATGCCGTGATACGCGTTGTCGTGCAGCCGGTTTCGCTGGATCAGGTTCCCCGGTGCGTTGGAGACATACATGCCGGCGGACACGCTCGCCGTGAGATTCCCGTACGATTCGTTGTCCTCGAGCGTGCAGCCGGTCGAACCGGCCGTGAGCGCGATACCGCTCGAGAGATTGTTCGAGGCCACGTTCGAGTCGACCAGCGCTGCCGTGGAGCTCTCGACCTGGATCCCGTAGGCCTTGCAGAAGCTCGCCACGTCGTGCGCGACCGTGACGTGGTCCGACGCGCCGGTCACCTCGACACCTGCGTACTCGCATCGCGTGGCCGTGAAGCCGTCGATCGTCACCCACGACTGTCCGGAGACGAGGATGCCGAACGTCCGGCGGCCCACCTCGGCGTGATGGTCCCCCGGATTGAAGTCGTCCACGTTCACGTACAGGCCCTGGCCCGCCACCCAGACGAACGTGTTCGTCGTGAGCGAGCCCGGCCCGCCGGCGGCCGGCGCGAGCCGGACGCTGTCCACGAACACCTGCTTGGGATTCCACGTCACGCTCGCCGCCAGCCAGGTGTCGCCCGAGTGGAGGTCCCAGAGTGCGGGATCGGCGAAGTCGTCGGCGCCGTCCACCACGACCGGGCTGCCGGGCGAAGGCCTGGCCTGGAGCACGATCGGGCTCCCCGGGACGCCCGAGTCCGGCACCGTCACCTGCTCGCGGTAAACGCCGGGCAGCACGACGATCGAGTCGCCGGCCGCGTGGTGCGCGGCCAGCGCCGCGGAAATCGTGCAGTAGGGATCCGCCTGCGTCCCGGAACCCGAGTCCGAGCAGGACGCGCCGCCGGCGTTCACGAAGTAGGTGCCGGCGGCAATGGCGGTGCCGGCGGAAACCGCGCCGATGCAGATGGCGAGAAGCACTGGGAGCAGGAGACCGATGCGGAGCCGATCCGCCGCCGGAGCGCCACTTGCAGCGCGAGCGACCGCCCTCATGCCCCGAGGCTCCGGCGCGGTCCGTCGCGTCGCAACACGCTACCGATCGTGAGGATTGTCGCCAGAGCGATCACTGCGGAATCTTCATCCTCACGGCGCGTGGGTCGACGGAGAGCGGGCCCACGCCTCCCGTGGAGGTGCGGCATTGCACCCCAACACGCGAGCCCGCTACAAGGTCGTTGAAATCGGGAACGTGCGCACGATCAGGAACGGCATCGTGCGTTCTCTCCAAATTGTACCAAGCCGATCGAACGGCCGGAAAGGAATTGCGCAGCCGGGCCGGCCGAAGATCGCGGGTGACTCCCCGCGGGTATATCGTGGGAAAACCCGCGTCCGGCTCCCGCCCACGAAATCCTGCCCGCAATTGCACAATGCAATGCGAAGGAGTCGAAGGCGACGGTGAGCCGGTCGCCCGTGCGCAGGATCATCGCGCGACGACGGACGTCCTCTGCACGAGCTGTCCGTTCGCGCGAAGCCGGGCGAAGTCGACGCCGCCGGCGACAGTCCTTCCGCCTCCGTCACAGCCATCTCACGGCACCCGCCAAGTCCCGGGCGCCGCCGCCTCGCTCACCAGCGACCGGATCCTGCGGCCCCTGATGTCGAAGAGACCGAGCTCCGCGGGGCCGGCCTGGGCGTGGATCTCGTCGACCTGTGGCCCGTTCGAGTCACGAGAGCTTTCAGATTTCGAAGCTCGATATTGTGTCGCGCTCACCGCACTCGAATTCAGGTTCGGCTGCAGCATTCCTCCCCGGCACGCCTACCACACTGCGAAGAGGAGATTGGGCGGGCGGGGGGCAGCGCCGCGGGTCGCCCGGGAGCGGGACGGGGGGGAGCAGACGCTCGCCCGAGCCCGCCCGAATGGTCCGCGCCGGCCGCACACCCCCGATCGGCCGCCCCAAGCCCTTGTGGGCATTTCGCTTGGTCGGGCACTTGCCGCTGCCCGCGCGGGCGACGACCACCATTGCCGCCCGCGCGCGCGCTCCGGTATCCTCCGCCCAACTTGCTGCGCCCCGTCCCCGCGACCTCGAACACCGGGATCGCGCCTGGCCACGCATTGCTCCCGACACGGATACCCGCCGAGGACTCCGCCCATGTCCGTCGCCCGTTCGCTCACGCTCGCCGACGTCGCGGTCCCGCGTTCGGACGCGCTCCGGAACGTCCTGCTCGTCGTGATCGCGTCACTCCTCACCGCAGGCGCCGCCCAGCTCGAGCTCCGACTCCCGTGGACACCCGTCACCGTCACCGGGCAGACGTTCGCGGTGCTGCTGTGCGGCGCCGTACTCGGGGCGCGGCGCGCGTTCGCGGCGCAGTGCCTGTACCTGCTCGAGGGCGCGTGCGGGCTGCCATTCTTCGCCGGCGGCGCCGCCGGCCTCGCCCACCTCGTGGGTCCGACGGGCGGGTATCTCGTCGCGTTCCCGTTCGCGGCGGTATTGACCGGCGCACTCGCCGAGCGCGCATGGGACCGGAAGCCCGTCACCATGTTCCTCAGCATGCTCGCCGGCAGCGTCGTCATCTTCGCGCTCGGGCTGGCGCAGCTCGCCCGCTTCGTGCCCGGCGGCGCGCTGCTGTCGACCGGCCTGCTTCCGTTCCTCCCGGGAGACCTCGTCAAGTCGCTGCTGGCCGCGGGTGTGTTTCCCCTGGCGTGGAAGTTCGTGTGTCGGTCCGGGGGAACGGCGTGAGCATTCAGTCCATCGCGGTCGTCGGCACGGGCATCATGGGTCGCGGCATCGCCTATGCCGCGGCGCTCGGCGGCTATGCGACCGTGCTCCAGGACGCGCATCGCGAGCAGCTCGAGAAGGCCATGAACGACATCAGCGCCCTGCTCGAGAGGGGCGTGGCCACGGGCCGGATCAGCGATGGCGACGCCCTCGACGCGCGCAAGCGCCTGCACGCGGTCCCCTCCCTGGACGAGGCTGCGCGCGGCGCGGACCTCGTGATCGAGGCCGTGCCGGAGCGCATCGAGCTCAAGCTCGAATTGTTCGCCCAGCTCGACCGCATGGCGCCGGCACACGCGATCCTGGCCTCCAACACGTCGTCGCTCAGCATCACCGAGATGGCCGCCGCCACCCGGCGCGCGCCACAGGTCGTGGGGCTCCACTTCTTCAATCCGGTGCACCGCATGAAGCTGCTCGAGATCGTGCGTGCGCTCGAGACCAGCGCACCCACGCTCCAGAGTTGCGAGGAAGTGGGCCGTCGCATGGGCAAGGAATGCGTCACCGTGCGCGAATCGCCCGGTTTCGTGACCAGCCGTATCAACGCCATGATCGGGAACGAGGCGTTCTACATGCTGCAGGAGGGCGTCGCGAGCGCGGCCGACATCGACAAGGCGCTCAAACTCGGCTTGAATCACCCGATGGGCCCGTTCGAGCTCGTGGACCTGGTGGGGCTCGACACGCGGTTGTCGATCCTGCGCTTTCTCCACCGGACGCTGGGCGAGAAGTTCCGGCCGTGCCCGCTCATGGAGCAGTATGTCGCCGCCGGCCGTCTCGGCAGGAAGAGCGGTCGCGGGGTCTACGAATACGCTGCAGCAGAGAGTACCGTCGCAACTTGAGGAGATGGGTCCCGCACCCGCGATCGTCGCGGACGGGAGCCACCCGGAGCCGAGGCTCCGGCGACACATCAGACGGAGCCGGCCTCCGCGGGGTCGGCCGACCGAACGGGGATCCGCGTGGCGCGCGCGGCAGCGAAACGCCTGACGAAGCAGGGCAGCAAGCAGCGGAGCGCGGCGAAGTCGCGCGACGGGAAGCCGCGCCCCACGCGTGGTAAGGCGAAGCCGCGCGCGGGTGAACCCCGGCTCGTCGCTGGCGTGAAGCGTGCCGCGCCGCCCGCCCGCAAGGGCGCGCCGGGCAAGGCCGCGCGGCGGAAGACCGTCGCACGCAAGGCGACCACGGCCCGGGCCGGATCGAAACGCAAGCCGGCGCGCGCGACCCGGAAGCGTGCCCCCGTCCCGACCGCGAAACGCGCCCGGCAGCGGGTCGGCACGCCGCCGCGCGCGCCCGTCCCGGTGCAGCCGGCGTTCGCGGTGCAGCGCGCCGCGGCCAGCGCGCGCGAACACCTGCTGTTCGAACTCCAGCGTGCGCGCGCCAGCGTCAAGGCCGCGATCCAGGGCCTGCCCGCGGGCGCCGCCATGCGGCCGATCGCGCCGGGCAGGTGGAGCCCGTTCGAGATCGTGCTGCACCTTTCGGAGCGCGATCGCGTTCGCCTCGAGGAGTTCGCGCGCACGCTCGCCGGCCAGCCGCGGACCTGGGCCGGCATCGAGGACCCCGAAATGGGCGCGGTGAATGAGGCGCACCTCGCCCCGTTGCGTGCGCATACCTGGGACGAGGCGGTGCGCCGGCTCGATTCGCTCCGCGAGGAACTCCTGCAACGGCTGTTCCAGGTCCCGGCGCAACCGGACGACGTGTGGCAGCGCGGGCACGCGTTCGGCGACATGATGTGGGGGCTTCCCGATCACGACCGCCATCACGCCGAGCAGATCAAGCGTGTACGCATCGGGGGCCCGGCCCCCGTGGAGGATTGAGATGTCCGAGACGCTGGCCCCGGTGAAGCCGGGACGACTCATCATCAACGGTGAGGCGGTGGACGCCGTTTCCGGGGCCACGTTCACCACCGTGAACCCGGCCACCGAGGAACCGATCACCACCGTCGCCGAGGCGGGAGCCGAGGACGTGGACCGCGCCGTCCGCGCCGCGCGCGCCGCGCTGGAGGGGCCGTGGGCGAAACTCAAGCCCATCGAGCGTTCCCGCATGCTGTGGAAGCTGGGCGACCTCGTGCTGGCGCACGCGGACGAGCTGGCGCGCCTCGAGACGCTCGACAACGGCAAGCCCATCTTCGAATCGCGCTTCGTGGACGTCGACATGGTGGCGCGCTGCTTCCACTACTTCTCGGGATGGGCCACCAAGCTCACCGGCGACACCACCGCGGTCAACCCCGGCTGGTTCACCTACACGCTGCGCGAGCCGGTCGGCGTGGTGGGCGCGATCATCCCGTGGAACTTCCCGATGATCATGGTGGGTTGGAAGGCGGCTCCCACGCTGGCGGCGGGCAACACCATCGTGATCAAGCCGGCGGAGCTGACCCCACTCACCGCACTCCGCATCGCCGAGCTGGCACTCGAGGCCGGTATCCCGCCGGGCGTTTTCAACGTCGTCTCCGGCAAGGGCCGCGTCGCGGGCGAAGCGCTGGTCCGGCATCCGGGGGTGGACAAGCTGAGCTTCACGGGTTCCACCGAGGTCGGCCAGCACCTGATGCGCACCGCCGCGGACACGCTCAAGAAACTGACGCTGGAGCTGGGCGGGAAGTCGCCGAACATCGTGTTCGCGGACGCCGACCTGGACGCGGCACTGCGCGGCGCGACGGCCGGCATTTTCTATGGGAAGGGCGAGGTGTGCGCCGCGGGCTCGCGCCTGCTGGTGGAGAAGCCCATCCACGACGAGTTCGTGGCCAGGCTGGCGGAGCGGGCGAAGAAGATGCAACCCTCGGACCCGCTCGACCCCAAGTCCCGGCTCGGCTCGCTGGTTTCGAAGCCGCAACTGGACAAGGTGATGGGCTACGTCGAGGCCGGCGTGAAGGAGGGCGCGCAGCTCGTCGCCGGCGGCCAGCGCCAGCCGGTGAACGGGAAGGGCGCGTTCATGCAGGCCACGGTGCTGGCCGGCGTCGACAATCGCATGAAAGTCGCGCAGGAGGAGATCTTCGGGCCGGTGCTGGCCGTGATCCCGTTCGACGGCGTGGACGACGCGGTGGCCAAGGCGAACGACGTGCCCTACGGGCTCGCTTCGGGGGTGTGGACGCGGGATCTCAAGAAGGCGCATACGGTGGCGAGACGACTCGCTGCCGGCACGGTGTGGGTGAACATGTACAACTTCTACGATCCCGGCATGCCGTTCGGCGGCATGAAAGGCTCCGGCTTCGGGCGCGACCTCGGCGAGGCGAGCCTCCAGGAATACACGCAGGTCAAGAGCGTCTGGTTGAATCTCGAGTAGCGAATCCGGCGACGGGAACGGGAGAGCGGGTCGATCGAATGCAGAAGCGGGCGATAGGCAACCGAGCGTGACGACAGTGATCCGAGCGAGCGCGGCGACAGCGAGCCGGACGGAGGCGATGCGAGCAAGCGCAGCGAGAGCGAGCTTGACGAGCGATATGCAAGAGAGGTCGCGGCCATGGGCCGATTGAGCATCGTCGTGCTGTTCACACCCGAGCTGCCGCGGCAGCAGGAGTTCTACGAAAAGAGCCTCGGCCTGTCGGCCGTGGCGGCCTCGGCGCGCTGGGTGCAGTTCGGCACGCGCGACGCTGCGCTGGCGCTGCGCGCGCTCGCCGCCGGCGAGGCGCCCCGCATCGAGCTGGGCTTCGACGTCCCGTCGCTGGCCGAGAGGCTGGCGTTGCTCAAGAGTCGCGGGGTCGAGCCGGAGGGCAAGATCGAGGACTCGCCGGACTGCCGGATCGCGCGCGTACTCGATCCGGAGGGCAACATCGTCCAGCTGATCGAGCGCCGGAGGCCCGTGCCGTCCGGACGCTGGCCGCGGCTGTCGCACGCCATCGTGAACGCGCGGATGTTCGAGGCGTGCGCGATCTTCTACCACGACACGCTCGGCTTCAAGATGGCCGAGGAGCGCGAGCACTGGATCGAGTTCGAAACCGGGACGGCGCGGCTCACGTTGCATGCCTCGCGCGACGCCGACGGACTCCCGCTGTCGCCGGACCAGCGCGTGTCGTTCGCGCTCATGGACGACGACCTCGACGCGTGGGCCGACGAACTTCGCGTGCGCGGCGTGCGCTTCGCCACCTCGCCGACCGACGAGGAGATCGGTCGCATGGCCGAGGTGGAGGACGGCGACGGCTGGTTCGTGGTGCTGCGCGGGCCGGAGCCCGAGGTGCCGTTCGAGGAGGCGCTCGCCCAGGACTATGCCGACGAGGACTCGTCGAGGATCGAGCAGATCCGGAAGACCGGCGAGGCCGAGGCCGCGGGGCGTCCCGGGTTCGGCTCGCGGAAGCTCACGAAGAAGAAGACTGAGCGCGTCGCCACGCGCGGATTCGAGGCGTTGCAGCGCGCGTCGCGGGACGAGGGCAAGAGTGGATTCACGCCCGGTGGCGGCGCGGGCGAGTCCCGCGGGCCGCGGAGCGACGGCCCTTCGCGGCCGTTCACGCCACGTCCCGATCGGCCGCCCGGCTCGAGCAGCCCGCGACCGTTCACGCCGCGTCCCGATCGGCCGCCCGGCTCGAGCAGCCCGCGACCGTTCACGCCGCGACCCGATCGGCCGCCCGGCTCGAGCAGCCCGCGGCCGTTCACGCCGCGTCCCGACCGCCCGCCCGGCTCGAGCAGCCCGCGGCCGTTCACGCCACGTCCCGACCGACCGCCCGGGGCGTCCGGCCCGCGCCCGACGCCACCGCGCCGCGAGGGCAGCACCGGCCCGCGCCCGAGCGGCCCGCCACGCGGCCCGCGTCGCGAAGACTGATCCCGCACGTGCGGGGGACCTGAGCATGCCGAGCCGTCGGGTCTACCTCGCGGGTGCGGTGCGCACGCCGATCGGCAATTTCGGCGGCTCGCTCGCGGCGTCGAGCGCCGCGCACCTGGGCGGCGTCGCCGCCGCGGCCGCGCTCGAGCGGAGCCGGGTGCCGCGCGAGCGCGTGGACGAAGTGATCTTTGGCCACGCGCGCCAGGCCGGCAACGGCCCGAACCTCGCGCGCCAGGTGGTGCGGCGTTCGGGGCTCGCCGACTCGGTGCCCGCGTTCACGATCAACAAGGCGTGCGCGAGCGGGCTCCAGGCCGTGGTGAGCGCCGCGCAGGCCGTCCGTCTCGGCGACGCCGAGGTGGTGCTCGCCGGCGGCACCGAGCACATGACCAGCATCCCGTACCTCGCCGCCGACGTGCGCTGGGGCAAGAAGCTCGGCGACGAACCGTTGGTGGACGCCATGTACCGGGACGGGTACCTGTGCCCGCTGTGCGACCAGTTGATGGGAGAGACGAGCGAGACGCTGGCCACCGAGTACGCGATCACGCGCGAGGAACAGGACGCCTTCGCGATGCGCAGCAATCAGCGCGCCGCGCGCGCGTGGGCGAGCGGCCGGTTCGCCACCGAGGTCGTGCCGGTGAACGTGGGGGAGGGAAAGCGGGCGACGGTCGTGGAACGTGACGAGCACTTCCGTGGCGACACGAGCCTCGAGGAGCTGGCGAAGCTCCGCCCGGTGTTCCGGAAGGACGGCAGCATCACCGCCGGCAACGCCAGCGCCATCACCGACGGCGCTGCCGCGCTGGTGGTGCTCTCCGAGGCCGCGGTCGCGGCGCACGGCGTGACGCCGCAGGCCGCACTGCTCGGTGCGGTGAGCGTGGGCGTGGACCCGGCGCGGATGGGACTCGGGCCGGTGCCCGCCGTGCGCCGGCTGCTCGAGCGGCACACGCTGGCGCTCACGCAGGTGGACGTGATCGAGTTGAACGAGGCGTTCGCGTCGCAGGTGCTGGCGTGCGATCGCGAGCTCAAGTTCGATCCCGAGCGGCTCAACCCGAACGGCGGCGGGATCGCCCTCGGGCACCCGACCGGCTGCAGTGGCGCGCGCATCCTGGTCGGACTCGTCCACGAGTTGGGCCGCACGGGGGGGCGCTACGGCATCGCGACGCTGTGCGTGAGCGGCGGGCAGGGGATGGCGGTGCTGGTGGAGCGCGTGTGAGCGGCGACGGCTCCATCCGGCTCGCGAGTGCCGGCGGCGTCGCGACGATCACGCTCAACCGCCCCGAGAAACTGAACGCGTTCGCCGGCGACATGCGCGAGCGCCTGGTCGAGGCGCTCGATCGCATCGCGACGGAGCGGGCGGTACGCGTGCTCGTGCTCACCGGCGCGGGGAAGGGGTTCTGCTCGGGCGGCGACGTGCAGCACATGGTGGAGCTGAAGGAGCGTGGCGCGGGCTTCGACGAGCTGGCGCCCTTGCTCGAGACCGGGCGCGACATCGTCGAGCGGCTGGCCGCGTTCGACATCCCGGTGCTCGCAGCCGTGAACGGCGTCGCGGCCGGCGCGGGCATGAACCTGGCGCTCGCGTGCGACGTGCGCCTGGCCTCGAGCGAAGCGCGCTTCGGCGAGACGTTCGTCCGGATCGGGCTCCACCCGGACTGGGGCGGCAGCTATCACCTGCCGCGCCTCGCCGGCACGGCGGCGGCGCTCGACCTGTGCTGGACCGGCGAGCTGATCGGCGCCGACGAGGCGCTGCGGCTGGGGATCGTCCAGCACGTCTTCCCGGCGAACGAGTTCGGCGCCCGGTGGCGCGAGTATGCCGCGCGACTCGCGGCCGCACCCGTGACCAGCGTGCGGGAAGCGAAGCGCACGCTCCGGGCCTCGCGGGCGCGCACGCTGGCGGAGTGCCTGGACGCCGAACTCGCGGCGCAGGCCGCGTGCTGGGAGTCGGCGGATTCGGGCGAAGGGCTCGCGGCATTCGCGGACAAGCGCGCGGCCCGGTTCGGCGCGGAGGCGGTGCGGGCGGATTCGCTGCCACCCTCGGCGGCAGCCCTGCGTTTCGAGTAGCGAGCGACTCGCAACCGGGCCGGCGCCTCGATTGCGCTCGAACGGATCGCTCTTCCGGGCCGCCGGCGGGCGAGACTCGCGCGTGGCCCGGCTCTCCACCGGTCGGGAGGGACCGCTCCTGCTGCGAAGGATCCCGCTCGCGCTGGCCGGATCGATGCTGCTCGTGATCGTCGGCTTCGCCCTGTACGTCGCCTCGCGCCAGAATCTCAAGTTCACCCCCCCCGTATCCGGCGATCGCGGCCAGCACCGACACCACGGTGATCGCCCGCGGGCGTTACGTCGTGCGCGACGTCGTGAACTGCGCCTCCTGCCACGGGGACACGACGCAGGTCACCGCGAACATGGCGGGCGCCGACGTGCCCTCGAGCGGCGGCCACACCTGGGACATCCCGCCCGGGAAGTTCCGGGCTCGCAACATCACGCCCGATCCGGAGAGCGGCATCGGCAGGTTCTCCGACGGCGCGGTCGCCCGCGCGCTCCGCCATGGCGTGGGTTCCGAC